>DASYMJ010000132.1:0-33808 GCA_036009105.1 Thermoanaerobaculia bacterium | reverse complement strand
GTTGATGGGCCGGCGGGAGAGCCGGCCCTACGTTTTCCCTCTCCCCAGTGCCGCAGTCGCGGATTTCGCGGCCGCCGCGTACCTCGCGGCACGCTCGTGGTCGGGGCATCTCTTCGCCAGGCTCCCGAACACGCCGGCGATGCCGCGCAGGTCTTCCCGGTTCCCCCGGTCGCGGGCCACGATGCGCTGGCGGATCTCCAGCGCCTGGTCGAACGACGCGAACGCATCCTCCCCTGACTGCGCCCGGCCGCGCTGCTCCAGCGCGAAGGCGAGGTCGCGCTGCGCCTCCATGTTCTCCGGATCGGCCGCGGCCAGCGCGCGCAGGATGACGAGCGCCTTCTCCGTGCCGGCCAGCACGCCCGCGCCATCGCCGACGGTGTTCTGCAAGGTGGCGGTCATCACCAGCTGGTCGGCGTAATTGCGGCGGGCCACGGCGTCCGCGGGGTCCATCGCCGCCCGCTCCTCCAACGCCTTTTCGGCGGCGCGATGGTGCTCCAGCGCGCGCGCCGGATCGCGAGCCAACGGCCCGGTGAAGTAGCCGCCCAGGCGCTGATGCGTCCGCCCGAGCTCCACCAGCAGCTTCCGCCGATGCAAGCCTTGGGAAGGGAGATGCCCCAGGATCTTGAGCGCCGTTTCGTATGCGGTGAGCGGCAGGCGGATGTTGCCCTGATAGACGGAGTCGCCGATGCCGACCCACGTCCGCGCGAGCGCCAGATCGCCCCCCACATCCTCCGGCAGCCGCTCGCGGATGGCGCGCGCCGCCTCATGGTCCTGCAGCGCGCCGCGCCAGCGCAGCGCCCGCTGCTGGACGAGGCCGGCCCGGTCGTGCAGGTCGGCGAGCAGGCGCAGCACCGTCTCGTTCTCCGGCTCCCGCTCCAGGATCTGTTCCGCGATGACCTGCGCCTTGCGATAGCTGATCAACGCGCCCGGCGTGTCGCCGAGGTTGGCGTTGTAAGGCAGGCCCTGCACGTCGCCGACGCGCTGGTACGCGCCGGCCAGCTCCATCTGCAGCGGCGTGTTGCGGCTCGCCTCGGATGCGAGCGCATCGAGATAGCCGAGGGCGCGGCGGACGAGCAGCTCGCGCGCGGCGGTCGAGCCGGGCAAGGTGGCGATCGCATCGTGGATCTCGAAGACCATGGAGCGGGCCAGCGTCCGCACCTGCTCGAAGCGCCGCTCCGCGAGCCGCTTCTCCTTCAGGATGGCGATGAAGGAGAGGATGGCCACCGTCACCGCCGCGGCCGCCGCGATGGCCACGAACTTGTTGCGCTTCACGAACTTCGTCGCGCGGTAAACGAACGACGCGCCGCGCGCGGAAACGGGATGGCCTTCCAGGTGTCTGCGGATATCGTCCGCGAACTTCTCCACCGATCCGTAGCGCTGCATCGGATCGGGCTCCAGAGCCTTGAGCAGGATGCGATCGAGATCGCCGCGCAAGCCGCGCACGTGTCCCACGCTGCTCGGCCGCGGCACCTCGGTATCGCCGGTGCGCGCCTTGCCGGTGAACGGCCGCGTGCCGGTCAGGATCTCGAACAGCAGCACGCCGAGGGAGTAGACGTCCGTCGCGGTGGTGACCGGCTTGCCGAGGAGCTGCTCCGGGCTGGCGTAGTCGGGTGTCATTAGCCGGGTCACGGTGGCGTCAGCGCGCAGCTCCGCGGAGGATGTCAGCTTGGCGATGCCGAAGTCGAGCAGCTTCGGCACGCCGTCCGCCGTGACCAGCACGTTCGCCGGCTTGATGTCGCGGTGGATGACGAGATTGCGATGCGCGTATTGCACGGCGTCGCAGAGCTGCAGGAAGAGGCGCAGGCGCGCCGCGATGGAAAGGCCGTGGCAGTACTCGTCGATCGGCGTCCCCTCGACGTACTCCATCACCAGGTAGGGCAGGCCGTCCGCGGTGGTGCCGCCGTCGAGCAGGCGCGCGATGTTCGGATGCTCCATCGCGGCGAGGATCTGCCGCTCCTGGCGGAAGCGGCGCAGCATGGCGTGGCCGCCGCGCACCAGCTTGATGGCGACGCGCTGCTCGAACTGCTCATCGTCCCGCCCGGCGAGGAAGACGCTGCCCATGCCGCCCTCGCCGAGCATGCGCACCACGCGATATGGGCCGATCACCGCCCGCTGCTGCTGCGCGGCGAGCTCCCACACCGATTGATCGAGAAAGCCGCCCGCCCCGTCATGCTCTTCGAGCAGCGACGCCACCTCCGCCTTCAGCTCATCATTCGCGCCGGCGAGTAGCGCGGCCCGCTCCGGCGCCGGCAGCTCGGCGCACGCGTGGAACAGCTCGCGCACCTCCTCCCAGAAGCCGGCGCTCATCGCACGCTCATGGCCCGGCGCAGCCAGGCCCGGGCCATCGTCCACTCGCGGCTGATGGTTGCGGCGGAGATGCCGAGCGCCTCGGCCGTCTCATCGATGGTCAGGCCGCCGTAGAAGCGCAGCTCCACGATGCGCGCCTGCTGGGGGAAGATCTCGGCCAGCCGCTCCAGGGCCAGGTCGAGCGCCACCAGATCGAAGTCGCGCTCCTCGCAGACCTCGAGCGCCTTGTCGATGGTCATGGGGATGGCGTCGCCGCCTCGCTTGTCGCTCTTCTTGCGCCGCGCGTGGTCGACCAGGATGCGCCGCATCACCTGCGCGGCCACGGCGAAGAAGTGGACGCGATCCTGCCAGTCGACCCGCCGCTGGTCGGCCAGGCGGACGTACAGCTCGTGCACCAGCGCGGTCGGCTGCAGGGTGTGCCCCTCCCGCTCGCGGTAGAAATGCCGCTCGGCGATGTCGCGCAGCGGGTCGTAGACGAGCCGCATCAACTGGTCGCGCGCCTCGGGACGGCCGGCGTTCCACTCGCGCAGGAGCTGGGTGACCTCGGACATGGGTGATGGGAGTGGATTGTACTCGGGTGTGCATTACCATCCGCCCTCATGCGTGTGACAGTTGCCCTCCTCCTGCTCGCTCTCGCCTCTCCGCTGCTCGCCCAGGATTTCGTTACCATCGATCACGTCGTGATCGACGCGCTGGTGAAGAGCGGCGCGCCGAGCGCCTCCATCGCCGTGGTGAAAGACGGCCGGGTGATTTACGCGAAGGCCTACGGCAACGCGCGGCTGCAGCCGCCGCTCGCGGCGGCGCCGGAGATGCGCTACAGCATCGGCTCGATCAGCAAGCAGTTCACCGCCGCGGCGATCCTGCTGCTGGCCGAGGAGGGAAAGCTGACGCTCGATGACAAGGTCGTGCGCTGGCTGCCCGAGCTCACCCGCGCGCAGGACGTCACCATCCGCCAGCTGCTCTCCATGACCTCCGGCTACCAGGACTTCTGGCCGCAGGACTACGTGATGCCGATGATGCTGCAGCCGGTGGCGCCGAGCGACATCCTGGCCGGCTGGGCGCGCAAGCCGCTCGACTTCGAGCCGGGCACGAAGTGGCAGTACAGCAACACGAACTACGTGATCGCGGGCCTGATCGCGGAGCGAGTGGCCGGCATGCCGCTGCTGGATTTTCTGCGCAAGCGCGTGTTCGAGCCGCTGAAGATGACGTCCGTGACCGACACCGATCAGGCGCCGCTCGGCGAGGGCGATCCGGCGCGCTACATGCGCTACGCGCTCGCCGCGCCGCGGCCGGCGCCGAAGGAAGGGACGGGCTGGATGTTCGCCGCCGGCGAGCTGGCCATGACCGCGCGCGACCTCGCCGCGTGGGAC
Source organism: Thermoanaerobaculia bacterium (assembly GCA_036009105.1). Taxonomy (GTDB): domain Bacteria; phylum Acidobacteriota; class Thermoanaerobaculia; order Gp7-AA8; family Gp7-AA8; genus JAFAVZ01. The sequence continues at coordinate 30,131 of DASYMJ010000132.1, read as the reverse complement.
ATGTCCATGATCGACCAGACGATTCTCAAGCCCGCGTCTTACCGCGAGCTGCAGACCGAGGTGCCGCTGCGCAGCGGCGTCGGCTCGCACTACGGCCTCGGCGTCTCGGTGACCACGGTGGACGGCCGCCGCCTCATCTCCCACGGCGGCGAAGTCTCCGGCTTCACCGCGCGCAACGAAGTCTATCCGGATGAGCGCGCCGCGATCGTGGTGCTGACCAACATGGACGCAACGGACGCCTCCACGCAGATCGCCTCGAAGATCTCCGGCCTGCTGTTTGCCGGGACAACCGACACCGGCGCACTCGATCGCGTGAAGGCGATCTTCGCCTCGCTGCAGCAGGGGAAGATCGACCGCTCGCTCTTCACCTCCAACGCGAACGCATACTTTTCTGCCGATGCGCTGACGGATTTCGCGTCAAGCCTCGGCCCGCTGGGCACGCCGCAGGAGTTCACGCAGACCACCCAGTCGCTGCGCGGCGGGATGACGCTGCGCCGCTACCGCATCAAGTTCCCGCAGAAGACGCTGCGCCTGACCACGTTCACCATGCCGGACGGAAAGCTGGAGCAGTACACGGTGGCAGCGACCGAGTAGAGAAAAATGTAGGGCCGGCTCTCCAGCCGGCCCAGCTATCACGGATCAGTCGGGCCGGCTGAGAGCCGGCCCTACACCGATCACTGCGCTCGCAGCACGCTCTTGCAGTCGATCGTGCCGACCATGTGCACCTTGTCCGCCGTGGTCACGTCGAAGTGCACGGTGCCGGCCGTCCCCTTGTCCAGGACCGTGACCGTGCCGCTGCCCATCTGATGCGGCTCGCCATGGCGCGTCTCCACCTTGTACTCCGCCGCGCGGCTCATCAGCGGACCGAAGCCGACGTTGAGGAAGAACTCCTTCGTCCCGTTGGCGGCCTTCTTCGCATCCGGCACGATGAGCTGCAGGCTGTTGAACTTCTTCGGGTCTTTCTCTTTGGGCTGGGACAGCTGATTGCCCCACGAGCCGAGGCCGGTCATGCCGGCCGAACAGCCGCCGCGGTCGGTGCTCGCGTCGTACGTGCCGGCATTCGGACCGCCGGTGATGACGATGTGCACCGTCTCTTTCACATCCGCCGCAAACCCGGCGGCGCAGACGAAAACGATGAGCGCACTCGCGCCCAGAACCCGGAACATTGCTTTCACAGGGCCTCCTTCTCTCGTGCTTCGATCTCTCGTCATTTTCGCTCATCAGCGCTGGAACGCATCTTCGTGGAGAGGAGAAATTTGGGGATCACTCAGCGACGCCGGGAGCGGCGCAGCCGAAGCTGTCTTTGTGAAACGGAAAAGGGCGGCCCGTTGCGGGCCGCCCTTGGCGTTTGTGTCGTTTCTTGCCCTTACGAGCAACCGCTCGTCGAGCCGCAATTGAGGCACTTGTAGCAAGCCCCGTTGCGCACCATGATCGAGCCGCAGTCCGAGCAGCTCGGGGCGTCCTGCTGGTAGCGGAACGTCGCGGAGGAGCCTTTGACGTTCGGGCCGTCGGCGTCCTTCGGGGTGGCGATGAAGCCGATGGGCTGCTGGAGCGTCGCCGTCGCGGTCATCTTCTCGATGAAGGAGACGTCGGAGGCGGTGGGAGCGGTGACGTTGGCGACCGGCTTCGGCGAGGAGGCGACGAGGGCCTGGTCGGAGTCGCGGAGGATGACGCCGGCGGCGACCTGGTGATCGCGGTCGAGGAACTTCGTGGCCAGCCACTTGAAGATGTAGTCGCAGATCGATTTCGCCATCGGGATCTCGGGGTTCTTCGTGAAGCCCGACGGCTCGAAGCGGGTGTGGGTGAACTTGTCGACCAGCAGCTGCAGCGGCACGCCGTGCTGCAGGGCGAGCGAGGTCATGGTGGCGAAGCTGTCCATCAGGCCGGAGATGGTCGAGCCTTCCTTGGCCATGGTGATGAAGATCTCGCCGGGCGAGCCGTCCTCGTACTTGCCGACCGTGATGTAGCCCTCGTGGCCGCCGATGGAGAACTTGTGCGTGATCGACTCGCGCTCGTCCGGCAGCTTGCGCCGCACGGCCGCCGGCGAGACGCCCAGCGTCTCGAGCTGCGACTTGTCGCGCGAGGTCGACAGCGGCTGCGAGCGCTTGCAGCCGTCGCGATAGACCGCGACCGCCTTGAGGCCCAGCTTCCAGGCCTCGTAGTACGCCTGCTCGATCTCCTCTACCGTCGCCGAAGTGGGCATGTTGATGGTCTTGGAGATGGCGCCGGAGATGAACGGCTGCACGGCGCCCATCATCCGCAGGTGGCCCTGGTAGTGGATGGAGCGCGTGCCGTTGTGCGGCTTGAACGCGCAGTCGAAGACCGGCAGGTGCTGCTCGATGAGGTGCGGGGCCCCTTCGATGGTGTCGTTCTCATCGATGTACTGCACGATCTCGTGCACCTGCTTCGCGTCGTAGCCGAGGCGCTTGAGGGCGGTGGGGACGGTGTTGTTGACGATCTTCAGCATCCCGCCGCCGACCAGCTTCTTGTACTTCACCAGCGCGATGTCGGGCTCGATGCCGGTGGTGTCGCAATCCATCATGAAGGCGATGGTGCCGGTGGGGGCGAGCACGGAGATCTGCGCGTTGCGGTAGCCCTCGTCGTAGCCGAGGGAGTAGGCCTCGTCCCACACGCGGGTGGCGGCGTCGGCGAGGTCGGCCGGCAGCGAGCGGGTGTTGATGCGATAGGCGGCGCGGCGGTGCTTGTCGATGACGCGGAGGAACGGCTCGCGGTTCTCCTCGTAGCCGGCGAACGTGCCGATCTTCGCCGCGATGCGGGAGGACTGCGCGTACGACTCGCCGGAGAGGATGGACGTCACGGCGGCGGCGTAGTCGCGGCCTTCATCGCTGTCATAAGGAATGCCGCGGGCCATGAGCAGCGCGCCGAGGTTCGCGTAGCCGATGCCCAAGGGACGGAAGGCGTGCGAGTTCTTCTCGATGGCCGGCGTGGGATACGAGGCGTTGTCCACCGCGATCTCCTGGGCGGTGATCACGATGCGCAGCGCGTGGCGGTAGGCCTCCACGTCGAAGCCGTTCGCATCGGTGTAGAACCGCATCAGGTTCAGGGAGGCGAGGTTGCAGGCGGAGTCGTCCAGGAACATGTACTCCGAGCACGGATTGGACGCGTTGATGCGCGCCGTGTTCGGGCAGGGATGCCAGTCGTTGACGGTGGAGTCGAACTGCATGCCCGGATCGCCGCACACCCAGGCCGACTCGGCCATGCGGCGCATCAGGTCGCGCGCCTTGTACGTATCCATCACCCGCTTCGGCTCGGTCACGGCGTGGGTGTGCCAGTCGGCATCCTTCTCGTACGCGCGCATGAACTCGTCCGTGACGCGGACGGAGTGGTTCGCGTTCTGGAACTGCACCGAGTCGTAGGCGCCGCCCGGCGCGTTGAAGGCGCCGTCGTAGCCGGCCTCGATCAGGGCCCAGGCCTTGCGCTCTTCCTTCTCCTTGGACTGGATGAAGTCGACGATGTCCGGATGGTCGGCGTTGAGGATGACCATCTTCGCGGCGCGGCGGGTCTTGCCGCCGGACTTGATCACGCCGGCGAAGGAGTCGTAGCCGCGCATGAAGGAGACGGGGCCGGAGGCGGTGCCGCCGCCGGCGAGCAGCTCGCGCGAGGAGCGGATGTTGGAGAGGTTCGACCCGGTTCCCGACCCGTACTTGAACAGCATCCCCTCGGTCTTGGCCAGTCCGAGGATGGAGTCCATGGTGTCATTGACCGAGTTGATGAAGCACGCCGAGCACTGCGGGCGGGGCTCGATGCCGACGTTGAACCAGACGGGCGAGTTGAAGGAGGCCATCTGGTACAGCAGGATGTGCGTCAGCTCGTCGCGGAACGCGTCGCCCGCCTCCTCGGTGGCGAAGTAGCCGCCCTCCCGGCCCCAGCCGGTGATGGTGCGGACCACGCGGCCGATGAGCTGGCGGACGCTCGTCTCGCGGTCGGCCGTGCCGAGGTGGCCGCGGAAGTACTTGGAGACGACGACGTTGGTGGCCATCTGCGACCAGAACTTCGGCATCTCCACTTCCTTCTGCTCGAAGACGACCTCGCCGCGCTCGTTGGTGATGACGGCGCCGCGGACCTCCCACTCACAGGTGTCGTACACGTCGACGCCGGGCGTGGTGTAGTAGCGCTCCACGGCGATGCCGCCGGAGCGCGTCTCCTTCCGGCCACCCTTGGGACCTTTGGCGGACGTGCGGGCGCGGAGCGGCTGGGTCGAAACTTCCATGGACGTCATTTCCCTTCTCCTTCCAGATGGAGAAAAAAATAGAGGATGGAAGTTCGCGACGTCGAAGGAGTCGGGTGGCGGCGGGCTGCGGATCCTTTCAGCGCGCGCCTTTTGTCCCGATGTCCCTCATCCCCGAACTGCCGTCCCCTACCTCCCCCTCACGCTCTTCGTCCGCTCACAGGAGAGATCTGCGAACTTTCGAGAGAGCTTCATACCGATAGCGACAAACGAATCAGCGATACAAGGAACGAGGCTGCGATGCCTTGATCTGGGGGACCGGCGTTTTCACTTTCACGGTCACCTGATACTCACGGATCTGCAGGGATACGGAGCGTAGCGGGGACCGCGTAGCAAGCCGGGATTGATCCTTCAAATCCTTCATCGATCCTCCCTCACAGTCGCCGGATGTTTGTTTCGACGTACGCTACGCCCCGTATCTGGCGATGTCAAGGCCGCGCACCACAACATCTTGTGGTCGCCGCAAGAAGTAACACTAGATAATGCGTAAGTATTCGCGCTGGCAATGATTTAGCGCACAGGCGATGCACATCCTTTCGCGGCACTGTTCCGCCGCTTATCCGCCGCCCATCGACAGGATTTCCGCAGCCTTTTGCACAGCGCTCTCCACATCGAATCCGCAGATTTCCCTCGTATTTTCCACATGTTTTGCACATCAATTTCATCAACATTTGCGATGTGGATTGCGTTGCATTTTTCCGCAGCGTTTTCGCAGCGATTCCGGAGGCAAATAGCAGACGCGACCACAAGAAAATGGGCGTAAAACAGGCGGTGGACATTTTCTGCGGAAAAGCCGCTCTACGGGCAGTAGAGGACGAACGGAAGGGCGGCCGGAAGCAGTCGCGCTTAATCTGCACAGAAAATGTGGCACGTGGAACATGCCGGCGAGCAGCGGGGCGGCGGGCAGCGAGCAGGCGAACGAAAGGACGGAGACAAAGGCTGACGCTCCGGTGTTCCGGGCTCGCTGCCCGCTGCCCGCTGCCGGCTATCTCCGCAGCCAGAAGATCACGCCATCCTCGGCGAAGGCGGGGGTGAAGTTGGTCTGCAGGTAGTGCCAGACCAGCGGCGCGCGGGTGCGGTTGGGGATGCCGTCGATGGTCCAGTTGCCGCCGGGGCATTCGATGAGCGCGGCGCGCACGGAGCGGTTGCGCTGGATGGCGGCGATCACTTCGCGCTGCGCGCTCTCCGACTCGTAGAACGGGACCTGCTGGTGGCGGGTGGGGCAGTTGCGGCCGAGGAAGTAGTAGAGGGCGGCGCTGTTGGAGAAATCAAAGTACGTCTCGTTCGGGCCGAGGCGCGCGGCGGTGAAGCGGCGCGCGGCGTCGAGCGCTTTCTGCTGCTCTGGGGAGACGAGCGGCTGCTGGATGCCGCCGGCGAGGCGCAGCGGGGCGGCCAGCTTGAAGATATGATCCCACGGTCTGGCCAGCAGCGCGAGCGCGATGGCCAGCACGGCGGCCAGGTAGCGCCGGCGGCGGGCGATGAGCCAGAGCAAAGCGATGGCGAAGGCGGTCATGGCGAACGTGGCGTAAAGGTGCCGGCGCTGCGCGAACGAGACGCCGGCGATGACCACCCACAGCGCGAGCGGCCATGCCGCCTCGCTGCGGCGGATGCGCAGGCGCGTGGTCGCCGCGGCGAAGAGCAGCGCGAGGATCCAGAGCGCGAGCGGCACGCGCTCCGCCGGCCAGGCGAGCTTGCCGGGCACGTAGACGCGGCCCGCCGGCAGCAACTCGAGGAGCGTCGTCTTCAGCAGCGGGATGGCGATCGGGATGAGCGGGATCGAACCGATGGCGATGCCGACGAACAGCGCGCGGACGCGGCGCATGCGCAGCGCCACGGCAAGAGCCACGACCGCCGAGTAGGCGGCGAAGTCGATGCCGAAGAGCACCGCGAGCGGAAGCAGCGCGCCGGCGGCCAGCAGCCAGCGCGAGGAGCGCAGGCGCACCGCGGCGGCGATGCAGGCCAGGGCCAAGAGCGAGGGGATGGTGCGGATCCAGATCGTGGCGGAGGGGATCAGCATCACGCTCAGCATCGCGGCGAGGAGGGCGAGATCGGCGTTGCCGGTCGCGGCGAAGGCGATGCAGAAAATGGCCAGCAGGTTGAGGCAGGAGACGACGAGCTTGGTCCGCAGGATGGCCGGAAGGGACGCGGCCGCGGCCTGCGGAACGCCGGGACGGGCTGAAGCCCGCCCCCACACTTCCAGCACCAGCCAATCGAGGCCGCCGTCGCTGAGCAGGCCGTGCACGGGGACGACGTCCGTGTACGGACGCTCGCCGCGCATCAGCTCCGAGGCGATGACCAGCTCGTGGCCGTCCTCGTAGAAGTCGAGCGGCAACGGGCGCCGCAAAAGCAGAAGCGGATAGGCGAAAACGAAGAGCGCGTAGAGTGCGAGCCGCGCGCGGCCGGGGATGCGGTTGAGCAGCGGCGTCAACGCGATGGCGATGGCGAGAGCGATCAGGAATGTGGTGCGCGGATGCTTGTGCAGGATGGTCAGGTAGATGAGGAGCGTGGCGGGGACGACGATGGCGTAGGGGAAGCGCACCGGCCGTCCCGCGTGCGAACTTGCGGAAGGAAGGAAAGCCGCCGCAAAAGGCAGCAGCGCGATCAAGGCGAACTGCAGCAACGGACCGGAAGGGGACAGGCCGGCGGCCTGCATCGCCCCGGGCAGCTCGTGCGGCGACGCCGGGCGCTGCACCAGCGGCGCGAGCCAGAGCGCCAGCGCGAAGCCGGCGCAGGCCGCGGCGAGGCGCAGCGTCAGACGAGGTACGCCGCGGCGAACCCGATCTGCGCGGCCATCATCATCAGGTACATGTGCCGCCATGAAGGGTGATTCTCCGTCGCCGTCAGCTCATCCGGATTGCGCACGATCAGCCACACCGTGTACGCGCCCCACACCGCCAGCACAAAGCCGAGCACCACCAGCGCCGTGCCGTTGCCGGTGAGGATGCCGAGCCGCACGCCGAGCGGCATCAAAAGCCAGGGGAAGATGAAGAAGGGCGCGATCATCCAGGCCGCGCGCCGCACGCCGAACGCGATCGGCAAGGTGCGGCAGCCGCCGGCGCGGTCGCCTTCGATGTCGGAGAAGTCCTTGGTCGAGGCGGCGCCGAGGAGGAAGAGCATGAAGATCGCGCCCATGTACCACGGCTCGGCGACGGTCGCCTTGGCCACCATCGTCCAGCCGGCCACCTTCAGCAGGCAGCCGCGGGGGATGGCGATGGTCAGGTTCGCGCCGAGGGGATGCTTCTTCGTCCGGCCGAGGGCGGGCGCGGAGTAGACGAAGGTGAAGAACATGCCGGCGAGGTAGATGAAGAAGCACTCGTGCTCCGGCAGCGGCGCGAAGAGCTTCTGGGACCAGGAAACGAAGGGATAGGCCACGACGAGCCAGGTGGGGACGATGGCCAGGGCGTACATGACCCAGGTGAAGCCCCAGGCCTGGCCGATGGTCAGCGCGCCGGTGACCAGCGGCCGGCCCGGCTTGTTGATGCGGTCGATCTCCAGGTCGTAGATCTGGTTCAGGGCGTTCGACGCGGCATTGAGGAAGGAAGCGCAGAGCGAGCCGAGCGCGACCGTGAGGATGACGGAGGCGGTCAAAGTGCGGGTGGGATCGGGATTGTGGGCCGAGCCCCAGGCGCAGACGGCCCCGGAGATGATCCCGAAAAGAGGAGGGAGGAGTGTAAAGGGACGGGCCAGTGTTACGTACGGGCGCACCGGGCACGTAGTGTAGCGGAGGCCGGCACAGCCCTGCGGCAGGAAGTCGCTACGGGCACTGACGGGCGCCGAGGCTTGGCCGACAGGCGCTGCCGGCCGTGCCGGCCGGGTGCTACACTTCGCCGACCCGCCGCATGGCACGACGACCAATCTTCGATGAAGCCGCCGCAGCGGAAGATGACCTCCAGTCGTCGCCTCCGAGGAATATGAGTACAGATAGAGAGCGGAAAATCGCCCTGTTCATCGATTTCGAGAACATCGCGATCGGCGTCACGGACGCCAAATACAAGAAATTCGAGATCGAGCTCCTGCTCGAGCGCCTGCTCGAGAAGGGGAAGATCGTCGTCAAGCGCGCCTACTCCGACTGGGACAAGTTCCCGGACTACAAGCGCGAGCTGCACGAGGCGGCCATCGAGCTGATCGAGATCCCCGGCCGGAAGTACTCCGGCAAGAACTCGGCGGACATTCGGATGGTGGTCGACGCCATGGACATGGCCTGGTCGAAGGAGCACATCGACGTCTTCGTGGTCGCCTCCGGCGACTCCGACTTCTCGCCGCTGGTGTCGAAGCTGAAGGAGAACGACAAGTTCGTGATCGGCGTCGGCGTGAAGAACTCCTCGAGCGACCTGCTGATCGACAACTGCGACGAGTTCATCTTCTACGAGGATCTCGTGCGCGGGACGCAGAAGGCGCCGGCCGTGAACGCGTTCAAGGACAAGAAGCAGGGCGAGGTGTTCAAGCTGCTGATCGACTCGATCAAGGCTTTGATGCGCGAGAACAAGGAGATCCTGTGGGGCTCCATGGTCAAGCAGACGATGCAGCGCAAGAAGCCGACGTTCAACGAGGAGTACTACGGCTACAACACGTTCAGCGACCTGCTGGAAGACGCGCAGAACAACAACATCATCAAGATCAAGAAGGACATCAAGTCGGGGTCGTACGTGATCACCGGCTTCGCGCAGCCGGCAGCGTAGAGGAACGATGAACGATGAAGGATGAACGATGAACAAAAGGCGGCAAGAATCTCGTTCATCGTTCATCCTTCATCGTTCATCGTTCGTGAAACAGCACGGCGTTACAGGCGTATAACGCCCTCATGCCGCCGCTCGCGATCGAAGCGCTGACCAAGTCCTTCGCCGGCCGCCCCGCCCTGGCCGGTGTCTCCCTCGAGCTCCGGGACGGCGAAGTCCTCGGGCTGCTCGGGCCGAACGGCGCGGGGAAATCGACGCTGGTGCGCACGATCATGGGGCGGGTGCGGCCGGACGGCGGCACGGTGCAGCTGTTCGGCAAGACCGCGCAGCCGGGCGACAACACCGCGCGCGCTGAAGTGGGCGTGGTGCCGCAGGAGATCGCGCTCTATCCGCTCCTCACCGTGCGGGAAAACCTCACCGTATTCGGCCGCTACTTCGGCCTGGGCGGCGAGGCGCTGGGCAAGGCGGTCGCGGACGCGCTGCTCTGGTCGGCGCTGGCAGAGCGTGAAAAGGACCAGGTCAAGACGCTCTCCGGCGGGATGAAGCGGCGGCTGAACATGGCCGCGGGCGTGCTGCACCGGCCGCGCATTCTCCTGCTCGACGAGCCGACCGTGGGCGTCGATCCGCAGTCGCGGGAGCGCATCTACGAGATGATCGAGGGCCTGCGCAAAGACGGCGTCTCCCTCATCTACACCACGCACTACATGGAAGAGGCCGAGCGCCTCTGCGACCGCATCGCGGTGATGGACCGCGGCCGGATCATCGCCGTCGGGACGCAGGCCGAGCTGACCCGCGCGCACCTCGCGGTGGGGGCGGAAGGCGGCCCGACGCCGAATCTCGAGGCGGTGTTTCTGCACCTCACCGGAAGGGAGCTGCGCGAATGATTCTCTCCGTGATGCGCGCCGGCTGGATGAATCTGCGCCGCGACCGCACGGCGCTGATGCTCAGCTTCGTCGTGCCCATCGTCTTCTTCTCCATCTTCGCCGGCATGTTCGCCGGCCGGCGCTCGACACCGAAGGTGAGCGTGGTGATCGCCGACGAAGACCGCTCCGACAACTCGAAGCGCTTGATCGAGGCGCTGCGCCTCGAGCCGGCGCTGAAAGTAACCGTCGCGGCCAACACGGCGGCGGCAACGGCGCTCGTGAAGCGCGGCAGCGTGCCGGTGGCGATCATCATCCCCAGGGGTTTCGGCACCACGCGCATCCAGTTCGGGCAGAAATCGAACGCGCCGGCGTTCCGCCTCCTCACCGACTCGGCCGATCCGATCGCGCCGCAGGTGGCGAACGGGATGCTGCAGAAGACGATCATGACCGCGTTGCCGGAGCTGATGATGGACGGCGGCGTGGAGGTGATGGACAGGTGGAGCGGCGGCCTCACGCCGGAACAGCATGCCGCGATCAACAAGAACATGGCCTGGCTGCGCGCGCAGCCGGCGGCGGGGAGGCGGCAGGGCGGCGGCGAGTTGGTGAACATCCGGATGACGGACGTGGTCGGGGAGACGAAGCGCAATCCGGTGGTGGCGCTCTACGCGGCCGGCATCGGCGTGATGTTCCTCCTCTTCACCGCCTCGAACGCCGGCGGCGCCTTGCTGGAGGAAGCGGAGAGCGGCACGCTCGACCGCATCCTCACCACGCGCCTCTCCCTCACCCAGCTGATGCTGGGCAAGCTGGCCTACATCTGGACGCTGGGCAGCCTGCAGCTGCTGGTGATGTTCACCTGGGGCGCCCTCGTCTTCAAACTGGACCTGCTCCGGCACCTGGGCGGCTTCGCGATCATGGCCGTGGCGACGACGCTGGCCACCTCCGCGTTCGGCCTCTTCCTCGCCTCGCTCTCCCGCTCCCGCGCGCAGCTCGGCGCCATCTCGACATTGGTGGTGCTCACCGTCTCCGCCATCGGCGGCTCGATGTTCCCCCGTTTCCTGATGCCGGAGTGGGTGCAGAAGGCGGGGCTGGTGCTCTTCAACTCCTGGGCGCTGGACGGTTTCACGAACGTGTTCTGGCGGGAGGAGCCGCTCTCCATGCTCGCCGCTCCGGTGGCGGTACTGGTCGGCTACGCGATCGTGTTCTTCCTCATCGCGCGGCAGCTGACTCGCCGCTGGGAGATTGCGTAGCGGGACGCGTCCCCACCACCCGGTCGCTCAGGATCACCATCACCTTCCCCTCGCGGTCCGGCAACGCCTGCTCCAGTTCCCGGGCGAGCTGGCGCTGATGTTGTTCGGTGAGGGAAGGCGCATCCGCCGCACGGACGATCACCCGCGGTTGCCACGACGCGGCAACGAAGAGGACGAGGAGGAGGATCGCGAGCAGGACCGTCCGGCGGCGCATGGCAAAAAGGATTTATTGCCTCCCTCATGCCATGACCTACACCAGAGGAAGCGCGGAATTACGCGCTTCGTTCGATCTCCGCGGAGGACGTGCATGTCCCCTGTAGAATACGCAGCCGTGAGCGGGCGGCTGAGCAATCGCGAGCACTATCCGGTGCTCGTCATCGGAACGGGCATTGCCGGCCTGACCGCCTCCTTCGTGCTCGCCAACGCCGGCCTCAAGGTCCTCCTGGTGACCAAAGCGGCCGATCCGAAGGACTGCAATACGTTCTGGGCCCAGGGAGGCATCATCTACGAGGGGGAGAACGACAGCCCGGCGAAGCTGATCGAAGACATTCTCCGCGCCGGCGCCGGCCTCTCCAACGAAGAAGCGGTGCGCTTCCTCTCCGTGGAAGGGCCGCGCGTGGTGAAGGAGCTGCTGCTGGATCAGATCCACGTGCCGTTCTCCACCAGCGAGGAGGGCGAGCTCGATCTGACCCAGGAAGGCGCGCACTCGGTGCCGCGCATCATCCACGCCGGCGACGCCACCGGCCGGGCCATCGAGATCTCGCTGCTCAATCGGGTCAAGGCGGAGCCGAACATCACCCTGGTCACCGAGATGACCGCGATCGACCTGCTCACCACCCAGCACCATCCCACCGACATTCAGGTCCGTTACCGGTTGGGCAACGAATGCGTCGGCGCCTATCTGCTGGACAACAACACGGAGGAGGTCTTCACCGTGTTCGCCGACTACACCGTGCTCGCCACGGGCGGCATCGGCCAGATCTACCTGCACACCACGAACACCCGCAGCGCGATCGGCGACGGCGTGGTCATGGCCAATCGCGCCGGCGCGCGGATCATGAACGCGGAGTACGTGCAGTTCCACCCCACCGCTCTAGCGGACAAGAGGGCGAACCATTACCTCATCTCCGAGGCGCTGCGCGGCGAAGGGGCGCGGCTGCGCAACGAGAAGGGCGAGTACTTCATGGAAAAGTACTCGCCGGTGCTGAAGGACCTCGCGCCGCGCGACATCGTGGCCCGGGCCATCGTGGAGGAGATGACGGCCAACAAGGACGAATTCGTCTATCTTGATCTGGCCAATCACTACAACGGCCACCAGCCGATCCGGGAGCGCTTCCCGAACATCGCCAAGGCCTGCTCCGACATCGGCGTCGACATCGCCAAGGACCCGATCCCGGTGGTGCCGGCGGCGCATTACTTCTGCGGCGGCATCCTGGCCAACAACTCGGGCGAGACCACGCTGGCGCGGCTGTACGCCATCGGCGAGACCTCCTGCACCGGTCTGCATGGTGGCAACCGGCTCGCTTCGACGTCGCTGCTCGAAGGGCTGACCTGGGGCTACTACGCCGCGCATTCGATCCGCGAGAAGTACTTCACCGGCTCGACGCCGGCGGAGGGGGCGGCGCGGAAGACGGTGAAGCAGCACGCGCGGGAGTCGGATGCACCGGCCATCCGGCGCGCGCCGTCCTCGCGGCCGCCGGGCCTCGGCGCGCTGCACAACGGCCTGCTGGAGTCGATCCCGAACTGGAAGGCGGCGGGGTCGGAAGACGTGGAAGACCCGGCGCTCATCCTCCAGGACTGGACCACCATCCAGAACACGATGTGGAACTACGTGGGGATCGTGCGCAGCTACGAGCGCCTGAAGCGCGCGGTGGCGGACACGCGCCAGCTCGGCGACCGCCTGACCAAGTTCTACCACGAGGCGACCATCAGCAAGCCGATCGTGGAGCTGTTCCACGGCCAGCAGATGGCGGCCATCGTCGCCAACTCCGCGCTGCGCAATCCGGTCTCCCGCGGCGCGCACTTTCGCCGTGATTGACCTGCGCCGCCTCTTCGCACGCGGAAACGCCGAGCCGGCGGAGCGGCTGCACATCGGCAGCGGCACGGTCGCGCTGCCGGGCTGGCTGAACATCGACAACCAGGCGTATCCCGGCGTGGATCGGGTGGTCGACGTGACGCGAGGGCTCCCCTTCCGCGACGTCCGCTTCATCTTTGCCGAGCACTTTCTGGAGCACCTCCGCTTCGAGGAGGCGCGCGTGCTGCTGGCCGACTGCCGGCGCGCGCTGCGCCGCGGCGGCGTGCTGCGCCTCTCCACCCCGAACCTCGACTGGGTCTGGGCCTCGCACTACCGGGAGGTGCTCACGCCGGAGCTGGAGGTGCTGGCCTGCTTCGGTATGAACCGGGCGTTCCGCGGCTGGGGCCATCAGTTTCTCTGGAACCTGGCCACGCTCTCCTCCGCGTTGCGCGATGCCGGCTTTCGCCATGTGGTGCGCCGCGCATACGGCGAGTCGGAGCACGCGGAGCTGCGCGGCCTCGAGCATCACGAGCAGAACGAGGACTGGGAAGGGCACTCCCACATCCTGATCGTGGAGGCATCGTGATCTCTGTTGAGAATCTGCACGAGCTGCCGTACGGGGAGGCGTTTCGGCTGCTCGCCTCTCACGTGGGCGAAGAGGTGCGCATCGTCACGCCCGATCTGTCGTGGATGTGGCGGACGCAATATCCCTCGCCGACGATCGAGGCATGTCATGCCGTGAACCACGCCATGCGCCGCTACCGGTTCGTGTACAACTTCGGCACCCTGGAGGCGACGCTGCTCGCCGCCGGCTTCTCGCTGATCACGCGCGTCTCCTCGGAGCCCGGCACGCTCGTGGTGGAGGCGGGCGGGACGGGCGGGCGCGCGCCCGCGTATTTCGAAGCGCCGCGCGAGATGTACACCCGGGACGTGAACGTTCGCTAAGTGAAGATGTAGGGCCGGCTCTCAGCCGGCCCATATCAACGGATCAATTGGGCCGGCTGAGAGCCGGCCCTACATTAAAACAACCCCGGCTGGCGTCTGCCGATCGGGTAGCCCAAATGCTCGTAGGCCTGCCGCGTGGCCACCCGGCCGCGAGGGGTGCGCTGCAGGAAGCCGATCTGGATCAGGTACGGCTCGTAGAGATCCTCGATCGTCCCCCGGTCCTCGGCGATGGACGAGGCGATGGCGTTCACGCCGACCGGGCCGCCGTCGAAGCGCTCGATGATCGCGGCGAGGAACTTGCGGTCGATCTCGTCGAGGCCATACTCGTCCACCTCCAGCATCTGCAGCGCCTCGCGCGCGATGGCCACCGTGACAGCCCCCTGGTGCCGCACCTCGGCGAAATCGCGCACGCGGCGCAGCAGCCGGTTCGCGATGCGCGGCGTGCCGCGCGAGCGGCGCGCGATCTCGTCCGCGGCGTCGCGGTCGATGGGAATGCCGAGGATCTCGGAGGAGCGGCGGACGATCACGGAGAGCGATTCGAAGTCGTAGAAGTCGAGGCGGTGGACGATGCCGAAGCGAGCGCGCAGCGGCGCGGAGAGCAGGCCCGCGCGCGTGGTGGCCCCGATGAGCGTGAAAAGCGGCACCTCGATCTTCACCGTGCGCGCGGCAGGCCCCTGCCCGATCACCAGGTCGACCGAGAAGTCTTCCATCGCGGAGTAGAGGACTTCCTCCACCGTGGCGGGCAGGCGATGGATCTCGTCGATGAAGAGCGCCTCTCCCTGCTCGAGGTTGGTCACGATGGCGACCAGGTCGCCCGGCTTCTCCAGCGCGGGGCCGGAGGTGCCGCGGATGTGCGCCCCCATCTCGTTCGCGATGATGTTGGCCAGCGTGGTCTTGCCGAGGCCGGGAGGGCCGAAGAGCAGGACGTGGTCGAGCGGCTCGCCGCGCTTGCGCGCCGCGGCGATGGAGATCTCCAGGTTCGCCTTCACCTTCTGCTGGCCGATGTACTCGCGCAGGAACTTCGGGCGGAGGGAGAGCTCGGCCTGCAGGTCCTCCGCTTCCGGCAGGGGGTCGAGGAGGCGATCGTCGGACATTGGACCCAGTTTACTGGACCGGCGCCGGCACCAGCTCGAACAGCGCATTCACGCCGCCGTAGCGGAGCCGGAAGCGCGGATCGGTGGCGATGCGGGCGAGGAGGGCGGGCGGAGTGGAGGTGACGTCGAACGCGATGAAGTTGCTGTCGAGCTCGCGGAGGCGGGCGGAGGGGTCGGGATCGAGGCCGCTGAAGAGACGGCGCTGCGCCTCGTACGCGCGCGGATCGCGGGCCAGCAGGAACAACGGCTCTAGAACGTTGAGGTACCGCCCCTGCGGCGCCCAGAAGACGTAGGTCTCGGCGTCGCCCCACGTGGCCGCGATCTTCGCCCCCGGCGGCACGGCGCGGCCGAAGCGCTCCAGATCCGCCTCGGTCGCGTAGTCGTGGGTGAGGAGGTCCATGAGCATCGGCTCTCTTGCCAGCGGGAGGGCCAGCAGCAGCGTGCCGCCGAGGATGAGCGGCGCAAAGCGGCGCGCGCGTTCGTTGAGGACGGCCAGCAGCAGGAGCGGGTAGACGTAGGTGGCCATGCGGCCGAAGCGGGTGAAGAGGAGGAGGAAGACGCCCGCCGCGATGGCGGCCAGTTGCTGGTTGCCGGTTGCCGGTTGCTGGTCGGGACGTCTGCGAGCAACCAGCAACCAGCAACCAGCAACTCCCAGCAGGAACGCCGACGAGACGAAAAGCGTGTGAAGTGACGGCGGACGGATCTCATCGCCGACATCGAGCTTGCCCGCCCAGCGGAAGAACTCGACGTTCTGCACGTACCAGAGCTGCATGGTGGCCATGGGATGCGGACGCAGGATCAAGCCGGCGATGGAGCCGAGGATGGCGGCAAGCGCGAGACGGCGATCGCGCCATGCCCACAGCAGCGCGAGGAAGAGGAAGACGTGCCACGCGGTGTAGCCGAGCGCGAACGCGAAGGCAATCAACCCGAACGCAACGTAGCGGCGGCGCGTGGCGGCGCCGATCGCCAGGAGGATCAACAAGAGCGCGAGCAGTTCCGGCCGCAGCCGCACGGCGCGGGCGAGGAACGGCGGCGCGGCGATCCACAGCCACACCGGCACGGCGAAGCCGACCGGGCCGAGAACCGACGCCGCGTAGCGCGCGATCACGGCGGCGAGCGAGGCGTTCAGCGCGGCCAGGGCGAGGCGGCCGCCGGTGGCGGCGTCGCCGAGCGTGAACGGCATCAGCAGCAAATGAAACAGCCACTCCTTGTCCGCGCCGGTGGCGAGGAGGCTGAAGCGCGCCCAGGGGATCGGCGTGGCAATGCCTTCCTGCGCGTACCAGCGCGCCACGGCGAGGTGGTAGTACGAGTCGGCGTCGACCAGGATCGACATCCCCAGGAACAGGAAGGCGAAAAGGAAGAACGAGACGACGAAGACCGCGGCGGTGCCCGCGTTCAGCGCCCGGCGGCTCATGCGGCGCTGACCGCGGCCGGCCGGCGCACCGATTCATCCGAGCCGGTGGCCACCGGCAGCGAGACGGTGATCGTCGTCCCCTGCCCCTGCCGCGACAGCACGTCGATCCGCCCGCCGTGCTCCTGCACGATGCGATACGAGATGGCCATGCCCAGCCCGGTGCCGGACGGGAAGTTCGTGCGGAAGGGCTGGAAGAGCCGCTGCAGGTCGGCATCCGACATTCCCCGCCCGCTGTCGCTGAAGAGGATGTGGTACTGCCCCTCGTGCACGTGCGTGCTCACGGTGAGCGTGCCGCCGTGCGGCATGGCCTGCACGGCGTTGCGCGCGAGGTTCCAGAAGACCTGGCGGATCTGGTCCGCATCTCCCATGAGGTGGAACGACGGCGGGTGGATCTCGCGGCGGATGGCGTGCTCCGCGCTCAGCTCCGAGGAATTCATCAGGAGATCCAGAGCCTCGGCCAGACTGGCCGCGATGTCGAACTCCACCGAGCGCCGCTCCTGCGGCCGCACGAAGCGGAGGAACTCGGCGATGGTCTTGTTCAGCCGCTCCGACTCCTTCAGTACGATCGACATCAGCCGCTGCTCCTGGGAGGAGAGCGAGCTGGAGCCCTTCAGCACCTGCACCGAGCCGGCGATGGCGGCCAGCGGATTGCGGATCTCGTGGGCGATGCCGGCGGAGAGCTCGCCGACCGCGGCCATGCGGTCCTTCAGGCGCAGCTGCGCCTCCAGCTTCTTCATCTCCGTGAGGTCCTGGAAGATCACGGTGTAGCCGGCCGGGGTGCCTTCCAGCGTGTGCAGCGGCGTCACGGCGAAGCCGATGTTGCGCTGGCCGTCGCGGAGCGGGTACTCGATCTCCTCCCGCACGATCGCGCCGGCGGAGAGGTTGGCCCGCGCGTCGTTCCAGCTCTGCAGGGTGAAGAAGCCGAGCTCCGTCACGTGGCGTCCGAGGATGGAGAGCGGCGCGCTTTGCAGGATGGCGCAGGCGGCGGGATTGGCGAACGAGGCGGTGCCGTACGACGACAGCGTGATCAGGCCGGAGGGGATGGAGTCGACCACGTTCTGGTTGATGGCCCGCAGCTCGGCCAGGTTCTGCCGGTTCACGTCCAGCTCCTCGAACGTCTTCTGCAGCTTCTCCGAGACGTAGGAGGTGAGGAGCGCCGCGGCATAGAAGCCGGCGAAGTTGGTGGCCATGTTGAAGTAGAGGCGGGAGGAGGTCCACGGCACGGCGGAGACGAGACTCTGCTCGGGCAGGGGGATGATCTCGTAGTACATCAGGTCCGCCAGCGCGCCGTAGAGGATGACCGCGCCCGAGGCGGCGAGCAGGCCGCCCCGCCGATACAGAAGCATGGAGGCGGTGATGATGGAGACGAGGTAGAGGAAGGAGAACGGCGAGTCGAGGCCGCCGGTGAAGTAGACCAGCAGCGTCTCCACGAGGAGGTCGCCGCCGATCTGCAGCGCGAGGTTCGCCCGGCGCGAGGGGAAGAGCTGGCCGAACGCGATATAGCCGAGGGTCAGCGCGTACGTCACCGCCGCGGTCAGGTAGATGTAGTTGATGGGAAGGAGCTCGGTGACGGTGTATTGGATGATGAGAGACGCCATCAGCAGCGTCGTCACCACGACGACGCGGACGGCGATGAGCATGCGCGCGTCGGAAGACATGGGGTACCAGTTGCTGGTTGCTGGTTACTGGTTGCTGGTAGAGAAGCTGGTTGCCGGCGTTCTACCAGCAACCAGTAACCAGTAACTACTGAATCTGACCGATGAGCGAGAACATCGGCATGTACATGGCGATGACGATGCCGCCGATGGCTACGCCGAGGAATGCGATGAGCAGCGGCTCGAGGAGCTTCATCAGGCCGGCCACCGCCACGTCCACCTCGTCCTCGTAAAAGTCCGCGATCTTGGTGAGCATCGTGTCGAGGGCGCCGGTCTGCTCGCCGACGGCGATCATCTGCACGACCATGGGCGGGAACACGTCCGTATCGCCCAGCGGCTCGCTGATGGTCTTGCCTTCCTCCACCGACTTGCGGGTGGCCATGATGGCGTCTTCGATCACCGCGTTGCCCGCCGTGCGGGCCGTGATCTGCAGGCCGTCCAGGATGGGCACGCCGGAGGAGGTCAGCGTGGCCAGGGTGCGGCAGAACCGGGCCACGGCGATCTTGCGCATGAGCATGCCCATCACCGGCATCTTGAGCAGGATGCCGTCCAGCACGCGTTTGCCTTTGTAGGTCTCGTGATACTTCCGGAGAAAGTAGCTGCCGCCGAAGAGCAGGCCGCCGATCAGCCACCAGTAGTCGCCGATGAAGTGGGAGAGGTGGATGACGATGATGGTCGGCAGCGGCAGCTGCGCGCCGAGGCCGGCGAAGAGGGAGGCGAAGACGGGGATGACCTTCCAGAGAATGATGGTGACGACGATGCAGGCGATGGAGATGACGGCGACCGGATAGATCATCGCCGACTTGACCTGCGAGTTGAGCTTGACCGCCTTCTCGATGTAGGTGGCCAGACGCTGGAGGATGGTGTCGAGGATACCGCCCGCCTCGCCGGCCGCCACCATGTTCGTGTAGAGGTCGTTGAAGATCTTGGGATGCTTGCGCATCGAGTCGGCCAGGTTGGAGCCCGACTCGACGTCCTGCCGGACCTGGATCAGGGCGCGCTTGAAGGCCTTGTGGTCCTGCTGCGAGCCGAGGATCTCCAGGCACTGCACCAGCGGCAGGCCGGCGTCGATCATGACCGAGAACTGGCGCGTGAAGACCGCGACCATCTGGGGCGGGACCTTGCCGCCCCACTTCGGCACGGCGATCTCCTTCCCCTTCTCCTTGACCGCCGTGACCACGATCTGCTGCCGCCGGAGCGCGGCGATCACCGCATCCTTCGTATCCGCGACGAGCACACCGGTCTGGTCCTGCCCCGTCCGCCCCCGACCTCTCCATTCGAATGTAGGCATGTTCTACTCCTGGCTCACACCAATATCCTACGCCGGTCTCGGTCTCTGCGCGCCCGCGGCGGGCGGTCCCTGCGGCTGGAGGGTGCCTGCCCCGCGGGAGATCATCTCCTGCAGCTCGTCCGGATTGGACGACCGCGAGAGCGCGGTCTGCAGCGAGATGAGCTTCTTGAAGTAGAGCGTGGCCAGCGACTGGTTGAACGTCTGCATCCCGTACTTCGCCTGGCCGGTCTGCATCATCGAGTAGATCTGGTGCACCTTGTCCTCGCGGATCAGGTTGCGGATCGCGGCGTTCGGCACCAGGATCTCCATGGCCATGACCCGCCCCTTGCCGTTGGCCTTGGGCAGGAGGGACTGGCAGAGGATCCCTTCCAGCACGAAGGAAAGCTGGGCCCGGATCTGCGGCTGCTGGTGGGCCGGGAAGACGTCCACGATGCGGTTGATGGTCTGCGCCGCGGAGTTCGTGTGCAGGGTGCCGAAGGTGAGGTGGCCCGTCTCGGCGATGCGCAGCGCGGACTCGATCGTCTCCAGGTCTCGCATCTCGCCGATGAGGACCACGTCCGGATCCTGGCGCAGCGCGGACTTGAGCGAGTTCGCGAACGAGTGCGTATCCGCGTGCAGCTCGCGCTGGTTGACGATGCAGTTCTTGTGTTGGTGGAGGAACTCGACCGGATCCTCGATGGTGATGATGTGCTCGTGGCGCTCGCGGTTGATCTTGTCGATCATCGCGGCCAGGGTGGTCGACTTGCCCGAGCCGGTGGGGCCGGTGACGAGCACCAGGCCGCGCGGCTTGTTGCAGATCTCCTCCACCACCTGCGGCAGCCCCAGCTCCTTGAAGCCGAGGATCTCGTACGGGATCTGCCGGTAGACGGCGGCGGTGGCGCCGCGCTGGTTGAAGATGTTGGCCCGGAAGCGGGCCAGCCCCTTGATGCCGAAGGAGAGGTCGAGCTCGAGGTTCTCCTCGAAGCGGTGCTTCTGCGCGTCGGTCAGGACCGAGTAGGCCAGCTGCTTGGTCTCCGGGGCGGCGAGCGGCGGCATGTCCAGGGGGACGAGCTTGCCGTCGATCCGGATCTGAGGGGGCGAGTTGGTCGTGACGTGGAGATCGCTCCCGCCGCGCTCGACCATGGTCTTGAGTAGCTGATGTAGTGTGACCGCCATAGTTGCTCCAGGCGATCAGCGATCGGCGATCGGCGATCAATGGCTCCTGATCGCTGATCGCGGGTCGCCGATCGCTACAAGACTGTTTCCCGAACCACTTCCTCGATCGTGGTGATGCCTTCCTTGATTTTAATCAAACCGGAGCGGCGCAGGCTGATCATCCCCATCTCCATCGCCCGCTTCTTGATGTCGATGGCCGTGCCTCCGGAGAGGATGAGGTCGCGCAGCTCGTCATCGATGGCCATGACCTCGATCAGGCCCACCCGGCCTTTGTAGCCGGTGTTGTTGCACTTCTCGCAGCCGCGGCCCTTGTAGACGGTGAACGTGCCGATCTCTTCCTTCTTGTAGCCGAGGTTGAGGAGCGCCTGCTGCTGCACGTCCACCACCTCGCGGCAGTTCGAGCAGATGCGGCGGGCCAGGCGCTGGGCGGCGATGAGCTGCACCGAGGTGGCCACCAGGAACGGCTCGATGCCCATGTTCATCAGACGGTT
Source organism: Thermoanaerobaculia bacterium (assembly GCA_036009105.1). Taxonomy (GTDB): domain Bacteria; phylum Acidobacteriota; class Thermoanaerobaculia; order Gp7-AA8; family Gp7-AA8; genus JAFAVZ01. The sequence continues at coordinate 9,037 of DASYMJ010000132.1, read as the reverse complement.
GATGGTGGAGGGGGCATCGTTGGTGTGCAGGGTGGAGAGCACGAGGTGGCCGGTCAGCGCCGCCTTGATGGCGATCTCCGCCGTCTCGAAGTCGCGGATCTCGCCCACCAGGATGATGTTCGGGTCCTGGCGCAGGAAGGAGCGGAGCGTGGCCGCGAAGTTCAGGCCGATCGACTCCTTCATCTGCACCTGATTGATCCCCGGCAGGTTGAACTCCACCGGATCCTCCGCCGTCATGATGTTCACTTCTGGCGAGTTCACCTTGGAGAGGGCCGAGTAGAGCGTGTTCGTCTTGCCCGAGCCGGTGGGCCCGGTGACCAGCACCATGCCCCACGGCTTGAAGATCGCCTCCTCGAACTTGGCCAGCGACTCCGGCTCGAAGCCGAGCTTGGTCATGTCCAGGCGGAGGTTGTCCTTGTCGAGGAGCCGGAGGACCAGCTTCTCCCCAAAGAGGGTGGGGAGGCAGGAGACGCGGAAGTCCAGCTCCTTGTTCTTGTCGTTGAGCTTCATCTTCAGCTTGATGCGGCCGTCCTGGGGGAGCCGTTTCTCCGAGATGTCGAGCTTGGCCAGGATCTTCATGCGCGAGGTCATGGCGTCGCGCAGCTTCAAGGGCGGGTTCATGATCTCGTAGAGGATGCCGTCGATGCGGAAGCGGACCCGGAACTCCTTCTCGTACGGCTCGATGTGGATGTCCGATGCCCCGCGCTTGATGGCGTCGGTCAGGATCAGGTTGCACAGCTTCACCACCGGCGCTTCCTCGGCCTCGCCGGCCAGCGCCTCGACATCCATCTCCTCTTCGTCCTCGAGCACCTCGAGGTCGGCGCTCTCGGCCTGCTGGAGGTCTTCCATGACCTTCTTCAGCTCGAGGGAGGAGGTGGTGCCGTAGTAGTTGTCGATGGCAGCCTTGATGCCGAGCTCGGAGGCCACCACCGGCTCCACGTTGTAGCCGGTCATGAACTTGATGTCGTCCATGGCGAAGACGTTGGTCGGATCGGCCATGGCGATGGTGATGGTGGCGCCGGTCTTGTTGACCGGGAGGATGTTGTACTTGCGGGCGACGTCTGCGGGGATGAGCTTGATGACCCCGGCGTCGATCTCGAAGTGGGCGAGGTTGATCGACGGCACGCCGAACTGCTGGGAGAGGCACTCGGTGATGTCCTCCTCGGAGACGAACCCGAGCTTGATCAGGGTCTCGCCCAGCTTCCCTCCCCCGCCTTCTTTCTGAACGCGGAGGGCTTCTTTGAGCTGATCCTGGGTGATCAGGCTCGCTTTCGTCAGCAACTCACCGAGACGAACGGACATAGTGGGCTTGTCTTACTCCGGAAATGCCTGACGCCGTGGGCTTTGCGAGACGATTCCTGCAGGCCGCGGCCGGGCGATCTTACCTTATTTTGGGTGTCATCCTGAGCGGCGGAGACGGCGGAGGATCCCCACCTTCAGGCGCGGCGCGAGGTCGCTACGGATCCTTGGTCGTCCGCGCGCCTCAGGATGACACCGGTTCGGTCTCCAATAATCCCACCACCTCCTCCACGCCGATCGCTTCCATCTTCCGCTCACCCTCGAAGGTGGAGATGCAGCGGTCCAGCTGGCCGTACGGGCCGTTGCGGCGCGGATTGGTGGGGCCATACAGGCCGACCACCTTCGTCCCCAGAGCCGCGGCGAGGTGCAGCGGTCCGGTGTCGCCTCCGATCACCACCTCGGCGTCCCGCAGGATGGCGGCCAGCTCGCGCAGGTTCGTCCTCGGCGCCATCCGGCAGCCGATCTGCCGGGCCAGCTCCTCCTCGCCCGGGCCCCACACGGCGATCGCCCTCGGACCGATCCGTTTGGCCAACTGCCGGAAGCGCTCGACCGGCCACTGCTTCTCCGGCCGGCCGGCGGCGGGCAAGAGAACAATGTCCCTCCCGTGGCGCGCCGGATCCGCAAAGGGCAGAAAGTCCACCGCCGGCATCGCCGCGCCGGGATGCAGCGCCTGGGCGAGCTGCAGGTTCCACTCGATGACGTGTCTTGTCTGATCCACGGCAACCCTGCGATTGGTGAAAACGAGCGCCGGCTTCTCGCGGATGGCCTCGCCGTCGAAGCTCCAGCGCTCCTTCGCGCCCGAGGCCCAGGCCAGCGCGGAGGACTTGATCAGGCCCTGAAAGTCGACCGAGACGTCGTAGCGCTGCACGGCGCGGCGCGCGTCCGGCACGGCCGACCAGCGCTTGAGGGAGACGGGGACCGCCGGCACGCCGGCCACGAGCTCCACCAGCTGGCCATACGGCTTCTCCACCGCCCAGCCGATCTCGAACCGCTCCTTCAGCGCCACCACGGCAGGGATGGTGTGGATCACGTCCCCCAGCGCGGAGAGGCGGACGACCAGCAGCCGGCTCATTGCCGCATCGATTCGAGGAGGGCTGTGGTGGAGTGGTCCTTCGGATCGCCGACGATGGCCACCCGTCCGCCGAGGCTTTCCACGAGCGCCCGTTCGGGGACGGTTTCGACCGTGTAGTCGGTGCCCTTGCAGTGCACGTCCGGCCGCACGGCGCGGATCAGCTCCTCGGCCGTCCGCTCGGCGAAGATCGTGACGTACGCCACGCCGCGGATGGCGGAGATGATCTCCGCCCGCTCCGTCTCCGGCACCGCCGCCCGCGCCTTCTTGTCCAGCCGCGCGTACGACTCGTCCGCGTTGACGCCGACCACGAGCACGTCCGCCTCTCCCGCCGCCGCCTGCAGGTAGCGCACATGCCCCACGTGCAGGATGCCGAAGCAGCCGTTCGCCAGGGCGATGGTGCGGCCGTGGGCGCGCTCGGCCTCGATGGCGTCGACGAGCTGCTCCCGGTCGAGCACGGGAGCGTTCTTCATTCCCCCAGCTCCTCATCCCTCTCGATGGCGTAGCGCAGCTCGTCGTTCGATGCCGTCGCCGTCCCCATCTTCATCACCACGATGCCTCCCGCGTAGTTGGCCAGCTTCGCCGCCTCGGCGAAGGAAGCGCCGGCCGCCAGGGCAAGGGTGAACGTGGCGATCACGGTGTCGCCGGCGCCGGTGACATCCGCTACCTGATCGGTGCCCCACACGGGGATGGACAGCAGCTCGCGGCGGCCGCGCTCGTAGAGCGCCATCCCCCGGCTGCCGCGCGTGATGAGGATCGCCTCCGCGTCGAGCGTCTGCTGCAGCGTCTCGGCGACGAACTGGACCAGCTCGCCGTTGCCGTTCTCCTCGATGAGCGACATGCCGGCGGCGGACGCGGCCTCTTCCTCGTTCGGCGTGGCGGCGGTGACGTCCGGATAGCGCAGCAGGTCGTAGCGCGAATCGAGCGTCACCGGCTTGCCGCGCGAGAAGCCGGTCAGGTTCGCGGCGAGCGCCGGCGTCACCACGCCATAGCCGTAGTCGCTGATCAGCGCCGCGTGGGAGAGGCCGATCTGGTCGCGCAGGATCCAGGCGAAGCGGCCGGCCTCCTCTTCGGTGACCTCGAAACGGTCCTCGATGTCGTAGCGCACGATCTGCTGCCGGCTGGCGTGCGGGTAGCCGCCCAGGATGCGCACCTTGGTCGGCGTCTTGTAGCGCTCGGCGCGGAGGATGCCGCTGCAGTCGATGCCCTGCCCGGTCAGCGACTCCATCAGCTTGCGGCCTTCCGCGTCGTCGCCGATCACGGAGATGGGAATGGGCAGGCCGCCGAGGGAGACGATGTTGTTGATGGCGTTGCCGGCGCCGCCGAGGAGGACGTCCTCCCGGTATTGGCGAAGGATGAGCACGGGCGCCTCGCGCGAGATGCGCTTCGGCGTTCCATAGATGAAGCGGTCGGCTACGATGTCGCCGTAGACGACGATCAGCTTCCCTTTCATCGCCTCGGTGAGCTGGAGAAGTCGGCTGCGCCCGAACACGCGCGAAGGATAGTGGCCATACCGGAATTAGTCGAGGGAGAGGACTTCTATTACGAGGGACGCTTCATCGTCTTCACGGAGAAGTTCCTTCGCGACCGCGGCTACTGCTGCGAGTCGGGCTGCCGGCACTGCCCGTATGGGTTCCGCAAGGATGAGCGCTCGGACCTGCCTGCGGAGGGGCAGGATCCGGTGTCCTCCTGAGGCGTGAAGACGCCGAATGGATCCGAACCTTCCGGCGCCGCGCGAGATCGGCACGGATCCTTCGCCGTCTTCGCGGCTTCAGGATGACACGCCCGCGATGGCCGAGCGCTGCAACTCCTCCTGCTCCTGCGCCGTCAGCACGTGATCGAGGTCGATCAATAGATACACCTCGTCCTGATACGGCACCACGGCGATGAGCAGCTCGCCGCGCACGCCCCGCACCAGGGCGGGCGGCGGCAGAAGCGCCTCGGCCGAGATGGTGACGATGCGCCGCACCTCATCCACCTTCAGGCCGATCACGCCGGCGGTGGTGTGCGCGATGAGCACCAGCGGCTGCTCGGCGCGCTCCGCCAGCGCCGGATAGAGCCGGTCGCGCAGGTCGATCACCGGGATGACTTCGTTGCGCAGGACGATGATGCCTTCCACGAAGGAGGGCGCCGTGGGGACGGAGGTCGAGCCGGTGTAGGGGATGATCTGCCGCACGGCCATGATGTCGAAGACGAACGTCTCCGGCCCGACGCGGAAGGTGATGAGCCGGACCTCCCTGGCGCTCACGCCCGCACCCGGAACTTGCGGATCTCTTCGTCGAGACTGCGGATCGCATCGGCCAGCAGCGTGAGCGACTCGCCGACGTCGCCCGCCTCGGTGCGGTTGCTGTCCGCAATGGCGCGCACCTGCTGCATGGTGGCCACGATCTTCTCCGACTCCGCCGCCTGGTTGGCCGCGACCTGGAAGATCTCGTGGATCATGTCGATCATCCGCTCCGCCGCGTTGGAGATCATCGACGAGCCGGACTTCTGCTCCACCATCGCCTGGCGCACGTACTTTGTCACCTCGCGCATCTGCTCGACGGCCTTGAGGATGTGATCGGAGCCCTGCGCCTGCTGGGTGGTGGCCGAGTTGATCTGCTTGACCATCTCCTGCAGCCGGTCCACGGCGCGGGTCACCGTCTCGCTCCCCTTCGCCTGCTCGCGCGTGGCGGCGGCGATCTCCTTGCCCATGCCGGAGGCCTTGGCCGTCGAGTCGAGAATCTTGTTCAGCGCCTTGCCCGCTTCGTGCGAGAGCGCCACACCGTTCTCCACCAGCCGCGAGCCGGCCGTCATCGCCTGCAATGCGTTGCCGACCTCGGACTGCACGTTGCCGATCAGGTTCGCGATGTCGCGGGTGGAGCTCGCGGTGCGCTCGGAAAGGTCGCGGATCTCCGTCGCCACGACGGAGAAGCCCTTGCCGTATTCGCCCGCCTGCGCGGCGAGGATGGCCGCGTTCAGGGCGAGCAGGTTCGTCTGCTCGGCGACGTCCTCGATCACGTTCAGGATCTTGCCCACGGCGGCCGATCTTTCGCCGAGGCGGGAGACGACCGCGTTCGCGGAGACGACGGACTGGCGGATCTGCTCCATGCCTTCGATCGTCTCGCGCACCGCCTTCATCCCCGACTCCGCCGCATCGGCCACGGCCAGCGCGAGGTCGTAGGACTGCGCCGCGTTCGCCTCCACCTGCGCGATGGAGGCGGACATCTCGACCATCGAGGAAGAGGTGTCGGTCACGAAGTTGGTCAGGTAGATGACGTTTTGATCGACTTCATTGATGGAGGAGACCATCTCGTGCGTGGCGGATGCCGTCTCTTCCACGGAGCTGAAGAGCGTATCGGTGTGCCGGCTCACCTCCTCCATCGAGGCCACCATCTCCAGCATGGAGGAGGACGTCTCCTCCGAGGAGGCGGAGAGCGCCTCGACGTTGTCGGTGATCTTGCGGACGCCGACGTTCAGCTTGTCTACCGACTGGTAGGTCTCGTCGATGATGGCGCGTTGCTCGTCCACCCGATCGATCACGGTGCGGGAGCGGGTGCCGACCGTCTCGCCGACCGACTTGAGCTTCTGCTGGGAGAGCACCAGGCTCTTGATGGTTCGCTCCAGGTTCGCCGCCATCGCGTTGAACGCCTCGGAGAGGCTGCCGATCTCGTCGGTCGAGTCGACCCGCGCGCGCTGGGTGAGATCGCCCTGCGCGATCTGCGTGGCGGTGTCGGCCAGCTGCAGGATGGGGCGGATGATGAAGCGCGAGCCGAGCATCGCCAGCGCGACGGCCACCAGCAGTCCGAAGATTGTGATGCCGATGTTCCACAGCTGCAGCTCGGTGAGCGCGGCCTCGGCGCTCTTCTCATTGACCAGCAGCCGGAAGTAGCCCTTCGGCTTGCCGGTGGGGTTGTCCGCGTCCGCCTTCGACTCGAAGAACGGCACGATGAAGAGGCGGCGCGACTCGTCGAAGGTGCGGTTGTGCCCCAGCGGCTCGGCGGCGACCACGGGCGGGATGTTGCTCGAGCTGGCCGCGATCGACTTGCCGTCCGCGGAGGTGAAGTCCGCGTAGTCGACGGAAGGATTGCGCTTGAGGTCCTGGACGATCTTCATCAGATCGTCGTTCAGGCCGAAGAGGACGTAGTAGCCGGCCGTCGGCTCGATGGTGGTGGCGATGGCCCGCCCCTGCTCGATGGTCTGCTGCACGATCACCCGCCGCACCCGGTACTGCTCGATGGCGACGATCATCACCGCCACGACGATCGTCTGCAGGGCGAACGCGAGGATGAATTTGGAGCGGAGTCCGAATCGGGAGCGCGTCGGCGACAGCATAGCGGCGGGCCGCAACTATAGCAGCGTCCGGTGGATGGGAAGCGCGCTATCATCGCCGCCATGCCGTTGATCCGCTGCCCGAAATGCGGCCAGGCGTACGACGTGCCCGGAGTGGTCGCCGTCCGGCTCCCGAACTCCATCGCTACCTGCCACTGCGGCGAGTGGCTGTCCGGCAGCAAGGCCGCCGTGCTGGCCCGCCTCTTCGATCCGGAACACATCAAGGAAGTCGATCTCAAGCCGTACCGCGTCGATGCTTCCGCCGCCGCTGCTTCGGCTCCCTCCCCTGACGCCGCTCCAGCCTCGCCTCGCTCCGTGCGCGTGATTGCGCACGGAGCAAAGGAGTCGGTCAATACCGTCTTCACCATCCACGAGCATCCGCTCTGGATCGGCCGCAAAGGCTGCCACGTGGAGCTGGCCGAGGCGGAGCTCTCCATCCGCCATTGCTCGATCAGCGTGCGCGGCGAAGATCTCGTGGTGCGCGACGCCGACTCGCACATGGGCACGTTCCTCGACGGGCAGGAGATCACCGAGTCGGTCATTGATGATGGCGTGCATCTGCTGCGCGTCGGCTCGGCGTTGGTGAGCATCGAGCCGACCGCGGAGCGCGGCACACCGGTCCAGCCGATCGCTCTCGATGCAGCGAGCGTGGTGGACGAGCACGAGCTGGCGCGCACGATGCGCGATCGCGCGGCGGCGGCCGAGGCGCATCGGACGGTGCTCGTCTGCCTGGAGGGGCCGTTGAGCGGACAGGAGTTCGAGGTGCCGCCCACCGGCCTGGTCGTCGGCCGGGAGGGCCACGTGCGCGTGCCGGACGAGTTTCTCTCCCGCCGCCACTTTGAGGTCATGCCTGACGCCGACGGCACGATCCGCGTCCGCGACCTCGGCAGCCGCAACGGCACGTTCCTCAACACGCTCCCCGCGCGCAACACGAAGGTGCAGAAGGGGGATGAGATCAAGGCGGGCGTGAATCGGTTTCGGATCGAGCAGCGCGCCTGAGGTCTTCCATCATTGCGCGTTGGTCCCCTGTCTTCGCTTGGGTATACTCCCCCGCATTCCGAGGCATTTATGACGACTGTAGATTCCGCGGCAGCGCGCATCCTGACGCCGCTGTCGGAGCTCCTGCGGAAGCCCCTCTCCATCATCACCGGACAGGCCCCCGAGACCGGCCATCCGTTCGCGGTGCGCGTGGCCTCGCCGCGCATGACGATCGTGTCGACGGCCGGCAAGCCGTTCACGGAGCCGGAGCGCGAGCTGCTGCACGAGGTCTTCGGCCTGATTCGCCAGGCGGAGGAGGGCGAGGCGCGGTTCCGGGAGCTGGAGCAGCGGTTGCTCAGCCTGCAGCGCGAGAACCTCGACCTCATCGTCCGGAACCGGACCCTGACCGAGGTGTCGTCGCGGGATACGCTGACCGGGCTTTACAACCGCTGGTACGTCATCGAGAAGCTGGACAGCGAGATCAATCGCTCCCTGCGCCACGGCTCGCCGATGTCGCTGCTGATGCTCGACCTCGATCATTTCAAGCGGATCAACGACACGTACGGCCACGGCATCGGCGACGAGGTGCTCAAGTCGGTCGGCCAGACCTTGCGCGAGAGCTGCCGCGTCTACGACGTGCCCGGCCGCTACGGCGGCGAGGAGTTCTGCATCGTCCTCCCCGAGACGCGCGTCGGCAACACGGCCGTGGTGGCGGAACGCATCCGCACTCGCCTGGCCACCACGGAGCTCCGCTTCGGCGAGGTGGCGCTGCAGATCACGACCTCGATCGGCATCGCCGGCGTCGACTCGGTCCCCGACGAGGGCGTGCTGAGCCCCGCCGCCCTCATCGATCGCGCCGATCGCGCCCTCTACTCCGCCAAGAGCCTCGGCCGAAACCGGGTGGAGACCTGGGCGGCGGAAGTGCTGCACTGAGGGGTCGCTTCTCCGGTTCGTAGCGGCGCCACCCGTCCTGTTTTGGCGCCGGCGCTTTCGCTGTCAGCGGCGTCGATCCGGCGCTTTCGCCCGGCTTCCACCCGCGCACCGAGAACGGGCTGTTACCACTTTGCGGTCAAACTGGACCACTACAAGTATTCGCCAATTACGCCACACTTACGCTTGACTTTCGCCTAGTTACCGCCTACATTGCGTAGTGCGAGGGCGAAATTGATGAAGTATCTGACGGAACGGCAGCGCGACATTCTCCAGTTCATCCGCGACTATCAGCGGAAAGAGGGAGTGGCGCCGACGCACCGGGAGATCTGCGATCACTTCGGCTTCTCGTCCTACGGGACGGTCTACAAGCACCTCTCTCTGCTCGAGAAGAAAGGGTTGATTCGCCGCGACTGGAACCAGAAGCGGGGGGTCGAGCTGGTGGACCGC
>DASYMJ010000131.1:0-21458 GCA_036009105.1 Thermoanaerobaculia bacterium | reverse complement strand
TGCCAGGCGAGGTGGCCGAGGTAGAGGAAGACGCCCATCGCGCCGAAGACGATGAAGATGCGGCGGCGGAGGAAGAGCGAAAGGGAGATCAGGCCCAGGTTGATGAGGAGGTAGAGGAACTTGCCGACTTCACTCCTGCTGTCCGTGCCGGTCAGGCCGCCCCAGAACGCCATCAGGCCGAACAGGTACCACCAGAACGCGTAGTCCTCCTGCCGGCCCTGCATGTCGATGATGTATGCGCCGATGAGGAGGAGCGCGCCGAAGCCGGCGGAGACCCACGCGCGCTGTTCCCACGTGAAGTCGGGGTTGTTCATGAGGAGCGGCGTGAGGTCCATCGACATGTACCAGAGCGCGAAGGCGATGGGGAAGCTGAGGAACGGGAAGTGGCGCGCGCGCAGCGCCGCGGCGCCGGCCAGCACCGTGGCGAGCTCCATCACCAGCCAGCTGCCGCGGACCCACACGTGGTAGTCGCGCATCGTGCCGGGATCGCCCTGCGGCCAGTAGCCGAGCTGCTTCTCGATGCCGTAGACGACGAGCGGCGTCATCCAGACGGCGAGCGTGAAGAGCAGGCCTCCCGGCACGCGCAGGCCGCGCTTCCAGACGGCCTCGCCGGTGATGGTGAAGGCGATGGCGTAGAGCATGGCGATGGCGGAGATGCCGATGCCGGCCAGCCCGTCCCAGGCGTCGGTGAGGAACCAGGCCATGGCGCTGACCACGATGAGCGCGCCGAAGTAGTACGCGACGTGCGAGCCGTCGAACTTCTGCCGTCCGCGCGTGCGCGTTTCGAGCGCGTCCCACAGGGCGTCGCTCTGCCGCGGAGTGACGATGCCCTGGGTGGCGGCCCAGCCGAGATCTTCGCGGGTGATGTTCATGAAGGGACGACCTTGCGCGGAGTCTACCGCAGACGCCGCGGTGCGATGATGCCGCCGCGAACGGGACGTCGTGCTCCGGCGGTGATCACTCCCGCTCCAGCACCATCGCCACCCCGATCCCTCCCGCCGCGCACACGGTCACCAAACCGTACTGCTCGCCGGTGTGCTGCAGCTCGTTGCACACGGTGGTCACGATGCGGGCGCCGGTGGCGCCGAAGGGGTGGCCCAGGGCGATCGAGCCGCCGGTGCGGTTGATCTTTTCCGGGTCGATCTGGCCCAGAGGCTCGGCGCGGTTCAGCTTCTCCTGGGCGATCTTCTTCGAGCCGATCCACTGGATGTTCGACAGCACCTGCGCGGCGAACGCCTCGTGCATCTCGATCACCCCGATCTCCTCCAGCTTGATCTTCGCCCGCTCCAGCGCCGTCGGCAGGGCGAACACGGGCCCCTGCAGCAGCTGATCGAAAGGATCGGTGGCCGCGTACGCGTAGCTCTTGATGAAGCCGATCGGCTTGAGGCCGAGGGCCTTCGCCTTGTCCTCCGACATCAGCATCACGGCGGCGGCGCCGTCGGTGAGGGGCGAGGAATTGCCGGCCGTCAGCGTCCCGTACTTGCGGTCGAAGACCGGCCGGAGCTTGGCCATCTGCTCCAGGGTCGAGTCGCCGCGGATGGTGTTGTCCGTCTCCACCACGTTGTCGTACTTTGGCGGCACGACGACGGTCATCACCTCTTCCTTGAAGCGGCCGCTGGCCCAGGCCGCGGCGGCGCGCTGGTGGCTCTGCAGGGCGAAGCGGTCCTGCGCCTCGCGGGTGATGCCGTTCTCCTTCGCCATCTTCTCCGCCGACTCGCCCATGGTCAGGCCGGTGGTCGACTCCGCGATGGCGGGCGTGTCGGGCGCAAGGTCCTTGAGCTTGATGCCGCGGAAGGCGCCGAGCTTGGCCCCCACGCTCTTCCCCTTGCTGGAAGCCACCAAAGCCTCGGAGAAGTTCTTGGAGAAGAGGATGGGCACGTCCGACAGCGACTCCGCGCCGCCGGCGATCACCGTGTCCGCGTAGCCGCGGAAGATCATGTCCGCGGCGGAGGTCATGGCCTGGTTCGCCGAGGCGCAGGCCTCACCCACCGTAAAGCCGGGGATCTTCTTCGGCAGCCCGGTGCCGAGGACGATTTCCCGGCCGATGTTCGGCGCCTTGACGCTGGGGATGACGTTGCCGAACACGACGTCCTGCACTTCGTTCGGATCGAGGCCGGAGCGCTCGATCAGCTCGGCAACCACGAGCTTGCCCAGGTCGAGCGCGGAGAGGTGGGCATAGTGCGTCCCCGACTTCGCGAACGGGGTGCGGATTCCCTGGATGACGGCGACGCGGGGCGTGTATTGCCACATGGCGGGGATGCTATCAGAAGGAGCGAGCAGCGATCAGCGATCGGCGATCAGGAGAACCTGGCAGGCCCTGCGCGGGATTCGGTCTCCCGATCGCCGATCGCTGGTTGCCGATCGCCATCACGATAGAATCACGCCATGACCGTCGCCGCCGCTCCCGAGGTCACTACCAATCCGCTGCGTGAAGGGCTGGAACAGGAGCGCGTGCCGGACGCCTCCTGCCTGGTCATCTTCGGCGCGTCGGGCGACCTGACCCAACGCAAGCTGATCCCCGGCCTCTACTCGCTCGCCCACGACGGGCTGCTGCCCGCCGGCCAGACCATCCTCGGCTTCGCGCGGCCGGACTACACCGACGACGCCTTCCGCGCGCTGATGCGCGACGCGTGCGAGAAGCACGCGCGCACCCGTCCCGTCGACGACGCCATCTGGGAGAACTTCGCCAAGCGCCTGTTCTACGTCCGCGGCAGCTTCGACGAGCACGACGCCTACATGCGTCTCAAGAAGCGCCTCTCCGAGCTCGACCAGTCGCACGGCACCGGCGGGCGCCGCATCTACTACCTCGCCGTGCCGCCCGATTTCTTCCCCGTGATCTGCGAGCTGCTGGGGAAGGAAGGGATGGTCACCGATCCGGAGAAAGGTGGCCCCTACACCCGGGCCATCATCGAGAAGCCGTTCGGGCACGACCTCACCTCGGCGCGCGAGCTCAACCGCGTGGCGGTCTCCACCTTCCGGGAGCGGCAGGTCTACCGCATCGATCACTACCTCGGCAAGGAGACCGTCCAGAACCTGCTCGTGCTCCGCTTCGCCAACGGGATCTTCGAGCCGTTCTGGAACCGTCAATACATCGATCACGTGCAGCTCACCGTCGCCGAGTCGATCGGCGTGGAGAAGCGCGGCAAGTACTTCGAGACGGCGGGCATCGCGCGCGACATCATCCAGAACCACATGCTGCAGCTGGTCTCGCTGGTGGCGATGGAGCCGCCGGTCGCGTTCGAGGCGAACGCGGTGCGCGACGAGAAGGTGAAGGTGCTGCGCGCATTGCGGGAGTTCCCCACGGGCCGGGAAGAGGAGCTGGCCGTCCGCGCCCAATACATGGAAGGCTCCGTCCTCGGCGAAGAGGCGGCCGCGTACCGCAGCGAGGAGAACGTCGACCCGAAGTCGAAGGTGGAGACGTACGCGGCCATGAAGATCTTCATCGACAACTGGCGCTGGGCGGACGTGCCGTTCTACCTGCGCGCCGGCAAGCGGCTGCCGAAGCGCGTCACCGACATCTCCATCCATTTCCGGTCGGCCCCTTACCCGCTGTTCAACAAGATGTCGAACATGCGGATGCAATCGAACGTGCTGGCCATCCGCATCCAGCCCGATGAAGGGATCTCGCTCAAGTTCGACTCGAAGATCCCCGGGCCGACGGTGCGCACGGCGCCGGTGACGATGGAGTTCCGCTACGCGACCTCGTTCGGCGCGGAGCCGCCCGAGGCTTATGAGCGGCTGCTGCTGGAGACGATGCTGGGCGACTCGACGCTGTTCGCGCGGCGCGACGAGGTGGAGACGGCCTGGGCCTGGCTCGATCCGCTGCTTCAGGCGTGGGCCGCGGATCCGGGCGATCCGGAGACCTACTCCGCCGGCACGTGGGGCCCCCGCTCGGCGGACGAGCTGATCGAGCGCGACGGCAGAAAGTGGCGCAGACCATGACCACCGATCTCTCCCGGAACGTGCAGGTGAGCTCGGGCAGCATCGAGAAGAGCCTGGCCGAGCTGTGGCGCGCGGAGGGCGGGGATCAGGAAGCGATCACGCGCGCGGCGCTGTGGAACGTGGTGGCGCATACCTGCACCAGCGACCATCACGCGCAGGCCAGCGAGACCCTCTCCCAGGCCAGCGCCGCGGTGCCGCAGCGGACCATCGTGGTGCGCTCGGCGCACGAAGGGGAGGCGGAGCTGCGCTCGTGGATCAGCGCGAACTGCCATCTCACCGGCGACCGGAAGCAGGTCTGCTCGGAGGAGATCAACATCGTGGCCAGCGGCGAGCACGTGGAGCGCGTGCCGCCCCTGGTGCAGTCGCTGCTGCTGCCGGACATGCCGGTCGCAGTGTGGTGGATCGGCGACCTGCCCAACCAGAACGAGGCGTATGTCGAGCAGATGCTCGATCCGGCCGACCGCATCATCGTCGACTCGGTGCACTTCGACCGCCCGGCCGATCTCGAGCTCGTGCGCCGGGTGGGGGAGCAGACCGCGACCAACCCGGCGGACCTGAACTGGCTCCGCTTCGAGGACTGGCGGATGGCCACCGCCTCGGTGTTCGATCCGCCGCACATGCGCTCGCGGCTGCGGGAGATCCGGCGTATCCGCGTCGCGGCGGTGACGGAGAGCTCGTACTTCGGGGAGCTGATCGAGGCCGTCTATTTCGCATCGTGGATCAGCGCGCAGCTGGGGCATCGGGTGGAGGCCGACGGCCGCGTGGACGGCCTCGAATACGAGTTCGAGCGCCGTCCGGGCGGCATCCCGGGCAGCCTGGCCAACGTCGAGATCGGCTTCGCGGACGGCACCACGGCGACGATCGCGCGCGACTCGCAGCGCGGCCTGCTGACCGCGACCATGGACGGCGTGGTCACCGCGCCGGACTCGGTGACGCGCACCCTCGGCAAGCGGCCGGAGGACCTGATCGTCCGCCTGCTCAAGCAGCCGGATTCCGACCGCCTGCTCAGCAAGGTGCTGCCGGTGGCGATCCGGATGGCCAAGCGGGTGGCATGAACCTCCGCATCTTCGAGACGGCGGAGGAGCTCGCGCAGGCGGCCGCGCGGACGGTGCTGCAGCAGATCGAGAAGGGGGCGCGCCGCATCGGCCTCTCCGGCGGCTCGACGCCTGCCCCGGTCTACTCGCTCCTCGGCCGCTCGCCCCTGCTCGCGTCGCATTCCATCACCTGGACGCTCGTCGACGAGCGATATGTGCCGTTCGACGATCCCCGCTCGAACGCCGGCATGGTGATGCGGACGCTGTTCGCGAACGGCATCCCTCCCACGCATCGCTTCGTCCCCTTCCGCACATCCCTCAATGATCCGGAGTTGACCGCTTCGACTTACGAGTCGGAGCTCGGGCCCGATCCGCTGGACCTCGTCCTCCTCGGCATGGGCGACGACGGCCATACCGCGTCTCTGTTCCCTTCCACCCCGGACGCTCTCGCCGTGACCGATCGCATCGCCATGGCCGTGTTCGTCCCCACGGTCGACATGTGGCGCGTGACGCTGACCAGGCCGGCCCTGCGCGCGGCCGGCCTGCGCCTGGTCCTCGTGGCCGGCGAGTCGAAGCGCGAGGTGCTGCGCCAGGTGCGCGAAGGCGCCGACTATCCGATCGCGCAAGTCACGCAAGGCGTGGAGACGTGGTGGCTGGTGGACCGGGCGGCGGCGGGCACGTAACCAGCTCTCTCCGCATCCGTCCCATTCCTGAGCAAAGGAAGATCGAATGAGACCACTGGGAGTGATTCTCTGCGCGCTGGTCGCGCTGCAGGCGGGAGCCGACACGCTCGCCGATTTGCGGGCGGCGGTGGGGCGGCTCGGGGCGAAGCAGGCTGTGCGCGCGACGTTGGCTGTCGACGTCGCCATGAAGGCGGCGGGGAAGTTCTCGAACCAGAACATGGCGCGCACGCTGTCGCTGGAGGTCGCGCACGACGCGGCGGGCATCTCGCTGACGATCCCGCAGACGCTGCTCGACCGCCGGGCGGGCGGCGGGAGGGGCAACAAGGCGGTGCAGGCGATCGGGTCCATCCAGCCCCTGGAGGTCGTAGAGGCGATTGACTACCGGGAGACGCTGCTCGCGCTGATCGAGGGCGCGACGGTGCTCTCGGAAAAGCGTGCGCCGCACAACGGCCGGCCGGTGCGCCTGCTCGTGCTGAAGCTCAAGCCGCGGCCGGAAAAGAACGACGACGGGACGATCACCATCGGCAGCTCGAAAACGGAGGAGCAGCTGAGCCTCTGGCTGGGCGACGACAACGTGCCGCTGGCGGGGGAGTGGTCGCATAAGACGACCGCCGGCTTCCTGTTCATCCGTGGCACCACGGAGGGACGGACGAGCTACACGTTCGCGCACACACCGGACCGGCTGATCATCGCCCGCATGGAATCCACCGAGAGCGGCTCGGGGATGGGGCAGAAGTTCGACGTCACCTCGCTGCAGACATTGACGCTGCATTGAACTTGATGCGATAAAGCGCTTGTGAGCGATTCGCTTCAGGAGCACGCCCTCGACAACATCCGCTTCATCCGCGATGCGATGGAGCGGGCCGGCTCCTTCACCTCCATCCCCGGCTGGGGCGGCGTGATCATCGGTCTCACCGCGGTGATCTGCGCCGCCGTGGCGCATGGGCGGGGGGCGACGCGGGAGTGGCTGTGGATGTGGCTCGCGGAGGCGGCGCTGGCGGCGGTGATCGGAGCGGTGACGATGGCGCGGAAGGGGGGGCGGACCGGGACGTCGCTCACCTCGCCGGCGGCACGGCGCTTCTTCGTCAGCTACGCGGCGCCGCTCGTCACCGGCGCGGTGCTCACGTTCGTGCTGCAGCCGGCGCAGCTGCCCGGCATCTGGCTGCTGCTCTACGGGACGTCGTTCGTCAGCAGCGGCGCGTTCTCCATCCGCGTCGTGCCGGTGATGGGCATCTGTTTCATGCTCCTCGGCGCGGCCGCGTGCCTGGTGCCGTTCGCCGCCGCGAACGCGCTGCTGGGCGTGGGCTTCGGCGGGCTGCACATCATCTTCGGCTGGATCATCGCGAGGAGGTTCGGTGGCTAGAGCAGCAGCAGTGAAAAAAGAAAAAGAGAAGGTGGAAGCGCCGCACGTGCCGGACTTCGACCGGCTGATCCACGAGCGGACGCGCCTGGCCATCGTCAGCGCGCTGGCGGTCAATCCGACGCTCACCTTCAACGAGCTGAAGGCGATCCTGAAGACGACGGACGGCAACGTCAGCGTCCACACCCGCAAGCTGGAAGAGGCGAGCTACCTCACCTGCAGGAAGTCGTTCGAAGGCCGGATGCCGAAGACGGAGTACTCCCTCACCGCCGCCGGCCGGCGGGCGTTGGAGAAGTACCTGGGTCATATGGAGGCGTTGATCCGGGCGACCAGGGGTAGGTGTCGTATCAGGCATCGCCGGGCGGGAACCACGGCTCGTATAGCGCCTGGCTTGCCTCCGCGCTGACCGACCGATACTCGGCCGACTCGCGGTACGCGTTCAACTGCTCGATCACATCATCGACGACATTGCGGAACTGCTCTTCGGTCCGAAAAGCCGCGCCGGCAAGATTGTTGTTGAAATGCGCGGACTCGACCGCCTCGTGGCGCAACCTCCAGACCCGGATGCCGTGCGCCCAGGCATACGCCTCTTCCGCAACGACCCAGGGAGAAGCGACATAACGCGGTTCGGCGTCGTTACCGGCCAGACGGAAGCCGGGATGTTCCAGAAGAAGCGATACGAGCGCAACACAGCCTTTGATCGCGCCGAATGCATCGGTGACGACATCGCCGGAAGGGTTCCAGTCGTTCTTGCCGCCAACTCGCCGGGAGCGCTCGGCCGGATCCGTTCCGACCACGGGCCGGAAGTGATTATCCCAAAGCATGTTCTTGAGGTAAGTCAGCTCGGAGGGAGAACTGCGTTTCGAATAGGAGACGAATACGCGAGGGTAGATCGTTTTCGGACCATCGAATGACGTAACGCTGAGATTGTTCTTGTGAACGCCGCCATTGAGGTCCATGAGATCCATGGCCGGAATCAGACGCCGCAGCCTGTCTTCGATATAGAGCTGCTTCGCATTGCGATCAATCTGCTCGTCCCAGTGCGCGATGATCTCGATCGTGCCGCGCTCGGTGTTTCCATCACCATCGACGATCCTGCTGGACGTTCGGATCAGATTCACTGCCGCGGGCAAGTTGGTGAGAATCTGGTTGATGATGCCGATCCCGCCACCGGCGAAGTCGCGGGTGGTAATCCCGATGACGACCTTGAACAGACTCTGGTAATCGCGCAGGAACAGTACCCGCAGATATCGCTGCTCGGTGTTGCCGGTGATCATCGCGTATTCCGGAAGCTGTGGGGCTTCCAGCAGGCATTCGTTGCTCACTTTGCGCGCGAGCTTCTCCGATATCTCGATCCCGCCGGCGTGGTAGTGGCAGGGCCGCTCGGATGACGAGAAGTCGCAGAGGAACGAGGCGTTATTCAGGCCGGTCAACGCGGTGAAGGCGCCGTGCTGATAATCGAGTTTCGGGAAAGCGGTATCGTTGCCCGGCGAGTTCATGTACTGAACGAGCTCGGCGGACAAATCTTCCAGGAGCAGCGGCATGTGGCGCGCGTACTTGTCATGCGCCATTTTCGCGAGCTCGGCAAATTCCGGCATCGCGCTGAGATCGCAGATTGCGTCCCAGTGCGCACGCCGGGCAATCGTGCTCGCGGACTCGCTGAACAGGATGTTGATCCGTTTTTCGCTGAGAAACCTCGTGGCAACAGCGAGCGCGCCGGCCACGTCGAGCAGGCGAACGCTGAGACGGCATACGCTGCGCCAGAAGGCCGGGGGCACGGGTGAAACGATGATCTCAAACCCGTGTTTGTAACGAGCC
The DNA here is from genome assembly GCA_036009105.1 of Thermoanaerobaculia bacterium. GTDB lineage: Bacteria > Acidobacteriota > Thermoanaerobaculia > Gp7-AA8 > Gp7-AA8 > JAFAVZ01. Next base: position 12,621 of record DASYMJ010000131.1, on the reverse strand, counting down.
CCTTCGTCCGTGATCGGCACCAGGTGGAGCGTCGATCCTTCCGCGAGGCCGAACGCCATCGCCAGACGCTGAGGAATGGGGAACTTACGTTTGTAGATCGGGACCCACTTGCCTACACGCATCCAAACACTTCCGTCGCCAGCAATTCGTTCTACTTTGGAGTGACGGAGTGACGGTTTTCCCTACCTGATCATAAGAAAGGGCCGGCTGGAGAGCCGGCCCTTTTCTTTTGCTCGCTCACTGCTGCGCCGGCACGTACGTCGGGTCCTGGGTCAGGTTGTCCACCACCGAGCCGTACGCCGAGACCTTGCCGTTGCCGCCCACCACCTTCACCGTGATGCGGCCGTTGTAGACGGTGGAGAAGCCGAAGCGGGTGAAGACCGAGCCGAGCTGGAGGAACTGGTTGCCGTCCAGGTGCTGGGGGATCTTGGCGGACGTCTTCGAGTCGGGCGAGGTCGCGGTGATCTCCAGGTCGACGCCCTGGCCGGTCACTTCCACCAGCCCGAGGTTGGAGCGGAAGCCGGCGGACTGCTCGAGCTGGAGCACTTCCAGCGGGCGCTCGCCGAGGGCCACCGAATCGGAGGGGGAGACGGCGGGGATGAACTGGCCGAAGGTGCCGCCGTCGTCGCGGCGGCTGAACGTGCGGGCGGTGACGACCAGGGCGCTGTTCGCGTCCGTGGTCACGATCACCGCGCCGCCGCTGCCGCTGATGTTCCAGAGCGAGAGCAGGGTGTTGTCGATGGAGAGCACCTCGCCCGGCGCCAGCGTCCGCTCCACCGGGGCCGGCGGGACGCGGTCGGTGGTGGAGTAGGCGAGCGTCACCTTCTGTGACGTTGTGCCGGAGTTGTACAGGCGCATGTCGGTGTGGAAGTTCGCCGCTCCGTTGTTGAGCTCCGCCACGCCGGGCACGACGTAACGGGTCTCGCTGGTCAGGGCCGGCTGCACGGGGAGGACCAGCAGCGGATCGCTCGTCTTGTTGTCGAGCAGCGAGGCGTACGCGGTCACCTTGCCGTCGTCGCTGGCGACCTTCACCTCCAGGCGCGCGTCGCTGACGGTGATGCCGGCGAAGAGCTCGTCCAGGCGGAGCTGGCGATGCTCGAACGGCTGGAGGTTGAGACCGGTGGTGCGCAGCTTGGCGCCGCTGGCATCGAGCAGGGTGAGCGTCATCGCCACGGCCTTGCCCGAGCCTTCCACGAAGCCGAAGTTCGTCCGGTAATTCGAGTTCTGGGCGAGCTGCTGCAGGCTGATCGCCGCCGGCGCGCCGCTGGGCAGGAACCTGCCGATGAAGGCGGCGATGGGGATGGCCGGGATGTACTGCCCGTAGGTGCCGTTGTCGGTGAGGTTGTAGGTGCGGCTCGAGGCGACCGTGGCCAGGTGGACGCTCGGTCCGCCGCTGTTCGAGCCGGCAATGAGGCCCTTGCCGGAAGGCGCCTCGGGGCGGATCTCCAGCGTGCCGAGGCCGCCTTCGCCCGCCGCTCCGGCGCCGAACCAGTCGTGCACCACGTCGTTCAGCGCCTTGGTCTCGCCGGGGGCGATGGAGAGGGAGGTCTGCTTGGCGGACTGCGTGCCGTCCGTCTGCGTGGCCACGAAGTTGAGGATGTAGTTGATGGTGTCGGAGGAGACGTTCGTGATGCGGACGTCGGAGACGAAGCGCGAGTTGTTCGCGCCGTCGGCGTGCGCGACGGCGGGCACGAGGAGCGAGTCGGGATTCGGGTCGGCCGACTTGGGCGACGGCGTCACCGGCGTGACCTTGCTGATGGTGATCGGCACCGGCTTGACGCTCACCGCCTGCGCGCCCTTGCCGCTGCCGCTGTCGATGCGCACGGTCATGGTGGCCGTGGTGGAGCCGATGGTGAGCAGCGCCGGGTTGATGGTGATGGTGACCGGCAGCGGGCTGCCGTCATCGGGCAGCGTGCCGGTGGACGGCGTCACGACGAGCCACGGCGCGTCGGTGGTGATGGTGAAGGTGCCGCCGGCGAAGGCCTGCTTGCCGGACGAGGCGAAGTTGCCGACCACGCCGTAGCGCAAATTGAACGGCGCGGTCGTATCGAACGGCACGCCGGCCGAGAAGTTGGTGAAGGTCAGCGGCGGCGGCGCGGCCACCAGGATGCTGCCGATGTCCGAGTACGGGCCGGGCTGGCTGTTGCAGGCGCCGATGCCGCGGACCCGGTAGTAGAAGCGGGTGTCCACGGTGACGTTCTTCGCGGCGATGCGGCGCGACGGCTGGGCGGGCTTGCCCGGATCGTTCGGCGGGACGAGCACCGCATCGGAGAAGTCGCGGTTCTTCGCCTCCTGCAGCTCGTACGACGAGTTGGCGCCGGTGTCGCTCCACTGCACGAGGTAGCCGACCGCGGCGGGAGAGCTGGGCGGCACGCTGAGGCGCGGCTTCTGGGCCGGGCCGCAGGTCACGGTGATGGTGGCGGAGTTGCTGTTCACGCTGGTGCAGCCGTTGGAGACCTTGACCCAGTAGAGGTGCGGGCCGGGAACGATGAACGACTCGTTGGTCAGCGTCGGCTGCGTGGCGCCGTTGACCGGCTGCGAAGGATCGGGCGCCTGGCCGCGGAACCACTGGTAGGAGAGCGGGCCGAGGCCGGAGGCGTTGACGCTCAGCGCCGGCAGCGCGCCGGCGGCGATGGTCGCACTCTGCGGCTGGATGTTGATGGTGAGGGGGCAGGTGACGTTGACGGTGATGGTCGGGCTGTCCGTCGGCTTGCACGAATTCGAGGCCCGGATCCAGAAGGATTTCGTCGCCGTCAGCGGCTCGGTGATCAGGAGCGCGTTCGTCTTGCCGTACTCCTCGGAGCCGAGGATGGCGGCCATCACCGCCTCGTCGGAGCGGGCGAAGAGGGGGAGGAGATTCGCTGCTTCGGCGGCCGTGGGAGCGCGGCGGAGGAAGCGCTGGTAGAAGCTGTTCACCTGGCGGGTGTGGTACTCGGAGCCGGCGAGGAGCGAGGCGGCCACGCGGCCGCGGGTGATCGAATTCGCGTCGAGCTGGTTGAGCCAGAACGTGCGCGCGTCGGGATCGACCGGACGGCCGAGCAGGTCCTGGTAGAGGGCCTCCAGGAAGCCGGCGTTCACCCCGCCGCTGTGGCCGGTGAAGTACTCGGGCGAGCCGGCGATGCCGGCCATGACGTTCTCGTCATTGAGGCCGGCGTTCATGGCGGCCATCCAGTAGGCCATGCCGGCCGCGTCGGCGTTGCGGCCGAGGAGCGTCTGGTAGGCGTCGTTGATCACCTTCTGCCTCCACTCGGTGGAGGCGAGCAGGGCCGCCGCGACCTGCGTGCGGGTGGCGCCGTGCGCCAGCATGTCGGTGAAGGTGGCGATGCCGGCCGGGTCGGCGGCGCGGCCGAGGACGTCGACGTAGAGGAGGTGGATGAAGTTCGAGGTGCCGTCCGTGCTGGAAGCGAGCGGCTTGTTCGTATCGCCGGTGAGGCCTTCGTACCACTGGAAGGAATCGAACTGGCCGGTGGCCATCAGCACGGCGCGCTCGCCGTTGCGGACGCTGTACTGCGTCGGCACGGTGACGGTGGGGCCCTGGCAGGAGCCGGGGACGGTGAGGGTGATGGTGTCGGTCTGGGCGCTGCCGCAGGCGTTGCTGACGACGAACCAGTACGAGGTGGTGGAGGTGAGGGCCGGCGTGTTGAAGATGGGCGAGGGCGTGCCGACCGGCTTGGTGGTGGTGCCGGAGGGGCCCTCGTACCACTGGAAGTTGAGCGGCTGGCTGCCGGTGATGCCGCCCACGATCAGCGTCACGGTCTGGCCGGAGGTGATGGTCTGGCTCTGCGGCGCGCTGCCGATGGCCGGCTTGATGCACGACTGCGGCGTGACGGTGATGGTCGCGCTGCCCGCGTTGCCGCACTCGTTGGCGACCTTGACCCAGAAGTTCTTGGTGGCGGTGACCGAGCCGCTGTTCTGGGAGGCGGAGGTGCCGAGCGGCTTGTTCGTATCGTTCTGCGCCCCTTCGTACCACTGGTAGGTGAAGGGGGCGGTGCCGGTGACGGTGACGCCGAGGGTGGTGCTGCTGCCGAAGGGGATGGTGCCGCCGCCGCTGGTGCCGGTGACCTGCGGCGGGACGCAGGGGATGCCGTCGCCGTACACGGTGGCCACCGCTTCCTTGTCCCAGTCCTGCAGGTTGCCGTCGAAGAACGAGTTGACGGTGGAGTTCATGATGGCGCTGGCGCTGGCCGGCGTGCCCTGGTTGGAGTGGCGCAGGCCGATGGCGTGGCCGAGCTCGTGGGAGAGGAGGGAGTTGAGCGCCTGCTGAGTGAAGGTGCCGGGGCGGATCAGGACGTCCGCCTCCTGGATGCTGATGAAGTCTTCGCTCTTGTAGGTGTGGATGATGTTGGAGTCGGCGTAGCCGACCATGCAGCCCTGCGAGCCATCGCAGATGGCGCTGGGGGGAGGAGCGGAGGAGTTGTCGAGGAGGATGCTGTTCTCGCCGTCCTGCGCCGCGGCGGTGGCGGTGCTCGCGCCGGCGTTGTTCAGCTTGATCTGGGCGTTCGGCTCGCCGGTCCAGGAGCCGAGGCCGCGGCCGAGAGCCTGGCTGGTGCTCACCGAGCCGCTCACCGTGCCGTTCACGCGGAAGTTGATCGGCGTGCTGGCCGGGTTCTCCTTGCCCGCCCAGCGCAGCCCTTTGCCGAAGGCGCTGATGGTGTAGGCCGAGGCGGTGGCGTCCGGCTTTGCGATCAGCTGCTCCTCGCGCGGCATGGCCACCGCGGTGTAGCTCGCATCGGCGGTGAGGCCGCGCGCTGTGTCGCGAATGAAGGCCTCGAACTTTTGCTCCAGGCGGGGCAGCTCGAGCATCCCTTCGCCCTGCCGGCGCACGACCACGCGCTCGCCGGCGATGCTCTGGGCGAAGGTGAACTTGCCGCGGGCCATGCTCGAGGTCACGAACGCGCCGTCGGCGCGGCGGCGGAGGAAGAGGAGCGCGCGCTCGCCCCTGGTGTAGACCGCCGAGTCCTCGATGAAGGTGATCTTGGTGCCGTGCCGGCCGCCGAACTCGCTGACGGTGATCGCGCCGCCGAGCTCGCCCTTGAGCGCATCCTCGACGCGCAGCCGGTAGTCGGTGACGACCAGACCGTTGCCGTCGATGCGGGTGGTGCTGTCGAGCACGGTGCCGATGACGACGGCATCCGAACGATCGACCAGCTGGCGGTCGGTAAAGGGGATGAAGACAGTAGCCTGGGCCGCTGCGGCCGCCAGGATGAGTACGGCAAACAACGCAGCGAGACGATTCACGCGCATCGCGGGTCCTCCGGGAGATGGTGAAGGTTCCGATCTTAACGTATCAGTGGGCTTTCAGTGGATGGATGGAGGGAGTTATTGGGAGTTGTCGGTTGTCGGTTATCAGTTGTCTGGGCCTCACCGACAACCGACAACTGACAACCGATAACTGCCTCACTGCGCCCCCACATACGTCGGGTCCTGCGTAATGGCATCGATGACGGAGGCGTAGGCGGTGATGCGGCCTTCGCCTTCGATCACCTTCACCGAGACCCGCGCGTTATACGTTCCGTCGTAGCCGATGGACTTGAGCAGCGACGGCAACTGCTTGAACGCGTTCGGGCCGAGCTCGATCTCGGTCTGGGCGGTGATCTTCGAGTCGGGCGGCGTCACCGAGATCCGTACCTTCACCGCCTTCCCTCCCACCTCGGCGATGCCGATGTTGCTGCGGTAGCGGTCCGACTCCTCCACCTGCAGCAGCTCCAGCGCGCGGTCGGCGAGGCCGACGGCCTGGTCGGGCGTCACGGCGGAGATGAACTGGCCGTACGTGCCGCCGGTGGTCTGGTTGTACGTGCGCGCCGTGGCGATGAGGTTCACATTCGCCGCCGTGGTGATGTGCAGCGCGCCGCCGTCGTTGCTGATGCCGAACAGGGTGGAGAGGGTGTTGTCGAGCTGGCGCACTTGGTTCGGCTGCAGGGAGAGATGCGCGGTGCGCGGCTCGCCGCCGGTCTGGGAGTAGAAGAGGAGGTCGGCCTCCACGGCATTGGAAGAGGCGTTGAAGATGCGCAGGTCGGTGCGCCAGTTCGCGGCGCCGGTGCTCAGATCGGCCACGCCCGGCACCACGAACTTCGAGTGCCCGGCCTCGGAGAGCGACACGGGGGTGACGAGCATCGGATCGGCGGTCTTCTGGTCGAGCACCGAGGCGTATGCCGTGACCTTGCCGCCGGGCGAGGTGACGCGCACTTCGACCCGGCCGTCCTGCAGCTCGATGTTCTTCGAGGCGAGGAAGGAGTTGAGCTGCAGGTGCTGCCCGCCCTTGAGGTCGATGGGGAACTCGGTCAGCTTCTGCCCGCTCGCGCCGAAGACGGCGATGAGGAGCGAGGCCGGCTGGCCGGAGCCTTCCACCAGGCCCAGGTTGGTGCGGTAGGCCGCGGACTGGGCGATCTGCTGGAGGGTGAGGATGTCCGCCCCCTTGCCGATGAAGCTGGCGTAGGGGATGGCCGGGATGTATTGGCCGAACGTGCCGTTCGCCGTGGCGTTGAAGGTGCGGCTGGCGGCGAAGGTGGTGAGGTTCGGCAAAGTGCTGAGCACCGCACCGACGGCCGGCGTCGCCTTGACCGCGGTCAGCGGCCGGATCTCCAGGGTGCCGGTGGAGCTGGAGGTGTTGCCGGAGCCGAACCAGCTGCGCAGGACGTCGTCCAGAGCGATGGTCTGGCCCGGGTCGATGGTGATGGTGGTGGTCTGGGCGGCCTGCGGGCCGTCCTCGCCGCTGGGGGTGAAGATGACGCTGTACTTCATCACCTGCGCGCTTGTGTTGCTGACCCGCACGTCGGATTGGAACTTGGAGTTCACGCCGTCCGCGTGGGCGACGGCGGGGATGATGAGCGACTCGGGCGGCGGGGTGTCCTTCGAGCCCGGCGCCACCGGCTGCACGAGATTGACGGTGACGGTCTTCTTGCCGCTGGCCGAGGTGGCGTTCGCCGTCGCCTTGCCGCCGTTGAAGGCGATGCTGATGGAGCCGAGCGAGGTGCCCAGCGGCAGGGTGGCGGTGGTGGCGGAAACGTTCAGCACGACCCCGCCCGCCGGAACCACCCCGGTGCCCGGAGTCACGGTGAGCCATGGCTCGCTGGGGGTGGCGGTGAAGCTCTGGCCGGCGAGCGCCGGGTCGAGCGGCAGCCGGTAGCCGATGGAAGCCGGCCTCTCATCCGCCAGCGCGGACCCTTCCAGCGCGTCCGTCTGGGGCAGGATGAAGACGACGACGATGGCGGAGTACGCGCCTTCGGTTTCGCTGCAGTCGCTCACGCCTCGGACGCGGTAGTAGAGGGCCTGCGGCTGCTGGCCGACCGCGCCGTGCTGGAACGCCGCTTCCGTGGCCGAAGTGCTGCGCGTGGCGGCCGGCGCGAACTGCGCGTTGGCCGATTCCTCGATGACGTAGGACGTCGCGCCCTGGGCCTGCGACCAGCGGACCGTGTACGGCACGTTGGAGGAGACGCTGGACGGCGCGCGCAACGCGGGCTTCGCCGGCACCGGGCAGCCGGCCGGCTTGGGCCGCACCACGAAGCGGGACGGCGCGGAGCGAAGCGGCGAGCAGCCATCCGACGAGACTTCCACGACCCAGGCGTAGGCGCCCGGATCGAGAGTGACCCCGTTGCCGCCCGGCAGGAGCTGCTCCGTGCCGTCGGACTTGATGACGATCAGCTTGTAGCTCGTGCCGCCGGTGACCGTGCTCCAGCGGAAGTCGAAAGGCGAGTAGACGACCGCCCCTTCGACCGGCGCGGAGAGGAGCGGACGCAGCTGCGGGCAGTTCGCCGGCGGCGCGTACGAGAAGCGGCGGCGCAGCGAGTCGCGCGCATTGCAGCGGTCGACGAAGGCGCGGACGAACCACTCCATCCGGCCGACCGGCACTTCGCGGGTGAGGGTGGTGGCGGTCATGCTGCCGGCCAGCGACGGCGCGGAGCCTTCGAGCGCGAACCAGAGCTCGTACTGCACGGCACCGGGGACGGCGCTCCACTGGAAGGTGATGACGCCGCCGGTCGTGCTCGTGTCGGCGGCGGGCGCAAGAAGCTCCGGCCGCTGGTCCGCATTGCAGCTCTGCGCTTCGGGCACGGTCACGACGAAGTGCTGCGAGTCGATGGACGGGCAGCCGGGGTAACGCGTCTCGACCCACCATTCGGCGCGGCCATTCGGGACGAGCCGGCGGCTGGTCGTGTCGCCGGTCTCGGCGAGCACCTGCGGCGCGCCGCCGTCCAGACGAGTCCAGAGCCGGTAGCCCTCGGCGCCAATGGCGGACGTCCATTGAAAGTCGATGGCGGAGCTGCCCGCGATGCTGTTGTCGCTCGGGGCGATGAGCGTCACGGCGCCGTTGCCGGAGCAGGCGTCGCCGGAGCGCGCCACGGTGAAGCTGCGCGACTCGGAAGCGAGCGGCGCGCAGCCGCTGCTGAAGCGGGCCATGACGAACCAGTTGATGGTGCCGCCCGGCACGTTCTGCACGAGGGAGGTGGCGCCGGTCGAGGCGACGGGCTGCGCGGCGCCGTTGTCGACGGAGAGCCAGAGCTCGTAGAGCGCCGCGCCGGCCACCGGCGTCCAGCTGAAGGTGACGGGCGAGGAGACGCCCACCGCATCGGCGGCGGGCGTCATCAGCTGCGCCGGCGCGGTCGGGCAGTTCGGGTTGCCGCCGCCGACGTTCACCGTGGCGGTGGCGGTGTTGTTGCCGACGAAGGGATCGCGCACGCTGCCGCTGACGCTGGCCACGTTCGTGACCGGCCCGGCCGCATTGGGCATGCCGAGGATGACCGTGATGGGCGGTGCGGCGGCGCCGGAGGATAGGCCGGCGTGCGACGCGCTGACGGTGTTGGCGTTGAGCGTGGTGAACGACCAGCCGCTGCCATCCGCCGAGACGAGCGTCGTCCCCGGCGGCAGGGCCTCAGTGACGGTGAGCGTGCCGGAGGCGTTCGGGCCGTTGTTGTTCACGCCGATGGTGAAGGCGACGTTCGCGCCTGCGGCCGCCGTGGCGACGTTCGCCGTCTTGCTGATGGTGAGCTCGGCCGACTGGCCGATGGTGACGGTGCGCGAGCCGGTCGAAGTGCAGCCGTTCGTGACCACGGTGACGCCGAGGAGGACGGACGAGCCGCTGCCGGCGCTGAAGGTGATGGCGTTGGTTCCCTGGCCCGCGGTGATGGTGCCGCCGCTGGCCGTCCAGGTGAACGTGGTGCCGGCGGGGCGGGGGGGAACCGAGGCCGCGTTGCCGCTGGAGTTGGGATTGATGTTGGACGGCGCGGTGATGGTGATCGGCCCGGCCGGCGTCACGGTCACGCCGTGCGTGGCGGAGGAGGTGCAGCCGCCGCCGTTGGAGACGATCAGGGTGTAGATGGTGTCGACGGTGGGCTGCACGGCGATGCTCGGCGAGGTGCCGACGACCTGCACGCCATCCGACCAGCTGTAGGTCGCGTAGCCCGGCGTCGCGCTGAGCGCGATGGTGCTGTTGGAGCAGGAGGCGGTGGGGCCGCTGATCACCGGCGTGGCGATCGGCGTCACCGGCAGCGAGGCGCCGCCGCTGTTGGAGCAGCCGCCGGCGGTGACCGTGACGCTGAGCGAGACCGGCGAGGCGGCGGTGGTGGAGAAGGTGATGGAAGGCGTCCCCTGGCCGCTGGTGATGGTGCCGTTGCCGATGGTCCAGGCGTAGGTCGCGCCCGCGGTGGGGAGGACGGAGGCGACGACGCCGGCCGCGTTCGGGCATGTGCTGCCCGGGGCGGAGATGGTCGCGTTCGGCGGCGGCGTCGCGGTCACGGTGACCGGCGAGGAGGTCGCGTTGCAGGTGCCGTTGGAGACGGTGACGAAGTAGCTGCCGCTCGCCGAGACGGTGATCGACTGCGTGGTGGCGCCGGTGCTCCAAAGGTAGCTGGCGAAGCCGGAGCCGGCGTCGAGGGTGACGCTGCCCGGCGCGCAGAAGGTGGTCGGGCCGCCGGCCGTGATGGCGACGGCGGGCGGCGTGGTCATGGTGACGGTCTTCGACGACTGCGCGCTGCAACTGCCGCTCGTGACGGTGACGGTGTAGGTGGTGGTCGCGGTCTGGCTGACGTTCAGCGTCTGTCCGCTGCCGACGGTGGTCACGCCGTTGGACCAGCTGTAGGTGGAGTAGCCGGGGCCGGCGTCGAGGGTGAAGGGCTGGCTGGGGCATGCCGCGCTCGGGCCGGCGATGGCCGGAGCGGTGATGGCGCCGGCGATGAGGACGTTCGAGCTGGTGCTGCTCGAGCAGCTGCCGTTGGAGACGGTGAGGCTGAGGTTCACGTTGCCCGCCGCGCCGGCGGTGTAGGTGATGCTCGGCGTGCCCTGGCCGGCGGTGAGCGTGCCGTTCGTCACGGCCCAGACGTAGCTCGACGCGCCGCCCGCGGCGGAGGCGGCGTTGTTGGTGGAGTTGGGGCAGACCGAGGCGGCGTGATTGATCAATGCGGTCGGCGGGACGCAGGCCACGTTGACGACGTTGGAGAACTCGGAGGTGCCGTCGTTGACGGCGCCGCTGCACGCCGCGTCCTGATAGCTGGTGGCGGTGGCGACGATCGGGTCTCCCACGGTGACCAGGGCGGAGGGGAAGTTGAGGCCGACCGTGCCCGGGTCGTTCGTGGCGTAGCACTGCCGCCCGAGGAACGACTTCCCTTCGCTGCCCTGGGCCTTGAAGACTTCCACCAGGAGGCTCTGCGTGGCCGGCACGCCGGACGACTCGAGCTGCAGCGTCACGGTGACGGTGCCGCCCGCGACGTTCGCGGAGACGAGCTGGGGGGCGTTCTGCCCGTTGTTGCTGCCGGTGTCGGAGTCGCCCGGATCGTTCGGATTGAGGGCCAGGTCGCCGTCCAGATCGATGCCGATCGACGTGCTGCCGTAGAACGAATTGGTCAGGATGGGGTTGCTGAAGGAGCCGAGGATGGTGACGCCGGCCCCGTTGAAGGCGATGGTGTTCCCTTCGCCCGCGGCGGTGCCGCCGATGATGGTGCTCACCGGGCCGGGAGCCAGATAGATGCCGTTGCCGTTGCCGAGGTTCATGGCGCCGGTGGAGTCGGTGCCGATGAAGTTGCCCTGGATCTTGTTGCCGTCCGAGCCCGCGCTGAGGATCTTGATGCCGTAAGGGCTGCCCACGATGACGTTGCCGAAGCCGGGAACCCCGAGAACGTTGGCCGGCGCGTTGTTGTCGATCACGATCGCCGCCGTGCCGTTGCCGATGGAGAAGTTGCCGGCCAGGTTCGAGCCGATCCGGTTGCCGTAGATCGAGTTGCCTGACGTCGCCACGCCGGTGGAATCGAGGAAGAGGCCGGCCCGGGCATTGCCGGAGATGGTGTTCGGCTGGGCGGAATCGCCCACGACGTTGTTGTTCGCGCCGTTGAGGAGCTGCACGCCGTCCAGGCCGTTCGCGAGCGCCGCGGTGCCGGAGGCGTCGAGGCCGATGATGTTGTTGCTGAGCGTGTTGCTGTTGGCGCTCGCGCCGACCAGCGAGACGCCGGAGGCGCTGTTGCCGGAGATGAGGTTGTGCTGCACGGCGCTGAGGCCCGCCGTGATGCGGACGCCGTCCGTGTTCGGCGCGGCCGCGGTGCCGGTGAGGTTGGTGCCGATGTAGTTGTCGGCGACGAGGCTGTTGTTGCCGGAGACAAGGATGCCGGCGTTCGGGAAGTTGCGGATGACCAGGCCGCGCACCTGCGAGCCGCTCGCGGTCAGTTGCAGGCCGACGCCGCCGGCGCTGGTGCCGTCCAGCTCCACGATCGGTACGCCCGAGTAGCCCGGCTGGGTGGTGGCCTGGAGGAACATGCGCGCGGTGAGGGCGGGGAGGGGCGAGGCGGGGGAGATGACGTGCTGGCCCCCCGGCAGGTTGAAGAGGATGGAGCAGGGGACCACGCAGGCGCCGGCGTTCGCGTCGAGGATGGCCTGGCGGAGCGTGAAGTTGCCGCTGTCCGCATTGCTCTCCACGGTGAGCGTGGAGACGTTGTTGACCGTCACGGAGGCGGAGGCGGTGTTGTCCGCCGTGTTCGGATCGGCTTCCGTCGCGCTGACGCTGGCCGTGGCGGTGAGCGTGCCGCCGGTGACGGCGTTCACGGTGATGCTCGCCGTGGCGGTGTTGCCGACGCCGAGGGTCGGCGCGGTGCAGACGACGTTGAAGCCGACCGGACCGCAGGTCAGGCCGCTGGCCGTGTTGGACAGGTAGGAGAGGCCGCTGGGGAGGACGTCGGTCAGGCTGACGTTCGTGGCCGTGCTGGTGCCGTTGTTGGTCACGGAGAGGTTGAAGGTGACGCTCGTCGACGGCGGGACGCCGGCCGGGCCGCCGCGCACATGGGTCAGGGTGAGATCGGCCTGGAGCGGGCCGACGCTGGTGAAGGCGCTGCTGTTGTTGTTCGCGCCGTTCGCGTCGGTGGAGGTGCCGGTGACGGCCGCGGCGAGCGAGGCGCCGCTGCCGGACGCGTTCGCGGTGGTGTTGACGGTGATGGTCTGCGGCGCGCCGGTGTTCAGGGTGGCCAGCGAGCAGGTGGCGGTGGTGGCGGTGTTGCCGCAGGTCCAGCCCGGCGACGAGGCGCCGGTGACCGTCGCGTCGCCGGTCAACGTCATGGAGACGGTGAGGCCGGTGGCCGGATCGGGGCCGGCGTTGTTCACGGCGACGGAGTAGCTATAGGCCTGGTTGAAGAGGACCGACGGCGGAAC
>DASYMJ010000130.1:0-4425 GCA_036009105.1 Thermoanaerobaculia bacterium | reverse complement strand
AGAGGATGCGCACCTCTTCCGCGTTCAGCATCAGTCGGCGCTCGCCGCGCAGGTCCTCGAACTCGCGCTGCGAGAGCTGCTGGAGGTACTGGAACTCCCCTTCCGGCAGCACCGTCGGCTCGTTCGAGGTCGCCACGAACGCGAAGTCCTTCTGCAGCCGCGCGATCTCCTCCGCCGTCTCCCGGTCGACCTGCGCCGCGAACTCCTCGTAGCCTTCGCGGCCGCGCTCCAGCAGATACGAGACTTTCCGCTTGTTCCCCTCGTTCTCCACCGACTTCATGATGAAGTCGAAGCGGCCGCGGATCGTCTCCAGCTGGAGCGGATAGAGCTTCTTCTCCTTGACCAGCACCTGCTCCCGCACGCCGACCTTGCCGAAGTCGTGGAGCAGCGAGGCATAGCGGATCTCCCGCACCTGGTCCGGCGTGAAGCGCACCTCGCGATACTGCCCGTCGTCGATCCGGTCGACCACCCGGGCCAGCTCGACGGTGAGGTCGGCCACCCGGAAGGAGTGGCCGGAGGTGGTCGGATCGCGCTGTTCGATGGCGGTGACCGCCGCGGTGACGAAGCCCTCGAACAGCCGCTCGATCGACTCGTAGAGGAGGTTGTTCTCCACCGCGACCGCGGCCTGCCCGGCCAGCGACCGCATCATGTCGATGATCTCCTGATCGAACGGGATGACCTCGGCCGGCACCGTCTCCGCCGTCAGCTTCGCCGGCGCGCCGTGGCGCTTGCGGTTGATCAGCTGCAGCACGCCGATCAGGTCCCCCACGTGGTTGGTCATGGGGAAGACCAGCATCGACTTGGTGAGGTAGCGGTTCTCCTCGTCGAAGGAGCGGTTGATGGAGTACTCCGCGCCGGCCGGCAGCGCGTACGCGTCGTCGATGACCAGCGTCTCGCCGGTCATGGCCACGTAGCCGGCCAGGCTGCGCCGGGTGATGGGAAGAATCTTTTCCTCGAAAAAGTCGACGTCGATCGAGTCGTTCTGGGCCAGCTTCCAGCGCAGCACCTGATCGCCGTTCTCCCGCTCGTCGAGCAGGTACAACGAGCCGGCGTCGGCGCGGGAGAGCTCGCGCGCTTTGCTCAGGATCATGGTCAGCAGCACGGAGTGATCGCGCACCGTGGACAGCGCGATGCCGACCTCGGACACCTCCTGCAGCTCACGCGTGCGGTCGCTGAGCTGCTTCTCCAGCAGGTCGGCCCGGTTCTTCTGGTAGAGGAAGCGGTAGGCCCGCTTGATGGCGTTGAGCAGGACGCCCGGCGGCGGGCTCTCCGGCAGGTCGATGTAGACGCTCTCCTCGGTGAGCCACTTCGGCTGCTCGGCCAGGCCGATGCCGACCACGGCGGTATGGCCGTCGATGGCGGGCGAGGCACCGTTGAGGCTGATGAGGCGCGGATCGACCAGCAGGACGCGGAGGGAGGAGTGCTCGCGCGGCAGGGCGTCGAGGGAACGCAGCGCGGACGGCGCGATCGACTCGCGCCCGAATGCGTCCGCATAGCGGCCGATCGGGAACCATTCCGGATGGATGAGCGTCAGCGTCTGCATCTGCCGCGAACCGGCTCCTGCAACCGGGAGGCCGGGTGCGTTGTTCCGGTCTGCTCATTATGGCAGACGGCGATCAGCGATCGGCGATCAGCGATCGGCGATCGGCGATCGGCAGAACCAGCGACCTCCCGTGCGAATCGAGCCCGTTCTCCTGATCGCTGCTCGCTGATCGCCGCCCGCTTTCCAGGTTTTCCACCTCGTCACTTGCTTTTCTGCGACCCCCACCCGTACCCTTCGGCGCGCATGCGGAAGCGGCTTCCCCTCCTCCTCGTCATCCTCCTCCTCTCCGCCTGCGGCAAGCTCCGGGAACTGCCCACCGACCCGGCCGGCGGCGGCGAGCCGGCCGATCCGACGGCCACCTTCACCCGCGTCCAGAACGAGATCTTCACCCCCACCTGCGCCGCCATCGGCTGCCACGATCCCCTCGGGCGGCAGGAGCAGCTCGTCCTCACGCCGGGGCAGTCGTACGCAAACGTCGTCGGGCGCAGCAGCAACCAGATGCCGCAGCTGGCGCGCGTCGCGGCGGGCGATCCGGCGAATTCGTACCTCTACCGCAAGATCACCGGCGCCGGCATCACCGGCGACCGGATGCCGCAGGGCGGCCCCTTCCTGACCGACTCGCAGATCAAGCTCGTGCGCGATTGGATCCGCCGAGGAGCTCCGAATGACTAAGTCCTTCCTCGCCGCTCTGGCCGCGCTGGCGCTCGCCGCGACCGCCGCGGCGCAGTCCGCCGATGCGCCTCCCGCCGCGCCGAACCGCTACACGCCCACCGCTCCCATCCCCCTGGGAGACGCGCTGCTGTCGCTGCCCACCTCGCACATCCCGGCCGAGGGGACGTGGGAGGTGAAGTTCACCCACCGCTTCAACCAGTCGCTGGACGCGGGCAATGGCAGCGACCGCATCCACTCCCTGTTCGGTCTCGATTCCAACGCGGACGTCGGCATCGGCGGCTCCTACGCGCCGACGCGCGACCTGCAGTTCTCCTTCATGCGCAGCAACGCGCTGGATGACATCGAGGTCGCGGCCAAGTACATCGTCTTCCAGCAGGCGCCGGCCCTCCCCTTCTCCGCGGCGGCGCGCGCCGGCGGCGACTTCCGCACCGAGCGCGATCTGAAAGACCGGACGTCGGTCTTCGGCCAGCTCATCCTCTCCCATCAGTTCGGCGCGAAGGCGGAGGTGTTCCTCCTGCCGACGTTCGTCACCGACGCCGGCCGCTCGGTGAGCGGCGAGCAGTCGAGGGCGCTCTTCAAGCACGCCTTCAATGTGCCGGTCGGCGCCGCCATCATGATCCGGCCGGGCCTGAGCGTCATCGCCGAGCTCACGCCGGAGAACCGCGACCTGCCGGGCTCGATCAACGCCGATTTCGCCTGGGCCATCGGCCTCAAGCGCGCCATCGGCGGCCACTACTTCGAGGTGCTGCTCACCAACAGCAACGCCACGCACGTCGATCAGTACGTGACCAGCACCTACCAGGGCACAGGCCTGGACAGCGGCGACATCCACTTGGGGTTCAACATCGAGCGGAGGTTCGGGCGGCGCTGAGCGATGGTTTGTTGATCAGCGATCGGCGATCAGGAGAACCCTAGGCCCGCTTTGCTCCTGAGCCATCCCAGGTTCTCCTGATCGCTGATCGCCCGCTCCTACGGGCACGTCGCGAACGCCCCTCCGTCGGTGATGGTCCGGAAGGCCGTGCCGCGCGGGTTGTTGTACGTCTTCACCTGCCCGGTCTTGCTATCGGTGACGGTGATGGTGACGTCCAGGTCCGTGGTGCCGCCGGAGTAGACCCAGAAGCGCTGGTTGAACGAACAGGCGTCGATGGTCTTCACCAGCACCTCGATGTTGGCCTTGTCGAAGAACCAGAAGAGGCCGGAGTCGGAGGTGTACTTGATGGCCGTGGCGGTCTTCGCCGCGCCGTCGTTGAAGGCGACCCGCACGCCGAAGCGGTTGCCCAGCAGGCAAACCTGCGTCGCGCTCTCCACGCAGGCGGGCGGCTGCCCGCCGTTGGCGGGCGAGAGCCACTGGCTGATGGACGAATAGGTGGTGGCGAAGGCGCCGTCCACCACGTTCACGCGCACGTCGCAGCCGTCCTGCGCATTGGCGCCGCCGGAGGGGCAGCCGCCGAGGAGCTGACCGACCACCTGGCCGTTGGCCAGCATCACCGGCGAGCCGGAGCTGCCGCCATACACGCCGCCCTCGAACCGGGTCGAATAGAGGAATCGCGGCCGGGAGAGCGGGCTTCCCTGAAAGTTGCAGATCGCCGTCGAGTCGGTGGCCACGGTGGAGGAGAACGTCTGCGGATAGATGTCCTCGCCCGGGGCGGGATGCGAGATGCGGAAGAGCTTGGTCCCCCCCGTGACCGCCGCGGTGGTCCAGCCCAGCAGGACGCGGCCGGCCGGGATGCCGTTCAGCTTGAGGAACGTGAAGTCGGAGTTGGCGGAGGTGGCCAGCAGCTGCGAGCCGACCGTCTTCTTGAACGCGCTCTGCGGGCTGTTGCAGCTCGCCGTCTGGTAGTCGAAGTAGAACTCGGCGGTGGTGGCGGTGTTCTGATCGCTCAGGCAATGGTTTGCGGTCAGGAAGTACGGGGTGGAATCGACTGCGGAGTTGTTGAGCAGCCCGCCGGTGCAGATCCCGATCAGGCCGCCTCCTTTCGGCATCTCGATGTGGGCGATGCCGCGGCGGCTGTTCGCGATCTCCGAGAAGGTCGAGGTGGAGGTGCAGCTCGCATCGACCAGGCAGGAGGGGACGTCGTCCGCCTTGACCCGGCCGGGCAGCCGGAAGAAGAGCTGCGCCACCTCACGGATGTGGAACGAGGCGTCGGCGCCGGCCGGCACTTCCAGCTCCAGCCACACGGTGTCGCCCACCGTGCTCGGCGCCCAGAGGC
>DASYMJ010000129.1:0-3411 GCA_036009105.1 Thermoanaerobaculia bacterium | reverse complement strand
TCCGCGCCCGCTGGGCCAGGTACGCCTCCACCAGCTCGTCGAGGTCGCCGTCCAGGATGCGCTGCGGGTCGCCCACCTCGTGGCCGGTGCGGAGGTCCTTGACCAGCTGATACGGCTGCAGCACGTAGGAGCGGATCTGGGAGCCGAAGCCGATCTCCTTCTTCTCCCCCTCGATCCTGGCCTGCTCCTCCTTCCGCTTCTCCACCTCCAGCTGGTAGAGGCGGGCGCGGAGGAGCTTCATGGCCGTGTCGCGGTTCTTGTGCTGGCTGCGCTCGTTCTGGCAGGTCACCACGATGCCGCTGGGGAGATGCGTGATGCGGATGGCGGAGTCGGTCACGTTCACGTGCTGGCCGCCGGCGCCGGAGGAGCGGTAGGTATCGACGCGCAGGTCCTTGTCGTTGATCTCGACCTCGATGTCCTCGTCGATGTCCGGATAGACATAGACCGAGGCGAACGAGGTATGGCGGCGCTTGGCCGCGTCGTACGGCGAGATGCGCACCAGGCGATGCACGCCGTGCTCCGATTTGAGGTACCCATAGGCAAAGTCGCCGCGCACCATGAAGGTGGCGCTCTTGATGCCCGCCTCTTCGCCGGCCTGGTAGTCGACCATCTCCGCCGACCAGCCGCGGCGCTCGCAGAAGCGGAGATACATCCGCAGCAGCATCTCCGCCCAGTCCTGCGACTCGGTGCCGCCGGCGCCGGGATGAATGGACACGATGGCGTCGTGCTCGTCGTGCTCGCCGGAGAGCTTCATCGTGACCTCGACCTGGCCGATGTCCGTCTCCAGCCGGGCCAGGAGCGCCTCGATGTCGGCGTCCACGCTCTCTCCATCCCGCTGCAGTTCCAGCAGGACGTCGAGCTCCTCCGATTTCGTGTCGAACGACTGGCCGGCCTGGATGCGCTTCTCCACGCGGCTGCGCTTGCGGCCTACGTTCTGCGCCGTCTCCGGGTCCTCCCAGAAGCCGGGGGCCGACATCTCGCGCTCGATCTCGTCGAGCGTTTTCCGTGCGCCGGCTACGTCAAAGATAGCTCCGGACGGAACGGAGTCTGTCGCGGAGCGAGTCGATTTTCTGAAGGGTGTCGTCTCTCATTTGTTTTTTCGGATGATCGCGAGGAGGACGGCAACGATCGCTGCCCACGCGAACCAGTCCCCGAATCTTACATAAGGCGTGGTCGATTGTCGCGGCTGGAACTCCGCGTAGATGATTCCCTGCCGGCCCATCGGCAGCTCCTGCACGATCTGGCCGGCCGGGTTGATCACGGCCGAGATGCCGGTGGTGCCGGCGCGGAGCAGCCAGCGGTCGTCTTCCACCGCGCGCAAACGGGCCTGATTGAGGTGCTGCCGTGGGGCGGACGTCCCGTCGTACCAGGCGTCGTTCGTGATGGTGACCAGCACGTCGGCGCCGTTGCGCACCTGGGTCCGGGTGATCTGTGGATAGACGATCTCGTAGCAGATGGCCGGCCCGTACCGGAAGCGGCCGACCAGCGGCGTCTCGCGGGTGCCGAACTCGAACTCCCCCACCTCGTGCACCAGCTTCTCGGCGAAGAAGAACGCCTTGCGCAGCGGCACGTACTCGCCGAACGGCACGAGCCGGATCTTGTCGTAGTGGCCGATGGTCTTGCCCCGGCTGATCAGGAACGCCGCGTTCCAGAGGCGGTTGCGCCCGTGCTGCCCGTCCTCCGCCACCGAGCCGAGGATGATGTCGGCGTCATGAGTCTTTGAGATGCTCTCGATCTCGTCGCGATAGAAGTCGGTGGAGGAGAACGAGAGCGGCACCGTCGACTCGGGCCAGATCACCACGTGCACGCCGCGCTGCACCGCCTCGTCGGTCATGGTGATCATCCGCTGGTAGATGGCCAGCACGTTCTCGTTGCTCCAGCGCATCTCCTGGGAGATGTTCGGCTGCAGCAGCGCCGCGCGCGAGGGCGGCTCCCCCATCGGCCGCACGTTGAGCTTCGCCGCCACCAGTCCCGTGGCCCACCAGACGAACATCACGATCACCACCGGCGCGGTGACGAAGAGGCGGCGCATGCCCCAACTCGTCCCCTCACCCGCCTTCGGCGCCCTCTCCCCGCGGCGCGGGGAGAGGGACGGGGTGAGGGGCGTCGTCACCCACCAGGCGATCACGGTCGACGGCAGCAGGATCATCGCGCCGACGAGGTACGGCCCGGCCACCCGGTCGATCTGGATGAAGGAGGTGTAGTCGACGATCGCCGCGGCGAGGAGGTTCCACGGAAAGCCGGTCATGAGGTACGTGCGGCCGTACTCGGTGGCCGCCCAGGCCAGCGGGATGGTCAACCAGCGGATGAACGACTGGCCGGGACGGATCCAGCGCACCAGCAGGCCGAACAGACCGCCGAAGAGCCCGAGGTAGAGCGCCATCAGGATGAAGATGCCGACGCCGGCCAGGAAAGGCAGCCCGCCGTAGTGCGACATCACCCGCACCACCCACGGCACCATGATCAGCCAGGCCACGGTGTGGGAGAGCCAGCCGAGGAGGAAGGCTTGGCGCCAGGAGGTCGCGCGCACCAGCGCTACGAAGAGTGGAGCGAGCGCGAAGAAGGCGAGAAAGCCGAGCGAGGCGTCCGGAAAGGCGAGCGCGAAGAGCACGCCGGAGAGGATGGAGAGGAAGTACTTCAAGCGGGGCGCAGTCTACTTCTTGAAGAGCGCGTCGAACGCTTTGCGTGCGTCGTCCGGCGACTGCGGCTGCCGTCCCTTGTCCGCGGAGAGGTCCTTCACGATCTTGGGGGAGAAGAAGGTGCATTCGTTCCGGGCATGTTTGCCCGCCACCCGGGCCGGGATGTTCTCGCGGCACTCCCACATCGTGGTGGTGTCGAAGAAGCGGCAGTTGCCGCAGGTATGGAGGTCCGCGCCGCACTTGCCGCAGAGCTCCTCGCTGGTCAGGTCGACCAGGCTATGCCGCAGCTGCCCGCACTGGTTGCACTTGAAAGCCTCGGGGCCGAACCCGCCCGCGGTGCGCCCGCGCGGCGCCCCTTCCATCCGCTGCCGTTGCGGCTCCGGACGCGGCCCCTGCGGCCGCTGGTCGTTGCCGCCGGAGGAGTGGGAGCTGAAGCCGCCCCCTCCGTCCTGGTACCCGCGATGTTTGTATTTGCGATCGCTCACGATCATCACCTCACGAAAACGAAATAGAGCGCGCCGACGAGGAGCACGAGGGCGATCACGAAGAGAATCAGCCGGATCGCCACGCGCGCCATCTTCAGGACGAACCAGATCACGAAGATGACGATCAGTACGCCGAGGAGCTCCTGGATGCCGGGCATGCTGGGAGTGACCGCTAGTGTAACAGCTCGCGAGGGAAAAGCATTGCCGGGGGCGGCGATCGGCAATCAGCGATCAGCGATCAGGGAAGACCGCCTGACCGGACCACCGGTCAGACGGCCGGGAGATTC
>DASYMJ010000128.1:0-18827 GCA_036009105.1 Thermoanaerobaculia bacterium | reverse complement strand
GCGCGGCTAGCGGACAGCAGTGCAGAGATCGATTCGCTGCGGGCCGGTGCAGGCTGCGAGCGACGGTGAAGGCTTTGCCAACCAGCGCAGGCGGCCGTGCCGGCCGTACCATGCACGCGTGGAGCTGATCGCCGTCATCTTCATGCTCGTGGCGGGGGGCGCGATCGCCGTGTTCGTCCTCGCCGCGGCGGCCATCGCGCGGCGCGAGCACGGCGGGCCGACGCGGGGTGTGGCGCAAGGCATCCCCGAGCGGGACCGCATCGCCTCCTCCCTCCTCTTCCAGCTCCTGCTCCTTGGCGGCACGCCGGAGGACGAGGCGCTGCGCGAGCTGCGGCGCGGGGCGGGGCTGGCGGCGCCGGTCACGGCCGGCATCGACATCGCGAACTGGGCCGAGACCTTCGCCCGCATCGCCAACGCCGCGCAACGCGCCTGGCTGCTGGAGACGGCCGTGCAGCTGATCGCCGCCCGCAACGCGACCGTCCCGCTGCGGCAATACTCCGCGCTGCTCGACCTCAGCTTCTCCCTCGGCTTTCACACCGACGCGCTGGCGAAGCTGCGCGAGCGCTACGGCTTCGACTACGTCGACCATGCGAAGAACGCCCGTCCGCGCGATGCCGACCGCATCGGCGGCAGCACGCCGCTCTTTGTGCGGGAGGAGCGGCGCGAGCCGCGGGAATTGCTGCGTGTTCTGGAGATTGACGAACCTCCCACACGGCAGCTCATCATCAGCTCGTATCGCCGGCTCGCGGCGCAGCATCATCCCGATCGGTTTCACGGACGGCCGGAGGCGGAGCAGGCCGCGGCCGCGGCGCGATTCATCGAGCTGACGCGGGCGTACGAGACGCTCCTGGCGCTATATCGGGATTGAAAAGCGGGATTGCTCATGCTATCCTCCGCCTTGGGAATACGAGCTGTTCACCGTTTGTTCACCACCGGCTTGTCAGCAGTTCCCTCCAGAAGACCGTAGATTTCATTGAGGATACCGCAATCGAGGACGGACGTGTCCGGCGCCGAGGACGCGCCGGCGGCTTGCCGTCTCCAGTCCGCTCGCAGGGCCGGAAAGCCTTGCAGCACAGCCGTTTCAACGATTTCGGAGAGTCCTCGTAACCATTTTATTTGCTGCTGCATCTAACACTGCATCGGCACGAAGGTTGAAGTTTTCATTCCTCGACCGCTGGGAGAAATCATGAAGAGCGCCGTCGCCAACGAGCACGAGCAGGGCTGGGACTTCGAGAAGGCAGCGATGCCTTACGTCGATTCCCTCTACAACACCGCCTACCGGATGACTCGGAACTCCGAGGACGCCGAGGACCTCGTCCAGGAGACGTACCTCAAGGCGTACAAGTACTACGACAAGTTCGAGGAAGGCACCAACTTCAAGGCGTGGCTCTTCAAGATCATGAAGAACACGTTCATCAACAACTATCGGAAGAAGAAGCTCACGCCGCACAAGATCGACTTCTCGGAGATCGAGGAGTCGTACGAGCGGGTGATCCAGAAGAACGCGCCGGACCTGATCAAGGACCCGGAGAGCGAGATCTTCCAGGACATGATGGACGAGGACGTCAAGCGCGCCCTCGACTCGCTGCCGCACGACTACAAGATGGTCGTGCTGCTGGCGGACATCGAAGGCTTCTCATACAAGGAGATCGCGGAGATCCTCGACTGCCCGGTCGGCACCGTGATGTCGCGTCTCTACCGCGGACGCAAGATGCTGGAGCGGACCCTGCTCGAGTACGCGCGCAAGTACGGCTACATCCGCGGCGGGGCCGAGCCGGCCAAGATGCGCTCGCGCAAGGACGAGACGAAGGGCCGCAAGAAGAAGGACGCGCCCGAGGGTGACGAGACCGCCGTGGCCGAGCCCGAGGAGAACGACGAGGAGATCCTCTTCGCCGATGACGGGGAAGAGTTCGAAGACTTCGACGTCGAGGAAGAAGAAGAGGAGCAGTTCCAGGTCGAATAGCGAGTAGCAATCAGCGAGTAGTGATTGGGAGAACGGCGGGCACTACAGCCCGCCGTTCTTGTTTCCGCACGAGCGCCACTTCCTCCTCCTGCTCGCCGGTCGCTGTCCGCTGCTCGTTTCCAAAACGGGCGGAAGCGTTGCAGGAATGCAACCTCACGCGCGTCAGTTGAGACGCCACGGAGTCGACCTCGCACAAAGGGAAGGGTCATCACCAATATGGTCTGTGACGATGTGAAACGCGTCATCTATTTCTTCCTCGACGGAACCCTCGCGGATACCCGCAAGCGCGATTTCGACAGTCACATCAATCTCTGCCCCGATTGCGAGCGCCGCATGCGCGTCCAGCGCAAACTTCGCGAGTTCGTGCACCAGCGCCTCGCCCGCATCACCGCTCCTGATCACCTCCGCACCCGGCTCACCCGCTCCATCCGCGCCTTCCGCACGGAATGGTCGAGATAGAATCCGCCGCGTGCCGAAGGCGACCGCGAAGGCCGAGCCCAGCAAAGAGAAGCTGATCCTCGTCTCCTCGAACCCGAACAAGGGCATCGAGGCGGAGCGGATCCTCGGCGTCCCTCTCCTCCGCGTCTCCATCGTGCTCCCCGAGATCCAGGCGCGCACCGTGGAAGACATCACCCGCTACAAACTGGAGGTCGCCCGCACCAAAGGCTACGGCCGGCTCATCGTCGAGGACGTCTCCCTCGGCTTCGACGAGCTGGGCAACTTCCCGGGCCCGTACGTTCGCTGGCTGCTCGAGGCCGCCGGCGGTCAGGGCCTCGGCGCGATCGCCTACGCCCTGCTCAACCGCAAGGCGCGCGCGCAGTGCTGCGTGGCTTACTGGAACGGCCGCGAGTCGCGCATCTTTCAGGGGGAGACGGAGGGGGAGATCCTGGTCGATCCGCGCGGGGAGCGCCACTTCGGCTGGGACGCCTGGTTCCAGCCTCGGGGCTCGAAAAAGACCTTCGCCGAGATGACGGACGAGGAGAAGGATGCGCTGTCGCATCGGGGGAAAGCGTATCGTCTGCTGGGCGAATATCTCCGCGCCGAGGGACAACAGTGATCCGAAAACCGGACACTCCGTGGACGAGCTTCTGACGGCCTCCGCAGCGTAACTCTCTGAGGTAACTGCAAATAATCGAATGCCAGCTTTGGCAGGCCGCTTGAAGTATGTGTGGTCAACGCCGGCGGACGCCGGCGGGCAGTAGAAAGGACGACCCAATGTGGGTATTCGACGGTGAAGAGTGGACCGAAGAGGGCAACGGCAACGCCTCGGCGAAGCCGGAAGAGCGTCGCCCTCGCTGGGAAGAGCTCATGCCGGAGTTGCAGGTCGTCGAGATTGTGCCGGTGACCGTGCCCCTGCCGAGCAGGAACGTTCCCCACGCCATCCCCTGACACTTCCAACTTCCGCCAACGACCCGAGGCCGCGCCGCAAGGTGCGGCCTTTGTTTTTGCGAGTTGTCGGTTGTAGTCGGTTGTCGGTATCAGTAGATTCTCGCCTACCGACAACCGATAACTGACAACTGCTTCTCTACGCGAAGCGCTTCAGAAAATCCCTCACCAGCGGCTCGATCGTTTCCGAGGCGACGGAAAAGATGCGGTCCGCGTGGTAGTTGCCGGGGATGTCGATGATGTGCAGCTCCTTCGGCTCGTTCGCCTTCTCGTAGAGTGCCACCGAGTGGCTGTGATCGACCAGCCAGTCGTTCTTCACGTGGATGAGCGAGAGCGGCACGTGCACGTCCTGCACGTCGTCCAGGGCGCGCAGTTTCGCGCTGCGGGTGAAGGTCCACGCGATGCGCGGACGGCGGAAGGCCTGGGCGAACGCCACGTGGCGGTGCATCAGGTTGATGCGCGGGGCGATCATGGAGAAGTCGGCCACGGAGGAGATGAGGAGCAGGGAGGCGACGGGCAGCTCCGGATGGCGCGCGGCGGTGGAGACGGAGATCGCGCCGCCGTAGGAGAAGCCGACGACGGACAGCTTCTCCACCGAGGTGCGGCGCAGGACGTCGTCCGCGACGGCGGCGACGTCGTAATGCTCGTTCAGGTTGAAGCCGAAGCGGCCGCCGCTGTCGCCGTGGCCGCGGAGGTCGCACATCGCCACCCGGTAACCTTCATCCACGAAAAAGCGCGCCATACGCATCATGGCCGGGTGGTGTCGGTCCCGCCAGAAACCGGGGACCACGAGCACCGCCGAGCGCGAAGGCGCATCGTAGAAGTCGTAGTGGATAGGGGTCGCGTCGAAGGACTCGACGACGAAGTGGGCCCCGCTCGGCTCGGGGGCGGCGCTTGACATCGTCACGGCCGACCTACTATATACCGCTGGTGCGCCGCCTCGCCGCGGCGCTCAATCCCCGGCAGACCTCCTGTAACGCTCAATTTCCGTTGGAGATGGTAATGAAGAAGTCTCTGGTCCTCACACTGGCCGCGGCGCTCGCCGTCGCGATCTTTGCCGTCGGCTGCAGGAAGGAACAGAACGTCAACACCGATACCGCGGCGACCGACACGGCCGTCAGCACGACCGGTGCGAGCTCTACCGATACCGCGGCCACCGGAACCAACTCCACGATGAGCACGGACACGATGAACACGGCCACGAGCGGCACGATGTCGACCGATACGGTCACCACGTCCACGACCGGCACGATGTCGTCCACCGCCGCGACGGGAACACACTGATCGAAACCACCATGCCCCGCCCCACCGGCGGGGCATCTGATTTATGGAGGGATGCGTGGCACGTGAGTTGCCTTTCATCCACTGGGCTTGGCTCCCCGATAGGAGTGAGCCTGCCTTCCAAAATGGGACCCTGGTTATTTTTCGTTGCTGACATGCATCGAAGAGACGCGAAGGAGGTGAGGGCAGGCACCCAGGCAGCTTCTACGGAAACTACCGCAAACACACATCATCAGAGAGGAAAAACAATGAAAAAGACTCTTGCGATCCTGGCCGTCCTGGCCCTCGTTCTGTTCGCCGTTTCGTGCAAAAAGGAAGAGAACGTCAACAACGACACGTCCGTCACGATGAGCGACACCGGCGCGACGGCGACCGACACCGGCGCCTCGACCATGTCCGATACGTCCGGCTCGACCAGCACCTCGGCCATGCCGGGCGGCACGATGACCGACACCTCGGCCACCACGGCGACCACTGCGACCTCGACCACGGGCACGACCGCGACCACCACGTCCGGCACGACCTCCACCTCGGGCAGCAGCTCGACCAGCACGCACTAACCCGCCACCAAGGAAGGGATTCAACCTATGAAGAAGACACTCGCACTCCTGGCCATCCTGGCCCTCGTTCTCTTCGCCGTTTCCTGTAAGAAGGAAGAGAACATCAACAACGACACGGCCGTCACCATGACGGACACCGGCTCGAGCACCATGTCGAGCGACACGTCGGCTACCACCAGCACGATGTCGACCGACACGATGAGCACCTCGACCACCGGCACCACCGGCACGGACACGATGGGCACGATGGGCAGCACCGGCATGACCGGCAGCACCGGCGCCATGACCAGCACCACCAGCACCAGCAGCACGACCACGCACTAACAGTCGTACAACGGCAAGGCGCAGGGCCGGCTCGCAAGGGCCGGCCCTGCGTTTTTTAGAAGGCGGGCGCCTCCTACGCCTTCTTCGCCAGATCCGCCTTCAGCCGGTCGAACACCCGATGCGTTTCGATCTCCGCCTGGCGCGGGTCGCCGCTGTTGTCGATCACGTAGTCGGCGTGCTTCAGGCGTTCTTCGCGCGGCATCTGGTGAGCGATCCGGCGCAGCACTTCCTCCCGCGCCATGCCCCGCGCCATTCCGCGCGCGGTCTGCGTCTCCGGATCGACGTCCACCACCACGATCTTGTCGTAGCGCTGCCGGCCGCCCGCCTCGAGCAGCAGCGTCGCCTCCACGATGAAGATGCGGTCGCGCCCCGGAAACCGCGCCTCCTCGGCGCGCATGAGGCGCTGCTCTTCCTCGATCACCAGCGGATGGATCAGCGCGTTGAGCTTCTTCGCCGCTTCCGGGTTGGCGAACGCGATGTCCGCCAGCTTCTGCCGGTCGATCTCCTCGTTCTCGCGCAGCACGCCGCGGCCGTACGCGCGAACGACGGCGTGATGTCCCGCGTTGCCCGGCCGGTAGAGCCGCGCCACGACGGCGTCGGCATCCACGGTGGCCGCGCCCAGGGCGGCGAAGTTGCGGGCGATGGTCGACTTGCCGCTGGCGATGCCGCCGGTGAGGCCGACGCGCAGGATCACGAGCGCCTCCATTCCGCCGCCGTGACGGTGTTCTTCATCAGCATGGCAATGGTCATCGGCCCCACCCCGCCCGGCACCGGCGTAATCCACGAGGCGACGTCCTTCACGCGGGCGAAATCGACGTCGCCGAGGAGCACGCTGCCTTTTTCGGCGAGCACGCACGACTTGTCCTGGTCATGGGCGATCCGCGGTGCGAAGGAAGCGTCGACGCGGTTCATTCCCACGTCGATCACCACCGCGCCGGGCTTGATCATCTCCGCCGTGATGACCAGCGGCTTGCCGACCGCCGCGACCACGATGTCGCCGTGGCGGACCACCTCTCCGAGGTTGCGCGTGCGCGAGTGGGCGATCGTCACCGTGGCATTGCGCTGCAGGAGCAGCGCGGCCATCGGCTTGCCGACGATGTCGCTGCGGCCGATGACCACCGCGTTTGCGCCGTCGATCAAGGTGCCGGTCGACTCGATGAGGCGGATCACGCCGGAGGGCGTGCAGGGGGCGAGGGTGGGCCGGCCGAGGTGCAGGCGGCCGACGTTGAGCGGATGAAAGCCGTCGACGTCCTTCCACGGCGCGATGGCGTCGATCACTTTCTTCGCGTCGATGTGGCGGGGGAGGGGGAGCTGAACCAGGATGCCGTCGACCTCCTCATCCTCATTGAGGCGGGTGATCTCCGCCAGCAGCTCGGCCTCGGGCAGCGATTCCGGGAAGATGCGCTCCGTGCCGCGGAAGCCGAGCTCGCGGGCCTTCTTCGCTTTGGAGCGGACATAAATCTCGGACGCCGGATCGTTCCCCACCCGGACCACGGTGAGTCCGGGAGCGAAGCCGAGGCGGTGCACGGCCGCGGCGACCTCGGACTCGATGGTGGAGGCGACCGCTTTTCCGTCGATGAGAGGCACGGCGCGGCTTCTACCATGGTGCCGCGGGCCGTGTCATCCTGGCTTCAAGGAAGACACCCCGTAAGTGCCCGGGAGCATGGGAATTCTCGTCTTGACACCCCATGTTCGGCAGGGTTACCATTTCACCCCTTTCCAACAGGGAAGGTGTGTAGTTGTCTTTGAAGGGTCGCGGTGCGTTGCCGTTCACGCCGGGCGCCGCGGTCTTCCAGCCAGTAAGTCACACGTTTCTAGGGAGAGTCATGCGTACCTATTTTCCGAAGAAGGGCGACATCGAGCCGAAATGGTTCGTGATCGACGCCGAGGGCAAAGTCCTCGGGCGGCTCTCGACCGAGATTGCCCGCATCATCACGGGCAAGGCGAAGCCGACGTACACCCCGTTCCTCGACACCGGCGACCACGTCATCGTGATCAACGCCGAGAAGATCGTCCTCACCGGCAAGAAAGAGACCGACAAGATCTACCGGCGCCATTCGCTCTATCCGGGCGGCCTGAAGGAGCGCGCCGCGCGGTTCGTGCGGGCCGAGAAGCCCGAGTCGATGATCGAAGAGGCGGTCTGGGGCATGCTGCCGAAGAACAAGCTCGGCCGGAAGATGCTCAAGAAGCTGAAGGTTTACCGCGGCTCGGACCATCCCCACCAGGCGCAGCAGCCCGAGACGCTCGAAGTAGCGTAATCACAGGAGGAGAACTTGGCTTTGGTCGAATATTACGGAACGGGAAGACGGAAGACATCGACGGCCCGTGTGCACCTCCGCCAGGGCGCGGGGCAGATCACCGTCAACCGCCGCAGCCTCGATGAGTACTTCGGCAACGAAGTGCTGAAGATGATCATCAAGCAGCCGCTCTCGCTCACCGAGACGGTGGACAAGTTCGACATCGTCGTGACGGTGGACGGCGGCGGCCCTTCCGGCCAGGCCGGCGCGATCCGCCACGGCATCTCGCGCGCGCTGCAGGTCTACAACGCCGAGCTGCGCAAGCGCCTCAAGAAGGCGGGCCTGCTGACCCGCGACCCGAGAATGAAGGAGCGCAAAAAGTACGGCCAGAAGGGTGCCCGCGCTCGCTTCCAGTTCTCCAAGCGCTAGTTCGATGTTCGGTTTCTCTTAAGTGTTTTCACCCCGACAGGAGCCAAAAGCTCCTGTCTTTTTTTTCCATTTTCAACTTTCAATTCCGAAGGAGGGTTCACTTGGCGGTCTCTATTACGATGAAAGAGCTTTTGGAAGCTGGCGTGCACTTCGGTCATCAGACCAAGCGCTGGAATCCGAAGATGAAGAAGTACATCTTCGGCAAGCGCAATGGGATCTACATCATCGATCTGCAGAAAACGCTGAAGCTCTTTAAGGAAGCTTCCAGTTTCATCTCGGACCTCGCGTCCGGGGGCAAACGCATCCTGTTCGTCGGCACCAAGCGCCAGGCGCAGGACGCGATTCTCGAAGAAGCCAACCGTTGCGGCATGTTCTACGTGAACAACCGCTGGTTGGGCGGCACGCTCACGAACTTCACGACGGTGCGCAAGTCGATCGAGCGCCTCAAGGAGATCGAGGCGGTCCTTGCCGACACCGACAAGGAGATGTCGAAGAAGGAGCGCGCCGCGATGGACCGCGAGCGCGAGAAGCTGCAGAAGAACCTGATCGGAATCCGCGAGATGGACGGCCTTCCGGATGCCCTCTTCGTGATCGATCCGAAGAAGGAGTACATCGCGGTCAAGGAAGCGAAGAAGCTGAAAATCCCGGTCGTCGGAATCGTCGACACCAACTGCGATCCGGAAGACATCGACTATGTCATCCCGGGCAACGACGACGCGATCCGGGCGATCCGTCTGTTCACGCAGAAGGTCGCCGACGCGGTCCTCGAGGGCTACAACCTGGCCGAGGAGCGCTACATCGGCGCCGAGGACAAGGGTGAGCCTCCCGCCACGGGTGGGATGCAGCCCGAGGCCGCTTCCGAGCCGCTGGCTGCCACTGCACCCGCGGTCTGATCGCCGAACTGACTTCGCTCGTGTAGCGGCGGCACGTAGGGCCGGCTCTCAGCCGGCCCAATCGCCGCATACCGGATCGGCCATCATTGGGCCGGCTGGAGAGCCGGCCCTACATCCGTCGCTACAGATGTATTTGGAGAAGAAAAATGGCTGACATTACCGCAGCAATGGTCAAGCAACTGCGCGAGCAGACGGGCGCCGGCATGATGGACGTCAAGGCCGCTCTCGTCGAGGCGCAGGGCGACATGGAAGAAGGCGCGAAGATCCTTCGCAAGAAGGGGCTCGCCGCGGCCAGCAAGAAGGCCGGCCGGGTGGCCGCCGAAGGCACCGTGGCGGCGCACGTGGCGAACGACACCGGAGTGCTCGTGGAGGTCAACTGCGAGACCGACTTCGTCGGCCGCAACGAGCAGTTCCGCCAGTTCGCCACCGACGTGGCGAAGATCATCGCCGGCAGCAAGGCCACCACGGTCGAGGAGCTCGCCCACGAGCCGTGGCCCGGCTCCGACGAGACGGTCGGCCAGAAAACCACCGCCATGATCGCCTCCATCAAGGAGAACATCCAGATCCGCCGCTTCGCCCGCTACGAGGCCGCGCCGACTGCCGTCATCGGCACCTACATCCACGGCGGCGGCAAGATCGGCGTGATGGTGGAGATGGAGTCCGCCAGCGGCACGAAGTCCGAGAAGTCGACCGATCTGGCCCGCGACATCGCCATGCACGTGGCCGCCTCCGAGCCGCGCTTCCTCCGCCGCGAGGACGTGACGCAGAAGGATCTGGACACCGAGCGCGAGATCGCCCGCGACCAGGCCGCCAAGTCCGGCAAGCCGGAGAACATCGTCGAGAAGATGGTGACCGGCAAGATGGAGAAGTTCTACGGCGAAGCCTGTCTTCTCGAGCAGCCGTACATCCGCGACGACAAGGCCACGGTGTCGCAGTACGTCGCCAGGCAGGGGAAGGAGCACGGCTGCGAGTACGTCGTGACCCGTTTCACCCGCTACAAGCTGGGCGAGGGGATCGAGAAGAAGGGCCCGGGCGATTTCGCCGCCGAGGTCGCCTCGTACATGAAGCAGTAGCCGCAGGCTCTCATCCTGAAGGCGCGCAGACGCCGATGGATCCCCCGGCACTTCCGAGGAGATCCTTCGGCCGTCTGCGCGGCTCAGGATGACAGGATTTTCGGCCGTGATATAACCCGCCCGACATGGCCGAGCCCCGCTACCAGCGCGTCCTTCTCAAACTGTCCGGCGAGGCCCTCATGGGAGGGCGGCGGACGGGCATCGACGCCGAAACACTGAACACCATCGCTGACGAGATCGTGGAAGTGGTCGGCCTCGGCGTCGAGCTCGCCATCGTCATCGGCGGCGGCAACATCTATCGCGGCGTCACCGCCGCCACGCAGGGCATCGACCGCGTGGCCGGCGATCACATGGGCATGCTGGCCACCGTGATCAACTCCCTCGCCCTGCAGGACGCGCTGGAGCGCCGCGGCGCCGACACGCGCGTCACCTCCGCCATCACCATGGCCGAGGTCGCGGAGCCGTTCATCCGCCGCCGCGCCATCCGCCACCTGGAAAAGAAGCGCATCGTCATCTGCGCCGCGGGCACCGGCAACCCGTACTTCACCACCGACTCCGCCGCCGCCCTGCGCGCGAACGAGTTGAAGTGCCAGATCATCTTCAAGGCGACGAAGGTGGACGGCATCTACACCGCCGACCCGGAGAAGGACGCCACGGCCACGCGCATCCCGCACGCCACGTATCAGCGCGTGCTCGCCGAGCGGCTGCAGGTGATGGATGCCACGGCCATCGACCTGGCCCGCGGCAGCAACATTCCGATCTATATTTTCTCGCTCCGGGAGAAGGGCAACATCCGCCGCGCGCTGCTCGGCGAAGACATCGGCTCGATCGTTTCGGACGACATCCCCGACGTGAGGTTCGCATGATCAACGAGGTCATCAAGGACGTGCAGCACCGCATGCATGGCGCCATCGAGGCGCTGCATCGCGAGTTCAAGACGCTCCGCACCGGCCGCGCCAACGCCGCCATGCTGGACGGCGTCACGGTCGACTATTACGGCACGCCGACGCCCATCGGCCAGGTGGCCTCGCTGAAGGTGCCGGAGGCGTCGATGATCGTCGCCGAGCCGTGGGACAAGACGATGGTGAGCGCGATCGAGAAGGCCGTCCGCAACGCGGATCTCGGCCTGAACCCGATGACGGACGGCAAGGTGGTGCGCATCCCCATCCCCCAGCTGACCGAGGAGCGCCGCAAGGAGCTCGTCAAGCGCGCCCATCACGTGGCGGAGGAGGCGCGCACCGCGATCCGCCAGGTCCGCCGCGACGGCAACGAGAAGCTGAAGAAGATGCTCAAGGGCCACGAGATCTCCGAGGATGATGAGAAGCGCGGCCTCGACGAGATCCAGAAGATGACCGACAAGCACATCGATGAAGTGGGGACTGTCCTCAAGCACAAAGAACAGGACATCATGGCGGTGTGAGCGAGCCCCGCGTCGTGGTCATCGTCCCCGCCGCCGGCAGCGGCTCTCGCTTCGGCGGAGACATCCCGAAGCAGTTCCGCACCCTCGGCGGCCGCCCGCTCGTGCAGCGCGTGGTGGAGCGCTTTCTCTTCGACGAAGGGGTTGCGCGCGTCGTGGTTCCCGTGTCCGAGGTGCTGCTCTCCGCGGTGAAGCAATCGGGCGGCGATCGCGTGATGTTCGTCGCCGGCGGCCAGACGCGCCTGCAGTCCGTGATGCGCGGCCTGGAGCATGTCGGCGAGGATGTGGACGTCGTGGTCGTTCACGACGCGGTGCGGCCCTTCTTCGCCTACGAGACCTTGCACGCGGTGGTTGCAGCGGCGCGGGAGCATGGCGCCGCGCTGCCGGTGCTGCCGGTGCCGGACACGATCCACGTCATCGAGAACGACGTCATCCAGTCGACGCCCGACCGCGGCAACCTCGCCGCCGCGCAGACGCCGCAGGCCTTCCGCATCGAGGTGCTGCGCGACGTGCTCGCGCGCGCCGCGCAGGAAGGCGGAGACGCGACGGACGAAGCCGGCCTCGCCGCGCGCTACGGCTACACGGTGCGCGTGGTGAAGGGCGACTCGATGAACTTCAAGATCACCCGCCCGGAGGACCTGGTCATGGCCGAGCGGGTGATCGCGGAGTGGGGCGACGAATGATTCGCATCGGGCAGGGCATCGATGTCCACCCGTTCGATGACTCCCGCCCCCTGATCCTCGGCGGCGTCCGCATCAGCGAGACGGGCGGCCTTGCCGGCCACTCCGACGCCGACGCCGTCCTGCACGCCATCACCGATGCGCTCCTCGGCGCCGCCGGCGCGGGCGACATCGGCCAATACTTTCCATCGACCGAGGAGCGCTGGCGCAATGCCGACTCGCGCGTGTTCGTCGCCGAGGCGATGCGCATTCTGAAAGGCGAGATCGCCAACATTGACGTGACGGTGATCGCGCAGAAGCCGAAGCTCGCCCCCCATCGCGATTCCATGCGCGACTCCATCGCGCAGTTGCTCGGGTTGCCCGCCGGTCGCGTGAACGTGAAGGCGACGACGACCGACCACCTCGGCTTCATCGGCCGCGCCGAGGGGATCTGTGCGATGGCCATCGTGGCGGTGAGCGAGTGACCGTACGCGTCCGCTTCGCGCCGTCTCCCACCGGCCACCTCCACGTCGGCGGCGCCCGCACGGCGATCTTCAACTGGCTCTTCGCGAAGCATCACGGCGGCACGTTCCTCATCCGGGTGGAGGACACCGACCAGGCGCGCTCCACGCGCGAGTCGGAGGAACTGGTCCTCGATGACCTCCGCTGGCTGGGCCTCGACTGGAGCGAAGGGCCGGACCTCGGCGGCCCGCACGCGCCGTACCGGCAGTCGGAGCGCATCGACGTTTACAGCGCGGCCGCGCAGCAACTCGTCGCGAGCGGCGCGGCGTATCGCTGCTTCTGCACCGAGGAGCTGCTGGAGGCGAAGCGCAAACAGGCGGAGGCCGAAGGGCGGCCGCCGCATTACGACGGCACGTGCCATCGCCTCTCCGCGCAGGAAGTCTCCGCGCGGCTGAACATGTGGATGCCGTTCGCGTTGCGCTTCCACGTGCCCGATGACGGCGACGTGACGATCGAGGACATGATCCGCGGCGAGGTGACGTGGCGGAAGGAGTCGCTCGGCGACTTCATCCTCGTCCGCAGCGACGGCCTGCCGACGTACAACTACTCGGTCGTGGTCGACGATCACGACATGGAGATCACGCATGTCATCCGGGCCGAGGAGCATCTGACGAATACTCATCGGCAGGTGCTGATCTACCGCGCCCTGGGTTGGGATGTGCCAAAGTTCGCGCACGTCTCGCTCATCCTCGGGCAGGACCGGAGCAAGCTCTCCAAACGCCACGGCGCGACGTCCGTCTCGCAGTACGCGGAGCAGGGGTACCTGCCGGATGCGATGGTCAATTACCTCGCGCTCCTCGGCTGGTCGACGCCGGACGGGCGGGAGGTCTTCGACCGCCAGTACGCCGCGGAGCAGTTCTCGCTCGAACGGGTGAACTCCGCGCCGGCCGTGTTCGATCCGCAGAAGCTCGACTGGCTCAACGGGCAGTACATCCACGCGATGAGCGCCGCCGAGCTGCGGCCGCTCGCCGCGCCGTTCTTCGATGCGCCGTGGCTCGAGGAAGGGATCGATGTGGTGAAGACGAGCGTGCATCGCCTGACCGAGTTCCGCGAGCAGCTGCGCTTCGTCACCGACTACGCGCCGCCGGCCATCGATCGCGGGTTCGCCGAGGCGCTGGTGAACGAGCTGCGGGCGAACGGCACGCCGGCGGATGCGGACGGCGTGAAGGCGATGAACGAGCGGATGAAGAACGCGACGGGGCTGAAGGGCAAAGCGCTGTTCATGCCGCTGCGGCTCGCGCTGACCGGACTGGATCACGGGCCGGAGCTCGTCCGGGCGATTCCGTTGCTGCAGCACGCCAGCGAGCTCGACGCGAACGTGCTCTCGCCGCTGCGGCGGGCCGAAGCATGTATCGCCTGATCCGCGAGCTGCTGTTTCGTCTCGATGCCGAAGAGGCGCACGAATTCGCCGCGCGGTGGATGGAGCGCGCGCAGTCGATGCCTCTCTTGCTGCGCGCCGTCGAGCGCTTCTCCGCGCCGCCGCCGCAAGCCGCGCGCGAGCTGCTGGGGATGCGCTTCCGCTCGCCGGTCGGCATCGCGGCCGGCTTCGACAAGAACGCGCGGATGATGCCGATGCTCGCCGCGCTCGGCTTCGGCTTCGTCGAGATCGGCACCGTGACGCTGCATCCGCAGCCCGGCAACCCGCGGCCGCGCCTCTTCCGCTACAAGGACGCGAAAGCGCTCGTGAACCGCATGGGCTTCAACAACGACGGCGCGGATGTGGTGGCCGCGCGCCTGCGCGAGTGGCCGCACACCGTGCCGCTCTTCGTCAACATCGGCAAGAACCGCGACGTGCCGCTGGAAGGCGCCGTCGACGCCTACGCCGCGTGCGCCGCGAAGCTCACGCCGTCCGCTGATGCCATGGTGGTGAACCTCTCCTCCCCGAATACACCCTCGCTCCGCGAGTTGCAGCGGCCGGAGCACCTCGAGCCGATCGTGCGCGCGGTGAAGCTGGACAAGCCGCTGCTGGTGAAGATCGCGCCAGACATCGACGCCGCGCTCCTCGGCGAGATCTGCGACGTCTGCTCGCGCCTGGCCGACGGCATGATCTGCACGAACACCACGGTCGAGAAACCGGCCGGCATCACCGAGGCGGGCGGGCTCTCCGGCGCGCCCTTGTTCGCACGCTCCACAGCCGTGCTGCAGCGGGTAAGAGAGCATGTGGGGCCGACCTACCCGCTCATCGGCGTGGGCGGCATCTTCACGCCGGCCGACGTCCGCGCGAAACTTGCAGCAGGAGCGGACCTGGTGCAGGTATATACGTCGTTCATCTACGAGGGGCCGGGGCTTCCGGCACGTTTGGCGCGAGAGGGAACAAACGATGAACGATGAAGGATGAACGATGAACAAAAGCAGCGCCTGCCTTTGTTCATCGTTCATCCTTCCTCGTTCATCGTTTAAAGCCATGATCATCTACGGCCTCAACCCCGTCCTCGAAGCGATCCGTTCGCATCCGGAGCGGATCCATTACGTCGCCGTTGCGCGGGAGCAAAGCGGCAGGGCGCAGCGCGTGATCAGCGAGGCCAAGAAAGCCGGCGTCCATCTGCGCAACCTGCCGGCGGAACAGATCGAGCGCCTCGCCGGCCGCGGCGTGCACAACGGCGTGATTGCCGACCTGGCGGAGAGCGGCTACGCCGATTTCGACGAGGCGATCCAGACCGCGACCTTCGTTCTCATCCTGGACGGCATCACCGATCCGCAGAACTTCGGAGCCATTCTCCGCGTGGCCGAGGGTTTTGGTGTGCAGCTCGTGGTGACCCCGCTGCATGAGAGCGTCGGCCTGACGCCCATCGCGGTGAAGGCTTCGGCCGGCGCGTCGGAGTGGGTGCCGGTGGCGCAGGTGACGAACCTCGCCCGGGCCATCGAGTCACTGAAGGAGCGGGAGTTCTGGGTGTACGCGGCGGCGGGCGGCGGCGACCGTCCCGACGCCATTGATTTCCGCGGCAAGGTCGCCCTCGTCCTCGGCAACGAAGGCAAAGGTGTGCGCCGCAACGTGCTCGAGCACAGCGATCGCGTGGTCACCATCCCCATGTCCGGCCACATCGAGTCTTTCAACGTCGCCACGGCGGCGGCGGTGCTGTGTTACGAAGTGGCGCGGCAGAACGGACGATGATGGATCCGATTTATCTCGACCTCCTGCGCCGCGCGCTCAACAACCGCGGCATCGAGACCGCGTCCGGGCTCTCCGAGGAGGAGTTGCTCGCCGTCGAGAGCGACTTCGGCTTTCGCTTCCCGCCCGATCTGCGCCAGCTGCTCGGGAACTTTCTCCCCCTCGGCGATGACCTGCCGGACTGGCGCTCGCGCAATCAGCATCTTCTCGAGTGGCTCGACTTTCCGGCGGATGGAGTCGCATTCGACGTCGAGGAGAACGACTTCTGGTGCGACGCATGGGGCGAACGGCCGGAGGACGTCGACGACGCGGTGGAAGAGGCGCGGCGGCAGGTGGCGCTCGCCCCGATCCTCATCCCTGTTTACGCTCACGCGTTCCTCCCCTCCCGGCCGAATGCGGCGGGCAATCCGGTGCTCTCCGTGGTGCAGACGGAGATCGCGCTCGCCGGCACGGACCTCGGCTGGTTCTTCTACGAGGAGCTCTCCGCGCCGAGGCCGGACTGGTCGCCGGCCGAGCCGCGGCGGATCGAGCTCTGGTCCGACCTGATGGCGTAGACGCGATCGATCCCCGCCGCGATCAGGATGGCCAGCATCGGCGCGTAGGGTGTCGTCAGTCGCCGCTCGGCGTCCGGCCCGCTGGTCAGGAGCGTGAAGTAGGCGATGAAGAGCAGGGTCAGGATGGCGAAGCGCTTGTCGATCCTGCGCAATGCGAAGAAGCCGATGACGGCGAAGACGAGAGCGATGATGGTGAGCGGGATCAGGAAGAGGCGCGCGTCCCGGTAGTCCATGCCGGCGGCCTGGGCGCTTTCCCACAGGGAGTCGAAGTAGAGGCGGACGAAGCCGCTGATCATCAGCTGGCCGAAGATCAGCGGATGCTCGCGGACGATGCGGCTGCCCAGGCGGGCGTAGAGGACAGAGCGCTGCGCGTGCGTCGTCGCCTTCGACGCGGCCAGCGCCTCGGTGAGCAGTTGCGGCCGGAGGTGGATGAGCTCGCGATAGAAGCCGGTCTGGCGCTGCAGCGCGGTCAGTCCGAAGAACGGACCTTTGCGGAGGGCCACGCGCACCGCCGCGCCGCGGTAGAAGAGCGCGTTCTCGCCCATCACGCCGTCGAGGACCGGCGCGCCGGCCACCCGCGCGTTGCGGACCATCCAGAGGGCGGAGGGGAGGGAGCCGATGAGGAGGACGGCGATGGCCGGCAACCAGCGGCGGCGGAGGGCGAGCCAGACGGCGAGCACGAGGGGGAGGAAGAGGGCGATGCCGCGGATGAGGGGGAGGGCGGAAACGGGCAGCGACGCGACCGCCGGCTTCTCGAACGCTAACGCCGCGAAAACGACGAAAACGACCGCGGCGAAGAGCGTCTCGGTCATCACCTCGCGGGCGATGGCGATGGAGGGGAGATAGCAGGCGAAGATGAGTCCGCTGAGCATGGCCAGGCTGGGGCGTTTGATGACGGCGAGGACGAGCAGGTAGATCGCGCCCGCGAGCGCCACGTGCAGCGCCCGTTGCACGGGCACGGCGGAGGCGCCCAGCAAGGCGAGAAAGAGCGGGTAGCCGGGGGTGCGGATGGTGTTCGGGACGGTCGGACGCACGGTCGCGTCCGGTGTGGAGATGGAGGTGCGGTCGGGAGCGACGAAGCCGCGGCCGGCGGCGAGGTTGTGGGCGAGGGTCAGGTAGAGGGGCGAATCGGGGTTAGGGACGGTCGGCGGGAGGGGGTAAAAAGCGTCGATGGCGAGGGCGGTGACGAGCACGACCAGGAGGCGCATCGGGGGCATCAAACCACACCTGGAAGCGGAATAACGCTCCTCTTGCGTACCGTTTGGCTTCCTGCTATAACCCGCAGTTCCTCGGCCTCGCCGCCTCTTCAAACCATTGAAGTTGCCCGCAGGCTGTTTGTGTCTTTGAAATCAGCAAGTCGGTGCTGGCATAGCTCAGTTGGTAGAGCAGCTGATTTGTAATCAGCAGGTCGCGGGTTCGAGTCCCGCCGCCAGCTCCAGAGGGCCGGCAAGCACACACTCGGAGAGTTGGCTGAGCGGTCAAAAGCAGCAGACTGTAAATCTGCCGGGTTCTGCCCTACGGAGGTTCGAATCCTCCACTCTCCACCAATTTGCGCAGCTCACCTGTGAGTCCAGAAAACGCGGGAGTAACTCAGGGGTAGAGTCACAGCCTTCCAAGCTGTTGGTCGCGGGTTCGAATCCCGTCTCCCGCTCCAGTGGTAGAAGCGGAATTGAAAAGGAAAATTGAAAAGACTGGCGCTCTGTGGGCCCCTTTTTTCTCAATTTTCAATTTTCAATTTCCGAACGCAGTGAGGCATCAGCCCTCGTAGCTCAGGGGTAGAGCACGTCCTTGGTAAGGACGGGGTCACGAGTTCAAATCTCGTCGAGGGCTCCATCAAAGATTCGAGGTCAAAGTCATGGCGCGGCAGGGAAGAGAAATCATCACGCTCCAGTGCACCGAGTGCAAACGTCGGAACTATTCGACGACGAAGAACAAGAAGACGATGACGGAAAAGCTGGAACTGAAGAAGTTCTGCCGTCACGACCGCAAGCACACGGCGCACCGCGAGTCGAAGTGAGGGGCGCGCCTCGGGCGCGGACACTCATCCTGAGCGAACCTCGCGAAGCGAGGCCAGTCGAAGGATCTGATTCAGGGAATAACGGCCGCAACTTGCGCTTTCTCGGCAGTTTGCGGCACCGGAAATCCGTCACAGGCCAATAGCTCAATTGGCAGAGCAGCGGTCTCCAAAACCGCAGGTTGGGGGTTCAAGTCCCTCTTGGCCTGCCAATCACAGACAGTCGCCAGTGGTCAGGGACCAGTGGCCGGGAAAACGCCCGGCTGCTGGTCTCTGATCCCTGTTCTGAGGAAAACGCATGGAAGATACGGGCAACAACGGACTGATCGCCAGGCCGAAGGAGTGGCTCACCACCACCAAAGACTTCTGGCGCGACACCACCTCCGAGATGAAGAAGGTCACCTGG
>DASYMJ010000127.1:0-9456 GCA_036009105.1 Thermoanaerobaculia bacterium | reverse complement strand
AGTCGATGGTCGTGCGCGGCAGCTGGGCGAGGCGCCGCGGCGTGTCGGCGGCGAGCGGGAGGCCGTTGCTGGCGGCTGAAGAGGCTGTCGGTGTGCTGGGCATGGTCGTGCAGGCGAGCGGAAGAGCGAGGCAGAGGAGGGCGAACGTCCGTCTCATGGCGGCGCATTCTACCGCCGCGCGCCGGGCGGGCGAGGTATCCTATTCGGCCGTGATCATCGAATGCACCAGCTGCCACTCGAAGTATCAATACGACGAAGAGCGTTTCGAGCGGAAGCCGTCCAAGAAGATCAAGTGCGCGAAATGCCAGGCGATCTTCGAGATCCACAACCCGGCCTTCGCCCAGAAGCCCGCCGCCGAAGCGCCGCGCCATGACGCGACGCACATCGGCAAGACGAAAGTGCCGCCCGAGAGCACCGAGCAGTCGCCCCTGCCCGAGCACGATGCGCGCGCCACCGGCAAGCAGCCCACCGATCCGCGCCTGCCGGCCGGCAAGCGCCTCTCCCTGGCCATCCTGGACGGCAACGACGCGGGCAGCGTCTTCCGGGTGGACCGGCCGCGCATGACCATCGGCCGCTCCGGCGCCGACATCATCCTCGCCGACAGCGAGGCCTCCCGCCAGCACGCCGCCGTCGAAGTGCGCGAAACGATCTACACCCTGCACGACCTGGATTCCACCAACGGCACGTTCGTCGACGGCCGCCGGATCGAGGAGCCGGTGGAGCTGCAGGACAAGTCGGAGTTCCAGATCGGCACGACCACGCTGATGTTCATCGTGACGGACGAAGGATGAGTGATCAGTTGTCGGTTATCAGTTGTCAGTAGATCGTCGTACTGACAACCGACAACCGACAACCGACAACTGTTTCATGCTCTCCATCCTCTATCGCCAGCGCCAGCTCATCACCGCCCTCACGGCGCGCGACCTGAAGGCGCGCTACCGCGGCTCGATCCTCGGGTTCTTCTGGTCGCTGGCCAATCCGCTCCTGCTCCTCGGCGTCTACACGCTCGTCTTCACCCGCTTCTTTCCGCAGCACGTGGTGAAGGCGTATCCGCTCTTCCTCTTCGCCGGCATCCTCCCCTGGACCTTCTTCTCCGCGGCGGTGCTGGAGTCGACGAATGCGATCTCCGGCAACGCGGGCCTCATCAAAAAAGTCATGTTTCCGGCCGAGGCCTTGCCGCTGGTGGTCGTGCTGTCGCATCTGGTGCACTTCGCCCTGGCCATCCCCATCGTGCTCGCGGCCATCGTGATCTTCACGCTGCTGGGGGACGTCACGGTCAGCCCGACCATCCTCCTCGTGCCGTGCCTGATGCTCCTGCAGACCTTCTTCGTGGCCGGCATCGCGCTCATCGTCTCCTCGGCCTCGGTGCTCTTCCGCGACCTGCGGGACATCATCACCAACCTGATCCAGCTCGGCTTCTTCGTCACGCCGATCATCTACCTCATCGACAACGTCAGCTCGCGCCTGTTGCGGGCGCTGCTGCGCATGAACCCGATGACGCCGTTCGTGATCGCGTATCAGGACGTGCTCTTCTTCGGCCGCCTGCCCAGCCTCTCCGACACGGTGCTGATGCTCTTCTACGCCACCGTCTCCATCCTCCTCGGCTTCACCGTCTTCGACCGGCTGCGCGACACGCTCGCGGAGGCGATCTGATGGCCGCCACCATCGTGGTCGACCACGTCTCCAAGGCGTACCGTCTCTGGGGCCGCAAGTCGCAGTTCGCCACGCTCAAGAGCGCGCTGCTGCGCCGCGAGACGAAGCTCGCGCCGGATGCCTCCGTGCCCGCGCTGCGCGACGTGACGTTCGCCGTCGACCGCGGCGAGGCGTTCGGCATCATCGGCCGCAACGGCTCGGGCAAGTCGACGCTGCTCAAGATCATCTCCGGCATCCTCAAGCCGACCGAGGGGAAGGTGGCGGTGCATGGGCGGGTGGCGGCTCTGATCGAGCTCGGCGCCGGCTTCCATCCGGAGATCACCGGGCGGGAGAACATCTACATCAACGGCATCATGCTCGGCCTCACCCGGCGGGAGATCGAGCAGCGCTTCGACCGCATCGTCGAGTTCTCCGGCATCGGCGAGTTCCTCGACCAGCCGGTGAAGACCTACTCCTCCGGCATGTACGTCCGCCTCGGATTCGCGGTGGCCGTGCACGTCGATCCCGATGTGCTGCTCATCGATGAAGTCTTATCGGTGGGCGACGAGGAGTTCTCCCAAAAGTGCGTGGCGAAGATCCAGGAGATGAAGTACCGCGGGGTGACGCTGATCTTCGTCACCCATCAGCTCGACCAGGTGCGCAACCTCTGCGACCGCGCGCTTTGGCTCGATCACGGCGAGCCGGTCTCGATCGGCGATCCGGTGCGCGTGGTGGACGCCTACCTGCAGCAGGTCGCCGCGCCGTCCTCCACCCCCACGCCGATCGTGACCGCGGAAGCGGAGACGAAGGAGACGGAGAACGACCTCGCGGAGGAGGAGCGCTGGGGCTCGGGCGAGGTGCTGCTCCGCCGCGTGGCGCTCGTCGACGACGAGGGCCGCGATCTGGTGGCGCTCGGTGCGGGGACGCCGGTCACGATCGAGATGGACGTCGAGGTGCGCGTGGCGCAGGACGATTTCGTGTTCGGCGTCGGCATCTATCACGCGGACGGCACGTGCGTGTACGGCACGAACACGGACCTGGAGGGACTGATGCCGCAGCGGCTGGAGGCGGGCGGGCGGGTGCGGTTCGTCATGCCGTCGCTCGACCTGGTCGCCGGCTCCTATCGCATCGATGCCGCGGTGCACACCCGCAACGGCCGCGCCTTCGACTACCGCCGCGGCGCGATCCGCTTCATCGTCGGCTCGCGCGTGCACGACATCGGCATCTATCGTCCCCAGCACGACTGGACCTTCGAAGGAGGCATCGCCTTCCGTGCCGTGAGCATGCTGGAGCGCAACGTGCCGGCGCCCCTGGCCGAGTACATCCGGGAGAGCGAGGGGGAAGAGGAGCCGCAAGCCGCGCTGCCGAAGTACCGCCGCCGCAAAGGGCCCCCGCCGCGCGGCGGAGGCCCCGAAGAAACGTAGATCGCCCGCGGTGAAGGGTGGCAGGCCGGGCCAACGCTGCCGGCCCGAACAACAAATGACGCCGGACCGCCGGGAGGGGCCATACAATCTCGGCAGTCGTCCTTGGAGGAGTCCACATGCCGGTCGTCATCATCGCCCTCATCATCGTCGGTATCTATCTGCTCAGCTCGATCAAGATCCTGCCCGAGTACGAGCGGGGCGTCATCTTCCGTCTCGGCCGCCTGTTGCCTGAGGCCAAGGGGCCGGGCATCTTTCTCGTCTTCGCTCCCATCGACCGTATCGTCCGCATCTCGCTGCGGCAGGAAGCGTTCGAGGTCCCGCCGCAGGACATCATCACGCGCGACAACGTGACACTGAAGGTCAACGCCGTCGTCTTTCTGCGCGTCATCGAGCCGCGGCGCGCCGTGGTGGAGGTCTTCGACTACCGCTACCAGACCTCCCAGTTCGCCCAGACCACGCTCCGCTCCGTCCTGGGCGAAGTCGAGCTCGACGAGCTGCTCTCCCATCGCGACATGTTGAACGCGAAGGTGCAGGCCATCCTCGACCAGCACACCGAGCCGTGGGGTGTGAAGGTGGTCAACGTGGAGGTCAAGCAGGTCGACCTGCCGGAATCGATGCTCCGCGCCATGGCCAAGCAGGCTGAGGCCGAGCGCGAGAAGCGGGCCAAGCTGATCCACGCCGAGGGGGAGTTCGCCGCCTCGCAGCGCCTCGCCGATGCCGCCCACGTGCTGGCCACCGAGCCGGCCACGCTCCAGCTGCGCTACCTGCAGACCCTGACCGAGATCGGCGTGGAGAAGAACACCACCATCGTGTTCCCGCTGCCGATCGACATCATCGCGGGGTTGAGCAAGTATTTGAACAAAGAGTAGTTGTCAGTTGTCAGTTATCAGTAGGACCGACAACCGATAACTGACAACCGCCAACTCGTCACGGCGCCGCGGGCGGAGCCGCCCCCCCTCCCGGCGTCGTGGCATCCGCGGGCGCGACGTCCGTCGCCTTGGCCTCCGGCACCTTGAACCCGAGATAGGTGCCGGAGCTGATGCCCATCAGCCCGAGCAGCGTGGCGCTGAACTGCGGCATGGCCAGGTCGTGGTAGACCGAGGCGACGAAGATGACGCCCAGGACCAGCGTCCAGACGAACATCTGGAAGCGGTGCAGGCTGACCGAGCCGCTGTTGTCGCGCAGCACGTCGGTGAGGAAACCTTGCGTCGGACCGCTGATGCCGGCGGTGTCCTTGCCACCGTCGATCACCGCCGAGCCGAGGGCGGTTGCCGCACCGATGCCGATGAGGGCCAGCACCGACTCCGTGATCGTGTCCAGCTCGTCGTTGATCATCCAGACGAACACGTACGCGCAGATCACGAGGAAGAACCAGAACGCCATCTGGAAAAGGGCCAGGCTGTACGGCCGTTTCGTGGGCGGCAGCGCCGGATCGCCGCTGCGGATGAGCCCCTTCGAGCGGCAGAGATAGACCAGGATGATCAGCGCGCCGAGGAGCAGCACCAGGAAGAGGAAGAACATCCCGCGGGGGATCGTCTCCAGGCGGAAGTCGCCCACGGTCGTCGTCAGCGCGAACTGCGTATCGGGACCGACGCTGATGTTCACCCGCCGCCAGTAGCCGCTCGGGCTGCCCAGCAGTTCGTGCCACGTTTCGTCCGCCTCCGGCGTGCGCTGCAGCAGGTAGCGCACGTGTCCCACCCCCGCCTCGCACGACTCCGGCTTGAGGCCTTTCATCGGCATGGCGTCGATGAACAGCACGATGGCCGAGCAGTTGCCGTTCACCTTGTCCAGCAGCTGCTTGAAGTTCTGCACGTGGACGGAGAGGCGGTCATCCAGACCGGCCATGTCGTAGTGGCCGGGGTAATACGAGTGCGCGTAATAGACGCGCGGCTCGCCGCCGTCGTCCGGAACCATGGGCACGTTCGGCGGCTCCGTCGACGAGGCGAGCGCGGCAGTGGCGAGCGAGAGCAGGAGCAGACCGGTGGCGGCGGCGATACGTTTGCTCATGATTTCGGACCTCTCGATTCCTATCTTACTTCCGTTCGTAAATCACGCGGCGATCAAAAAGCGTCATGTCGATCCGTGTAGCTTAGGGCCTGTGGTGAACATCGCGCCGGTTGTGA
This sequence comes from Thermoanaerobaculia bacterium, assembly GCA_036009105.1. Taxonomy (GTDB): domain Bacteria; phylum Acidobacteriota; class Thermoanaerobaculia; order Gp7-AA8; family Gp7-AA8; genus JAFAVZ01. The sequence goes on along the minus strand of DASYMJ010000127.1, from coordinate 4,277 downwards.
CGCCCGTCACGCCGCGGAAACCGAGTGGAACCTATCGGTGGCGGACGTAGAGAAATCGCAGTACACTTCCCGTTCTCCCGCTCACAAAGGGATCGTCCACCGGCCCAGCCGGTCAAAACGTTTCTTATCGAAGGCCAACCCAGGAGGTTGCCGTGCATCGTTCATTCGCGAAATCCGCGATCGTTGTTGTTCTTGCCCTCGCCGCCGCTTTTCCGCTCCTTGCGCGCGACACGAACCAGACACTGGAAGGCTTCGTCGCCGCGGATTACCGCGACGCCTATCGCCTGGAAGCCGGCTCGCAGCGCGTCGTGCTGCGTCCCGCCTTCGCCCACAGCAGCGAAGCGGCGAAGACCGCCGCGGGAGGCGCGGCCTACCGCGAGGCGTTCCCCGGCGTGCAGTCGCTGCGCGCTGCAGGCGGCCGCGAAGAGCTGACCATCAGCGACCCGTCGGCGCTCGTCGCCTACGACGTCGCGGAGATGAGCGGCGTGCTCGCCGCCGTGCATGACGGCCGCGGCGTCCGCTTCGTGCCGATGAACGTGCGCGAGGCCGGGCTCGCCTTCTCCGAGCCGGAGGTTGTCGACGCCGTCGGCCGTCCTTCCTTCGGCGCGCGCTGGGTCATCGACCACGCCAGCGGACGGACGCAGATCCGCCTGCAGCTGGAAGATGCGATGCTGCGCTACCCAATCCGCGTCTCCTACGCGCAGGGGGAAAGAGGCCGCATCGCGCCGGCAGCGGCCGCGAAGCGGACGCTCATCCCGGCCGCGCACGCCACCGGCTTCGTCACCGGCGTCATCACCGACGCCGGCAACTCGGCGCCGCTGACCAACGCGGTGGTCGACCTCTATGACTCGACCGGCAACTACTTCAACTCCTACGGGACGGACGGCACCGGCCACTACACGGCCGAGGTCGAGGCGGGCACGTGGTATGTGGTCGCTTCCTCGTCCGGCTACGGCACCAAGCTGTACAACAACATCAACTGCTCCTCCGGCTGCACGGTCACGAACGGCACGGCCGTGAACGTGACGGCGACCACCACGACAGCCAACATCAACTTCACGCTGGCCAGCAACGTGGCCACCCTCAGCGGCAACGTCGTCGGGCCCGGCGCGGCGCCGCTCTCCACCATCTTCGTCTTCATCTACGACTCGGCCGGCAACGCGCTCGCCGCCGCCCTCACGGACGGCGCGGGCAACTGGACGGCGCAGGTCAGCCCGGGCGGCACGCTCTACGCGCGCGCCTTCAACTTCGTTTATCAGGGCCTGACCGATCAGGTCTACAACGGCATCGACTGCAGCGGCTGCAACGTCACCACCGGCGCGGCGATCAACGCGCCGAACGGCACCTCGGTCGGGAACATCAACTTCTCGCTGCACGCCGGCGCGACCATCACCGGCACGGTGACGGATGCCACGAGCGCGGCGCCGGTGACCGGCGCCTTCATCAACATCTACAACTCCACCGGCGCCACGGTGACCACCCTCAACGTCGACTCCTCCGGCTTCTACTCGACGTTCGTCGGCCTCGCCGCCGGCACGTACTACGCGAAGGCCACCGCCTCCGGTTACGACGGTGAGCTGTACAGCAACATCGCCTGCATCACGACCTGCACCGTCACCAGCGGCACCGGCATCCCGGTGACCCTCGGCCAGACGCGCACCGGCGTCGACTTCTCGCTCGCCAACGCGCAGGCGCGCATCACCGGCCACGTGACCTCGGCCTCCACCAGCGGCGTCCTGGGCGGCGTGCTGGTCCGGGCGCTCAACGCCAGTGGCGTCCCGGTGGCCGCCTCGCTCAGCTCCTTCGGCGATGGCGCGTACGAGATCGTCCTCCCCTCGCCGGGCACCTATTACGTGGCCACCCAGAACAGCGTGCACCCGGGCTACATCGACCAGGTCTACAACGGCATCGACTGCACCGGCTGTGACGTGACCACCGGCACCGCGGTCGCCGTGGCCGCCGGCGTGACGGCGTCGAACATCGACTTCCACCTCACCAACAACGGCGGCGTGGTTTCCGGCACGGTGATCGACGCCTCCACCAACGCGGCGATCCCGAATGCCTACGTGCAGGTCTACGGCACCTCGGGCGCGCAGGCCAGCTACGGCTTCACCGACGGCGCGGGCCACTACAGCTCGTTCAGCGGCCTCGCCGCCGGCACGTACTACGCCACGGCCAGCGTCTACGGCTACCAGACGGAGCTCTACCACGGCATCAGCTGCGCGAGCGGCTGCAACCCCACCACCGGTACCGCCATCGCGGTGACGGCCGGCAACACCACGACCGGCATCGACTTCTCCCTGACCAGCGCCTTCGCCCGCATCACCGGCAAGGTGACGGACGCCTCCACGAGCTCGGCCCTGAACGGCGTCGACGTCCTGGTCTATGACTCGAACGGCGACCTGGCCGCCTCCGCCACCAGCGATGCTTCCGGCAACTACACCGCCGTCCTCGCCGCCAGCGGCACCTACTACGCGCTCACCTCGGCCAGCGCGTATCCGCAGTACACGAACCAGCTGTACGACCACATCCCCTGCACCGGCTGCGATCCGACGACCGGTACGGCCATCACGGCCACGGTCGGCGCCATCACGCCGAACATCGACTTCGGCCTCGCGGGCGCCGGCTGCGCCGGTGTGAGCATCCAGCCGGCCACCCTGCCGGACGGCGGGGTCGGCCTCTCGTACAACCAGACCCTGACGCTGGCCAACGGCACCGGGTCGGCCACGTTCTCCATCCTCTCCGGCTCGCTGCCGCCGAACCTCACCCTCAGCTCCTCGGGCGTCATCTCCGGCACCACGACGGCGGCCGGTGTCTACACGTTCGTGGTCTCGGCCACGGACGGCGCGCCGTGCACCACGACCCGCGAGTACACGATCGAGGTCACCTCCAACGGCACGACCGTCACCATCACGGCCAGCCCGACCTCCGGCACCTATCCGGCGACGATCACGTTCACGGCCACGGTCGATCCGTCGGCCGCCACCGGCATCGTCACCTTCGATGAGGGTCCGAACACGCTCGGCTCCGCCGCGCTCTCCGGCGGCACGGCCTCCATCACCGTCACCACTCTCGGCGCCGGCGATCACGACATCACCGCCACGTACCTGGGCGACGGAACGTTCCTGCAGTCCACCTCGCCCGGCGCGAACGTGACCATCGCCAAGGGCACGCCGGCCATCACCTGGACGCCGGGCAGCCCGATCGTCTACGGCACGCCGGTCGGCGCCGCGCAGCTCAACGCCACGGCGGACGTGCCGGGCACGTTCGTCTACACGCCGGCCTCCGGCACGGTGTTGAACGCCGGCACATACACGCTGTCGGTGGTCTTCACGCCGACGGATGCGGCGAACTACAACAACGCCACGGCCACGCGGCAGCTCGTCGTGCTCAAGGCAACGCCGGTGATCACCTGGAATCCGGCCAGCCCGATCGTCTACGGCACGCCTCTCGGCGCGGCGCAGCTCAACGCGACCGCCGACGTGGCGGGCTCCTTCGTCTACGCCCCGCCGTCCGGCACGGTGCTGAACGCCGGCCCGCAGACGCTGAGCGCCACGTTCACGCCGACCGATACGGCGAACTACAACAGCGTCACCGCCACCCGCACCATCACCGTGAACAAGGCGACGCCGGTGTTCAGCAACCTCAGCGCGCCGACGATCGTGGTGGGCACCGCCTCGACCACCCTCAGCGGCAAGCTCCTGGCCGGCACGCTCGTGCCGCCGGGCAGCGTCACCATCACCGTCAACAGCGTGACGCAGACCGCCACGATCCAGGCGGACGGCAGCTTCTCCGCCACGTTCACCACCACGGCGCTCGTGGTCGGCACGTACACGATCAACTTCAGCTATCCGGGCAGCGCGAACTTCAACACCGCATCGGCCACCTCCGCGCTGAAGGTGACGTACGCGACCACCGGCGGGCCGATCTCGAACGGCAACGGCAATGGCACGATCCCGATGCGCGTGCAGATCTTCAACGCGAACGGCCAGAACCTCTCCCGCGCGTCGCTGGTCGTCACCGCGTACGGTGTCCGGCTGACCTCCAGCAGCACCTACATCGCGCCGGAGACGAACGGCAACGGCGACCTGCAGTTCGACTTCCAGAATGGAGGGGGCGCCTCGTACAAGTTCAACCTGAGCGCGAAGAACCTCGCCAACGGGAACTACATGCTCGCCTTCACCGTGACGAACGACCCGGTCATCCACGAGGTGGCGTTCACGGTCAGCAAGTAACCAACCCACCCACCAGCCCCTCTCCCCGCGCCGCGGGGAGAG
>DASYMJ010000126.1:0-29242 GCA_036009105.1 Thermoanaerobaculia bacterium | reverse complement strand
GCTGGTCCTGGTTGAAGCAGGAGAAGATGAAAGACTCCTTGCCGGTCTTGGGGTCGACGTGGCGCTGGAGGCATTGGGCGCAGACCTGTTTCATCATGCACTGCATCGGGGAGTTGATCGAGCCGATGCCGATGTGGTCGGGCGACAGATATGGCGCGAGCACGCCGTGGCGGGCGTCCTTCACGGCGCGCATCATGCCGTCGGAGCCGATGGCCAGGATGCGGGACGCTTCGCGCAGGTCGAACAGGCGCGGCGCCGACGCGTACCAGGCCAGCGCCTGCACGATGTTGCCGACGAACTGCAGGTCCTGCTCGCGGCGGGGCTCGATCGGCTGGCCGGCGTCGACGGCCCAGATCACCTGATCCGTCGCCGCCTCGATCTCGTCGCGCTTGAAGATGTCCGCGGCCTTCTTGTAGCCGGCGAAGTAGACCACGCGGCAGCCGGCGTCCTTCAGCGCCTTCGCGATGGAGAACAGCACCGCATTGCCGAGGCCGCCGCCGGCGAGGAGCACCGTCTCGTTGCGGGGGATCTCCGTCGGCTCGCCGGTGGGGCCCATCACCACGACCGGCTCGCCCGGCTCGAGCAGCGCGCACTGCCGCGACGAGCCGCCCATCTCCAGGATGATGAGCGAGAGCAGGCCGCGCCCGGGATCGGTCCAGGCGCCGGTGAGGGCGATGCCTTCCATGGCCAGCGTCGCGCCGGCGATGGAGCGCGCGTGGGCCTCGTAGTTCTGCAGCCGGAAGAACTGGCCGGGCTCGAAGTGCCGGGCCGCGAACGGCGCGCGGACCACGACCTCCACGATGGCCGGGGTGAGGCGGTTGACCTGATGCACGCGCGCCAGGAGGCCGTCATCCAGCCGCGCGATGAGGGACCGCCACTGCGCTTCGTCGGCGGGGGCGAGCGACGGGAAGAGCGAGACGACGTGCGGGTAGCCGTCCTTGGCCGAGGCCATGGCCTTGACCACGTTGCCGGCGTAGCGGGGGTGGTTGTCGCCGTAGAACGTGATGCGCTTCGTCGCGTCGCCGGGATGCTGATAGGAGGTGAAGAAGCCGGCGTCGCGCGGGTCCTCGATCTCGAGCAGCTCCGCGCCGGACACGGCGTGGGCCTGGAAGAACTGCTTCCACTTGTCCAGCTTGAACGTGCCGGGGTGCTCCTTCTCATAGATGATGTTCGGGCTGGTGCCGGCGGCGACCATCACCGAGCGGGCGGCCAGGGGGACGATCTGGCCGGAGTCCTGCCAGCGCCCGTCCTCCACGATCTGCTTCTCGAAGAGCAGCTCCCTGACGTGGCCGAACTCGTCAGGCACCGCTTCTACAGGGGATAGATTCTCCGCGTAGTAGATGCCTTCTTCGAACGCCTTGCTCACCTCTTCGTGGTTGAGGCGATACGCCGGGGAGTCGGTGAGCGACTTGCGGTAGGCGATGGTGACGCCGCCCCATTCTCGCACCAGTGGAATGAAGTCCGGCGGCTCGCCGGCCGCTGCCGCGCGCTCCCGCTCCTGCCGCACCGCCCGCCCGTGCCCCACCAGCTCGTCCAGGATCAACAGCTCCTCGGCGTCATACCCGCCGCGCACCGCCGCCTCGCCCACCTCGGCGCAAAGCGTGGTGTAGCGCTCCAGCAGCTTCTCCACCTGCACCGGGTAGTAGGCGAAGAGCTCCGTGGCCGTGTCGATGGCGGTGAGGCCGCCGCCGATGACCACCGCCGGCAGCCGCACCTGCAGGTTGGCCAGCGAGCTCTTTTTGAAGGCGCCGGTAAGCTGCAGAGCCATCAGGAAATCCGACGCCTTGCGGATGCCGCGGATGAGGTTGTTCTTCATCCGCACGATGGTCGGCGTGCCGGCGCCGGCGGCGATGGCGATGTGGTCGAAGCCCAGCTCGTCGAACGCGTCGGCGATGGTGATGGTGCCGCCGAAGCGCACGCCACCGTAGACCTTGAGGTTGCGCTTCCGCTCCAGCGCGATGCGGATGACTTTCAAAAAGTTCTTGTCCCAGCGGACGGTGATGCCGTACTCGGACACGCCGCCGAAGCCGGCCAGGAGGCGGTCATCGAGGTCTTCCCAGAGCGCGGCGCGCACATCACGGATCGGCTCGCGCAGCAACTTTTCTTCAATCGGCTCGATCTTCAGCCCGTCGATGGCCACCACGCCAAAGCCTTCATTCGCCAGGTAGTGGGCCAGGGTGTACCCAGCCGGCCCCAGGCCGACGACCAGGACATTCTTCCCGTTGTAGGGGAGCGCTACCGGGCGTCGCACGTTGAGCGGGTTCCAGCGCGTGAGCAGGGAGTAGATCTCGAAGCCCCAGGGCAGGAAGAGGACGTCGGTCAGGACGCCGCTCTCGATCTGGGGGATGTCCACCGGCTCCTGCTTCTGGAAGATGCACGACTTCATGCAGTCGTTGCAGATGCGGTGGCCGGTGCCGGGGCACATCGGGTTGTCGATCATCACGATGGCGAGGCCGGCGATGGAGCTGCCGTCCGTGCGCAGCGCGTTCATCTCGCCGATCTTCTCGTCCAGCGGGCAGCCGGCCAGCGCCACGCCGAGGGGGTTAGGCTTGTAGGTGCCGTTCTTCTCGACGAAGCCGTGCGAGCAGCTGTCCTTCTGCCGCTCGTGGCAGTAGACGCAGTAGTGCGCCTGGTCGGCGATCATGCGCGGCGTGGCGCGCGGGTCGGTGAGATGGAACGCATCGCGGCGGCGGAAGTGATGCGGATCGCCGCCCACGCGGTGCTCGTCGATGCGCGCCGTCGGCACGAGACGATCGAACACCAGCGGCTTCGGCAGACGGAACGACGTCCAGCCGTCGAACTGGCCGGCCCGCCAGGCGTCCGCGGCCCAGTCGACGAGCAGGTCGACCAGCGCATGGATCGCCGCCGCATCGCGCGCCGTGGCTTCGGGCGACTCGAGCTGTTCCCGCCGGGTGATGACCTCATCGAAACGGACGCCCGAGTAGCGCAAGGCGCCGCGCAGCTGCTCCAGCGCCGCGCGCGTCTCCACCGCCGGCGTGTGGGCCGCCTTCGCGCCGCGCGGGTACTCCCGCTCCAGGTCGAGCAGGCGATTGGCGGTGATGGCCAGCGCGTATTCGGGATCCTGCAGCGCATTGCCGGCGATGGTGCGGACCAGCACCGCCGCGGCGTCGCCCAGCGGCTCTTCGCGAGGCGTCTGCACCTTCGCGATGCGCTTGCTGACGAACTCTTTCTTGAACCTCGCCACGTGCGCGTCGCGCTGCGCGCGCGTGCGGAGCGGCGCCTCATCGGTGTTGAAGAGGCGGGCCAGGAAAACGCCGAGCGGGCGGCTCGCCGCCATGAGAAGCTCGGACTCCTCGGGAGGCGTGAGGCCGCCATGCGCGATGCCGCTGCGGACGGCGATGCGGTACGAGTCGAAGCGGCCGAAGAGCGGCGCGTCCTGCTGCCCCAGGAACGCGTCGAAGGATCGGGCCAGGGCGTCGAGCCGCGCGTAGTCGGAAAGGTCGGAGTAGGCGAAATCGTCGATGCCGAGCTTCACGGGAAATGGGAACGCGATGGCGGGCAAGGGCATTCTGCGGGAAGGGAATGTAGGGCCGGCTCTCAGCCGGCCCAATCGATCCGTTGATATGGGCCGGCTGAGAGCCGGCCCTACATTTCACTCAGCGCCGGAAAGCTACCTCTTGCCAGATGAGGGAGCTGTCGGCGCGAATGTAGAGCAGCTCGGCGTTCCCGTTGTTGCGGAACACGAACGCGGTGCCGCGGTAAGGCTCGATCGTGCCGTGCAGGTCGCCGATGCGGGCCGCGCCCGACGGCGCGATCGTGAGCGTTCCGAGCTCGGGACTGGTCCATGAGCCCGCGATCGAAGCCACCGTGCGGTCGGCGCCGAGGGACAGAGCGGCGACGGCCTTCTCCAGGCGCGCGCGTTCCGAGGCTGGGGCGCGAGAGATCGCATCCTGCATCCGCTTCACCCCCTCGGCGAGCTTCGCATCGGCGTCCGGCTTCCTGAGGATGACGTCATACAGATACGACGCCACGGTGTGCGCGAACGGGCCGTCGGAGTTGGTGAGCACGGCGATGCCGAGGCCGCGCTCGGGCATGAAGGAGACGTGCGCCTGCGCGCCTGGGTAGCCGCCGAAGTGGTGGAGGAGCAGGTCGCCGTCGAAGTCGGCCAGGACCCAGCCCAGGCCATAGGCGAAGCGGTCGTAGCGCTGGAACCGCTGCTTGAAATGGATCTGCGGCGACTGGGTCTCGCGGATCACCCGGCGGGGGAAGATCTGCTTCCCATCGAGAGCGCCTTCGCCGAGCTGGATGCGCAGCCAGCGCGCGAGATCGTTCGCCGTGGAGTACATGCCGCCCGCGGCGTGCATCTGCCGGGGAGTCTTTGGATCCACGCGAAGCCAGCCTGAGCTGGAGATCGTGTAAGGCACCGCCACCTCGGCGCCGGCTGGCGGCACGCGCGTGGTGGTGGAGGAGAGGCCGGCCGGCGCCAGCACGCGTTGCGCCACCGTGTCCTGCCACGGCGCGATGGTGTAGCCGAGCAGGTTGTAGCCGAGGTTGTCGTACTCGTACACGCGCGGCGTCACCTTCGTGAAGCGCGTCATGGCGGACCAGATCCACTCGTCGTCCCAGTTGCCGGTGTACGACGTGCGGAAGACGATCGGGTCGTTGGTGAAACCGAGGCGGTGCGTCATCAGGTCGCGCAGCGACATGCGGGCCGGATCGAGCGGAGGCGGGAGCTTCAGCTTCGGCAGCGTCTTATCGAGCGGCGCATCGATGTCGACGCCGGCCAGCAGCGCCGCGAGCGCGTTGAACGACTTCGTCGAAGAGGCGATGTAGAAGCGCGTGTTCAGCGTGACCGGCAGCTTGCGCTCCTTGTCGCGCAGGCCGAACCCCTCCGCGTAGACGATGCCGTTGCGGTCGACGGCCACCGCCACCAGGCCGGGCGTGCCGGTGGCGGCAACCGCGGCGCGGATGGCGGGGGTGGGGGAGGGTTGGAGAGTGGCGGCGACAGTGAAAGCGGCGAAGATCGTGATCACGATGCTCTAGACGTCTGAAATCAGGCGACGTTAACCGGCCGGGTGTCGTGGAACAGCTCCAGCTTCTCCTCGTCATCGTCGTGCACCGGTTCGAGCGCGATGTCTTTGTATTCATACCGCCGTGGATCGCGCTTGATGGAGAGGTAGATGCGGCGCAGGCCGACGTACATCGAGGCCCAGCGGAACAGCTTCGACACGGTCTCGGCCAGGTAGGCGGGATAGAAGCGCCAGGCCGGCTCGATGGGGAAGCCGGGGCGGCGGTCGCGGCGGAACTTCTTGCGGAAGAAGCCGGCCTCGAGGGGGTGCACTTTCTCGATGTGGATCGAGCCGCCGAACCAGGTCATGAGCAGGATCGCGTTGCTCGCGCTGGCCCGCATGGCCACGTTGCGCCGCAGCACCGACTCCACGTGCTCGCGCGTGTAGTACGTCTCCCAGGCCATGCGGTAGGTCTGCTCCCACTCCTCGGCCGACATGCGCGGATGCGCGGTGCAGACGTGGTTGAGGTCGTACTTGTTCAGGTCCGGATCGACCGGCACGCCGGCCCGCACCAGCTTCTGATGATCCTCCGATCCGGGCAGCGGGGTGAGGAAGAAAAACTCCAGCAGGTCGACCGGCAGCTCGCGCTTGATGATCTCGATGTCGTGCCGGATCGACTCCCGCGTGTCGTTCGGAAAACCGAGGATGTAGCCGGCGTAGGTGATGACGCGCACGGCCTTCCAGGCGAGCAGCATCTTGCGGTACTCGGTGATCTTGTTCTGCCGCTTCTTCGCCCCGACCAGGCTGTCCGGATTGATGTTCTCCAGCCCGATGAACACGCGCCGCACGCCTGCCTTGGCGCACTTCTCGATGAAGCGCGGGATCTTGTGGCAGAGCGTGTCCACCTGGATGATGAAGTGGATCTTGATCCCTTCCTCGCGCAGCGAGATGAGGCGGTCGAGGATCGCTTCCCATTCGGTGTTGCGCGCGAAGTTGTCGTCCGTGATGAAGAAGCTGTGCAGCCCCTGCTTCACGTTGGCGCGGACGATGTGCTCGATGTCGTCCGGCGAGCGGCGGCGCGACTTGCGCCCCTGCACGTTGATGATCGTGCAGAACGAGCACTGGAACGGGCAGCCGCGGCCGGCGTCGAAGCTGGTCACGCCGCCCGCCGTGCGCCAGGCGCGGAGCGCGGTGATGAGGGGGATGGGCGTCCCCTCGATGGACGGCAGGTCGGCCATGTAGTTGTACATCGGTCGGAGCTCGCCGGCCGCCGCGTCGCGCAGCACTTGCTCGAGCCGCCCCTCCGCTTCGCCGGCGAAGATGGTGATGCCGAGCGAGCGCGCTTCGTCGAGGCCGGCGTCGATGCCGTTGAGCATGCTGATGGTGCCGGAGGCGTGGAAGCCGCCCAGGGCGACCTGGATGCCGCGCTCGCGCAGGGGCCGGGCGAGCTGCAGCGCACGGGGGAACTGATTCGACTGCACGCCGACGAGCATCACCATCCCGCTGCCGGCTTTTTCGATCAGCCGCGCGATGCGCTCGGGGCGGATGCGGGTATTCGTTTCATCGAGGGCGTGGATCTCCAGCTCGACGTCGTCGCCCAGGATCTTGCGCTGCGCGCAATCGCGGGCCAGACCGTAGAGAGCGGCGAGCGAGTTGGAGGGAATGGCGGAGAGGAACCACTGAATGACGTAGCCGTCGTCGTCGTAGTGCGACGGTTTGACCAGCACGAGAGAGAAACGCCGGGCTTTCGGATTCATTCGGGATGACGGGATGATACATCCCACCGGGGGCGATCGCGCCAGCGGCGATGCATCCACACCCACTGCTCCGGCACGCGGCGGATCTGCTCTTCGATCTGCCGGGTGGCCCGGGCGGTGAGCGCGACCGGATCGTCCTCGCGGCGGGTCTCGATCGGCTCGCTCACCCGCGCCAGGTGCGTGCCGTCCGCCCGCCGCTCGATGAGGATGGTCACGACCACCGCCTCGGCGCGCACGGCAAGCCTGGCCGGCCCGATCGGCGTCAGGGCGGGCTGGCCGAAGAACGGCACCTGGACGCTGTCCGTGCGGATGTTCTGGTCGATGACGAAGGCGAGCGCGCCGCGCTTGATGGCGGTCAGCATCTGTCTGGCCGAGGCGTTCGAACCGCGGTCGATGGTCTGCACGCCGACCCTGGCCCGCACCTCGGTGATGAAGCGGTTGAGCTTCGGGTCGCTGCGCTCGCGCTGCAGGACGCTGGTCGGCGCGCCGAGGGCACCGAAGGCGTTGGCCAGCCACTCCCAGTTGCCGCAATGCGCGGTGAAGATGACGACGCCGCGGCCCGCGTCGAGGTAGGGCTTGAGTTTTTCGAGGCCTTCCCACTGGGTGAGCCGCGCGCGGGAGGCTTCGTCGAGGCGGGGCAGCCAAAGAATCTCCATCAGCGACTGGCCGAGATGGCGGAACATCGCTCGGATGGTGTGCTCGCGCTGCTCCTCGCTCCAGTCGGGAAACGCAAGTTTGATGTGATCGAGCGCGCGGCGACGCTCGCGGCGCACGACGTGCCAGGCGAGGCGCCCGAGGAAGCGGCCGATGGCGCGGGCGGTGGGGAGGGGGAGCAGGCCGGCGAGGCGGGCCAGGACGCGAAGCGCCGCATAGAGCAGCGTGTATTTCAGCGACACGCGCGCCATTGTCGCAGAGGAAATGTGGGGCCGGCTCTCAGCCGGCCCGATGTCAACGGATGGCTGGGCCGGCTGAGAGCCGGCCCTACGTTTTCTCCTCGGCATCCACCCGGTCACCGTGTAGGTGCGGTGGCGGCGCGGATGGCCTCGAGCTCGGCGTCCTCGAGGCGGAACCGAAATGTGGGGCCGGCTCTCAGCCGGCCCGATGTCAACGGATGGCTGGGCCGGCTGAGAGCCGGCCCTACGTTTTCCCTCGGCATCCACCCGGTTCACCGTATAGGTGCGGTGGCGGCGCGGATGGCCTCGATCTCGGCGTCCTCGAGGTGGAACCGAAATGTGGGGCCGGCTCTCAGCCGGCCCGATGTCAACGGATGGCTGGGCCGGCTGAGAGCCGGCCCTACGTTTTCCTTTTGATGTAGATCACCTTCTCCACCTCCGCATGGACCACGCCCTCGGCATCGACGAGCGTGACCGTGTAGGTGCGATTCACGGCGTTGCCCGCGGCGGTGGCGGCGCGGATGGCCTCGAGCTCGGCGTCCTCGAGGCGGAACGTCGCGTAGAGCGTGGAGCGGCCGGGCTTGCGGAAGCGGATCGCCGCCGCCTTGTCCCACACCACGTACTCCGGCCCCAGGATGCGGATGAGCATGATCATGTACATCGGATCGACCGAGGCGTACATCGAGCCGCCGAAGATCGTGCCGACGTAGTTGCGGGTGCGGAGCGAGAGCGGCAGGCGGATGCGGATCTCGCGGTAGTCCGCGGCGATGTAGCTCACCCGCGCGCCGGTCCCGCGGTAGGCGGGAAAGAAGTTGAACAGCCAGCGCAGGCGGCGCGTCGCGAAGGACTCAGGCATCGGCTGTCCGCGGGGTGATGACGACCCACAGCAGCGCGATCGCGACCACCGTGACCACGACCAGGCCGCCGGTCTGCAGGTCGGTGCGGTCATTGCCCAGCATGGCCAGCGCCGACTGCATTGCGGTGGCGACGAAGATGGCCACCGGGTAGGCGAGCGCGTTCGTGCCCAGGATCCAGCGGACCACGGCGAAGAGGACGAGCGCGCCGAGCAGCGCCCGCGCGATCACCAGCGGCGCCTCGGAGGTCGTGACGTTGCTGTCGAGCAGGACGAAGAAGATCGCCGTGACGGTGACGGCGCTCGGCAGCCAGCTCCACTTCTTCAGCGACTGCACGGCCACCACGAACATCGCCACGGCGGCGGAGATCGTCACCGCGTCGAAGAGCGCGTCGAGCAGCGCGGCGAGGAACGGCAGCGGCATGGCCACCTCGTCCGGGATGCCGACGCCGTTCACGCGCGCGGCGGCGGGGAAGAGCTGCAGCGCCAGGGCGACGGCCGAGCGCATGGCGATGAAGACCGCGAGCGCGGTGATGGCGGAAACGACGGCGGCGCGCCCGTAACGCGCCCGGCCTTCCCGCGAGAACACTTCCAGCGCTGCCGGCAAAGCGGTCTCGATCGCGGCCAGGGCGAGGAACAGCACGGCGATGCGGAAGCTGATCGACATCACCAGGCCGGTGGTCATGGAGATGGTGAACGTCTCCCAGCCGATCGAGGTGTTGTAGTTGAAGAGCGAGTCCTCGTAACGCACCAGGGCGAGGAAGACCGGCACCACCGCGAGCACCGCCGTCCAGCGCGCGGCGCGCCGCCAGTGGAAGCGCTTGCGGATGGCGGAGCTCACCAGGCCGGTGATGATGAGCGCGAAGACGGCGAGCAGGCCCACGATCTTCAGCACGTTGAGGATCACGTTCAGCAGCGTCGTCGGCTGGCGGTACTCGAGGTCCGGGATCTTCACCGACTTGCTGAACTGCGTGACCTCCGCGCCCGCGACCCGGATGGTCACGCGGCGCCAGGCGTCGCCCGCGAGCGGCCGGCGCTCCTGGAAGTGAAAGAGCCAGTCGCGCCGGTTCGGCTGCTGGAAGCTGAGCGCCTCCTTCAACTCGAACTGCGCCGGAGCGATGCCGTAGCGCGCGAAGGCCGGCATCGCCACCGCGAGCGCCTGGGCCTGCTCCAGCCGCGCGCCCGGGTTCTGCTCGGCCTGATATTTGTGATACCCGAGAACGCGGGAGGAGCGCGGGTCGACCTCGACAAAGTACTCCTCCTTCTTCATCGGCGTGAAGAAGCGCACCGTCCAGGTGGCGGCCTCGAGGCGGTTGCGGAAGACGTCGATCAGGCCATCGACGCTCAGGCCGTGATGGATGAGGTACGTCGCCGCGATGTTGTCGAACGGGCCGGGCGAGCCGCCTTCCTCCCGCTCCGAGCCGCGGTCCCAGCTGTGGAAGCCCTCCAGGGTGGTGGCGATCACGCGCTGGTAGCTCCCCTTCGGATCGGCCATGCGCAGGTGCGCGATGGCGATCTGCTTCGTCCGCGCGCGGTCGATCCGGTAGTCGACCGCGTCGTCCGGCGTGCGCGGCCGCAGGGCGATGAGGATCGCGGCAACGAGGAACGCGACGATGCAGATGAAGAGCCGCCGCGGCGTCACGGGAATGGCCGGCGGCAGGTCGGGTCTCGGCGCCGCTTCCACCGGCGCGCCCGCCGGCGCGATGACCGGCAGCGTGGCATTGGTCAGGTGGTCATCCGGCAGGAAGCCCTTGTTCCGGATGTAGAGCACGATCGAGGCGAGCATCGGGATCACGAAGACGAGGCTGGCCGCGCCGGCGGAGAGGACGTAGTACGGATTGCCGGAGCGGAACAGCAGCAGCGCGGTGTAGACCGCGTCCACCGTGTAGTGCCAGATCAGCAGCGGCAGCAGGCCGAAGGAATCCATCAGCAGGCCGATCATCACGCCGGCCAGACCGACCTCCACGCCGCGAATGTAGAACGGCTGGTTCGGATAGGTGGCGTGGCCGAAGCCCCAGATGAAACCGGCCGCGATGATGGCCGCCCAGCGCGACTTGAGCACGCGCTGAAAGAACGGGATGGAGAAGGCGCGGGAGAGGAACTCCTCGCTCAGGGCCGGGAAGAAGCCGGCGAAGAGCACGGCCACCCAGGGCAGGGTCGTGTTCAGCACGTTGTCGTACGGGATCTCGGCCGGCGACCAGGCGCCGAAGCGCGAGGCGATGATGTAGAAGAGGACCTGATAGGCCACGAAGAAGCCCATCAGGGTGTAGCCGAGGACGAGGGAGCGGAAGACGCGCTTGGAGGTCAGCGCGCGCGGCGTCCACAGTTTGGGGATGGCGAGGTGTTGCGGCAGCCGCTCGCGGTAGAGCACCTCGCCCGCGCCGGTGATCACGACCAGCAGCATCGCCGTGCCGAAGCTCTGCAGGAGGATGCCGACCACGAATTGGGCCAGGAACGCGCCGAAGGAGGTGGTGGTGTCATACCCGGCGAGCGCCTGCGGGAAGTTGTTCAGCGACACGAGCACGGAGAGGGCGATGCTGAGCAGCGCCAGGCCGATGAGGAACTTCAGCCGCATGTTCCCGCGGACCAGTTGGACGATGAAGATGATGAGCGCCGCGACGCCGGTGATGATCAGGAAAACGGTGTCGACGTTGCCGGCCAGGCTGTTCCAGGAGCGCAGCTCGGTGTAGCTCCGCTGCCACTGCTCCGGCACCTTCACCCGCTGCTGGTACTGGCTGATGGCGTTGCCGTCCACGATCACCGTGTGCCGGTACGGCGCCCCGGCGGGATGGATCGATTTGGAGTCCCAGGTGAAGATGCGCTGGATGCGATGGGGCAGCTTCCGCTCGCTTTGGGCCACGAGCTGCAGGTCATCCAGCTCGATCCGGTTGCGCAGCAGGAAGTCGTCCGCCATGCGCCGCGCCGCCGCGAGGTCGGGCGTGGGCAGCGCGCGGTCCTCGGGGATGCGATGGGTGAAGGAGACGAGCTCGCCGGTCGGCGCGACGTCGACGCCGTACTCCTCTTCCTGCAGCGGCTGGAACCAGCGGTGATGCCAGTACCAGAGGTGCACGTTGGCGCGCATCTCGGCGTTTGCTTTCTGCAGTCCGAGGGAGCGCTCCAGGAAGACTTTGGCGGTGTCGTCGGCGTCGAACATCGCCGTGTGCTTGTGGCCGGTGACGTTGATCCGCTCGCCGCTCAGCACGCGCTCGGCGAGCGGCAGCGACGCCTCGCGGTCGTACTTGAACTCGATGGAAGCCTCGGGAAACGCGGAGGAGAACCAGCGGAGGCCGATGAAGAGGGAGAGGGCGAGGATGGCGGCGCAGACGGCGATGAAGATCCAGTCCCGGCGGGTCAGACGTTCGCGCAAAGTGCGGCGATTGTACGCGCGGGCTCAGGATGACACGGCGTGCCTACAACAATCCGGTCAGGATCAGGTCCGCGATCTGGTCCGCCTGATCGGAGAGCGCGTGCTCCTTCTCCGAGAGAATCCACGAGGTCACCATCTCATCCAGGATGCCGAACACCGACTTGGCCACGAGCGCCGGATGGAGGTTGCGCCGGAACACCCCCTCGGCCTGCCCATGCTCGACGATCTTGCGGATCATGCCGAGGTAGTCGGCCACTTCCATCTGCGAGAAGAGGTTCATGAATTTGAGGCTGTGCCGCAGCTCGACCTGGGAAACGACGGCCAATGCCCGGTCGCGGCCCAGCGTCTCCAGGTGATGGCGGATGGCCACCCGGATGCGCTCCTCGGGGCGGGAGATGTCCTTCAGCTGCTGTTCGAGGGAGACCAGGTAGTTGCGGGTGTGCTCCCGGAAGATGGTGACGAGCAGGTCTTCCTTCCCATCGAAGTAGAGATAGATGGTGCCGTCCGCGACGCCGGCCGCCTTCGCGATCTCGGAGACCTTCGCGTTGAAGTAGCCGTTGCGGGCGAAGACGTCGACCGCCGCGCGGAGGATGCGTTCCCGTTTGGAGGTGCCCTGAAAAGCGGTGGCCGGCGCGGCCGGCTGGGGGGTTGGGGGACGAGCCATGAATGAATGCTCATTCAGCGGGGTGGGCGGTGTCAAGGGAAGGCTCCTTCGCTCCCCAGATCACCAGCCAGAAAATGATCGGCACCTCCGCGATCTCCACCGGCAGCGCGATCTGCGAAACGATCGGCGCGTAGCTCGGCAGGCAGAGGGTGGTGAAGGCGCTGACCAGGTACGCCGTGCCGGCGATCAGCAGCAGCACGCCGAACGCGCGGGGGATGAAGCGGGAGCGGATGACCAGCAATCCAAAGGGGAACAGCCACAGGCCCCAGAAGACCGAAGCGATGGTGATGCCCCGGCTGTGCAGGCGAACGAAGAGGTACGCCAACGCATCGAGCTGCGGCTTCTGAAACACCTCCAGGAAGGTGCCGCCGCGGGCGAGCATGATCGCGGCGAGGTCGTTGAGCACGTTCAGGAACATGATCGGAAGGGAGAGCAGCGCTCCGAAGATCACCAGCTGCGTGGCGAGCGATTCGTCGACCGCCTTGAACAGGCGATAGAGCGCCAGGACGAGGAACACGCCGATGATCTGGTGGACCAGCTCGCTGGCGATGCCGGCGCGGAGCAGCCACTCCGAGGTCCTGATGTTGCTGGCCGTCGCGGCCGCGTTGCCGGAGACGATCAGTTTGCCGGGCACGTAGAGCAGGCCGACCGGCGCGATGAGAGCGAGCAGCAGATAGAGGAATCCGGCCAGTCGCGCTTGTTGCCGAGTGGTTCGCATGTGCTGAGACTACGCGAAGGCGAGGAGGAAGTTGCTCACCGGGATGCGGCCAAACGGCTTTCCCGGGCATGCTCGATGGCGGCGGCGGCCCTGCGGGTGATCGTCTCGGTCAGATCGCGATCGGTCGGGCTGGGATCGCGGACGACGGGGTAGTAGTTCGCGAACGTGCCGAGGACTCTGCCGTCCGAGCCGTGGATGGGCGTGGACCAGCAGGCGCGGAGGCCGTACTGCAGCGCGAGGTCGCGGAAGTTCGCCCACAGCAGGTCGTTCGCGATGTCGTAGACCACGACCGTCCGGTCGTGAAACGCCGCCGTGCCGCAGGAGCCGACCTCGGGCCCGATCTCGATGCCGTCGATGGCCGCGTTGTAGGCAGTGGGCAGCGACGGCGCGCTCCCGTGGCGGAGATGGCGGCCGTCTTCATCGAGGATGAGGATGGAGGCGAGCATGCCGGCCTGCGACAGGCTCTCCACGTGACGGACCAGTTCATCGAGCGCGTCATGCAGCGGAGCGTGATTTTCAGACATCAGCGCATCCAGACTTTGCAGGATGCATACCGCTGACCTTACGATCCGTCGGGTGAAGATCTGCATCCTCCTCGGCGACCCCTCCCACCGCCCTCCCGGCTACGACTGCCGCACCATCCCGCTGCCGGTCGACGAAGCCGGCTACCGCGCGCTCGCCGCCGCCGAGCTGGTGGTCGCCGACGCGGCGGACCGCGATCCGCACGTCGCCTACGCCCTCGGCCTGGCCCATGGCCTGGGGAAGGCGTCCAGCATCAGCGGCGCCCCGCCCGCCCGCCCCTTCCGCCCGCGCGGCGCACCGCTGGCCGGCATCGTGGACAACCTCGACGCGGCGATCCGGGCCTACCTCGAGCAGCACGACATCCTCGCCGCCCCCGACCTGGGCCGCCTGCAGCTCGACGAGCTCGCGTCCGCGCCGGACGTGACCCGTCACTCCCTGCGCGCGTTCCTGCGCGACCTCGACCGCAGCGGACGCTTCCCCGACCCCGACGCGCTGCAGCAGTTCCTGATCCGGAGGGGGATCTTCATCTGACCTGAGTGTCATCCTGAGCCGCGAAGACGGTCGAAGGATCTCCCGGCGCTTGCGAGGAGATCCTCAGGATGACAGGCGCAGCGCGGCCGCCACCCGCGCCACAAAGTCCGGCTCCCGCTCCTCCCGCACCTTCCCCTCGATGACGGCCAGCACCGCGGCGCGGTCCAGCGACGAGGAAACGGGATAGAGGTGCAGGTGGAGATGGGGCGTCATGATGCCGAGCTTCAGCAGCACCGCGCGCTCCGCGCCGGTGACCTCCAGCAGCGCCTTCTCCGCGGCGCGATGCACGCGCGCGAAATGCTCCGCCTCCTCTTCCGAAAGCCCGGAGAAGTTCTCCACGTGCGCGCGCCAGACGACCATGGCGTGGCCCCGTACCGCGGAGTCCTCGTGCAGCAGCACGGCACAGCGGGCATCCGACCACACCGCGCCGGACGTAGAATCGGGAGCACAAAACGTACAGGAGGGGTTCATGAAATTCGCGGTCATCCTCCTCGCCATCGTCTCACTGGAGCAGGGTCTGGGCGACGCCCACTGGTCCGTCTCCACCAGGAATCACGAGGCGCAGCAGTTCTTCGATCAGGGCCTGCGCTACCTCTACGGCTTCAATCACGAGGCCGCGATCGCCTCCTTCCAGCGCGCGGCGGAGCTCGATCCGAAGCTCGGCATGGCCTACTGGGGCACCGCCTACGCGCTCGGCCCGAACATCAATCTCGACGTCGATCCCGATCGCGAGAAGCAGGCCTTCGACACCGTGCAATCGGCGCTCGGCCATCTGGATGGCGCGTCGCCGAAAGAGCGCGACCTGATCGAGGCATTGTCCAAACGCTACTCGAACAACCCGGATGCCGACCTCAAGGCTCTCGCCGCCGACTACAGCAAAGCGATGGGCGAGGTCTCGAAGAAATATCCGGACGACCTGCACATCGCGACGCTGTACGCGGAGAGCATGATGGACCTCCGCCCGTGGCGCTTCTGGTCGCATGACGGCAAGCCGAACGAGGGCACCGAGGAGATCGTGCGCGTGCTCGAGTCGGTGCTGCGGCGCGACCCGCACCACCTCGGCGCGAACCATTACTACATCCATGCCGTGGAGGCTTCGCAGAATCCCGGCCGCGCGCTGCCGAGCGCGAAGGCGCTGCAGACCCTCGCCCCATCGCTCGGCCACCTCGTGCACATGCCGGCCCACATCCTCCACCGCACCGGCGACTACGCCGGCTCCGCGAAGGCAAACGAGATCGCCGCCGATGCCGACCGCAGGTTCATGGCCTCGCACGGCCACGAGAACATCTACTCGGCGATGTACTACAACCACAACCTCCAGTTCGGCTCCGCCTCGCACGCGATGCAGGGCCGCTACGAGCCGGCCCGCAGGATGGCCGACGAGATGAGCGAGCACGCCTCCATGATGGCGAAGGAGATGCCGATGGTGGAGGGCCTCTCCGCCGCGTCGCTGCTGATCCGGGTCCGCTTCGGGAAGTGGACGGAGGTGATCCGCGCGCCGATGGCCACCGCCGGCCCGTATTCGACGGCCGCCTCCCACTTCGCGCGGGGCGCCGCCTTCGCCGCCCTCGGCAACATCGCCGGCGCGCAGAGCGAGCGCCGGATGCTGGAGGAAGCGCGCGGCAAGCTGACCGACGATCCGGGCGTGACGCAGAACAATCCAAAGGACCTCGCCGCCCTCGCCGCGAACGTGCTCGATGCGCGCATCGCCATGGCGTCCGGCGACCGCGCTTCTGCAATCGCCGCCTATCGCAAGGCGGTGGCGGTGGAGGACACGCTCAACTACGACGAGCCGCCCGACTGGTTCTTCCCCGTCCGCGAGTCCCTCGGCAGCGCGCTGCTCCGGGACGGCCAGGCCGCCGCGGCCGAGCAGGTCTTCCGCGACGACCTGGCCCGCAACCCGAACAACCCGCGCTCGCTCTTCGGCCTCGCCGCGGCGCTGCGCGCGCAGAAGAAGGACGCCTCTTCCACCGAAGCGGCGTTCGCGCGGATGTGGAAGGGCCGGGCGCTGCACTTGGAAGACCTGTGATGGGGAAAAATGTGGGGGCGGGCTTCAGCCCGCCCGGGCCGGCTGAAGCCGGCCCCCACGTTCCTCAGCGCCTGAGCAAGCGCCACAGCCAGCGCGCCGGCAACCCCAACACGCGCGAGTTGCGCAGTTTCGCCCGCACCTTGGACGGCCGTGGCCGCGCGGCCTCGTAGATCGGCTTGGCCACGCGCGCCACCGCCAGCGCGAGCTCGCCGCCGTCCGGGATGACCGGCGTGGCCAGCAGCTCCTCGTACAAAGCAACGTATTGATCGAGCAGCAGCTCCAGATCGGCCGAGGCGCGGATGGCGTCCGTCACCCGGGCCGCATCGGCGGCGTCATAGCGGTCGAGCTCCGCGCCGATCGCCTCCTCGGTGATCGCGCGTTGCAGCGTCCGCATCCCGAAGTTCAAGGCGCGCATCTCATCCAGCGATCGGGTTGTAATCAGCCGTCCGAGGCCCGCGTGGTCGCAGGTGATGACGGCGTTGCCGGTGGCGAGCGCCTCCAGCGCGCAGCGCGCCTTGCCGAACACCACGTCGTAGTGCGGCAGCACATCCTCGGCGTGCGCCGTGCCGCGGCCGGACGCGGCGCCGGCGAGATCGAGCGCGATGCCGCGTTTTTCGCAGGCCGCGCGGATCGGCGGCACCCAGGTGTTCTCCGCCGCCGTGTTGCTGAACACGAGCGCGCGTTGCGGACGCGGCGGCAGCGGCGCGCGGCGCGGGAAGCGCCGCAGGTCGACGGCGTTGGCCAGGATGCGGATGCGCTCCGCCGGGATGCCGTACTGGAAGGCCATCCGGTCGCGGCAGTTGCGGTCGACGGCCACATACGCGCCGATGCGCGGCGTGGCGGGCGGGATCGCGTTCCAGGCCAGGCCGCCGTGGCAGACGAAGAGCGCCGGCGCGTCCGGGAAACGCATCAGCGCGGCGGCAGTCTCCAGGATCTGGTGGCCGTGGATCAGGTCCGGCGGCGTGGCGATGGCGGCCAGGTCGTCCACCACCGGGATCGTGGCGCGGCGCAGCTCCTCGCCGATGCTCCCGATCAGGCTCGCGTAGACGATGGGCAGCCAGCCGCGGCGGAGCAGACCGAGAGCCAGGTCGCGCGTGTAGAGGTCGGTGCCGCTGGCCGACTGCACGCTGATCGCGGCGATGAGGACGCGGCGCGGCTCGCTCATGCGACGGCGGGCTGCAGCACTTCGGCCAGCTGCGCGACGAACGGCGCGAAGTGCTCCCGGTAGCGGATCACCGTGCCGTAGTGGCCGGCCGCCACGCGATCGGCGCCGAACAGCTCGTAGTCCGCCACCAGCTCCGGCGCGCGTGGCCTGGTCGCGCGGCGCAGCGTCTCCACGCGGAACGCCTGCACCCCCTCCCGCTCCAGCACGCCCTCCGCCTCCGCGCGCATCGACTGGTAGGCTCGCGCCGCGGCGAGCTTGCGGGCGAGCGCTTCGTCATCGAGCGTCAGGGTGACGTCGCCGCCGGGCGCCTCGCGCACGATCGCCACCTCGTAATTGGGGATGCTTCCCGCGGCCAGGTCGAGCATCACCCGGCAGAGATCATGAGCCGGGTTGTACAGCTCCCACGCGTCGCCGGCCACCGTTTGGACGCCGTGCTCGCTCAGCTCCCGGGCCAGCTCACGGACCGTGTCGGCGATCGGGGCGACCTCTCCCCGAAGCAGCATCGCGTAGAGCTCGCGATCGGTGAAGCGGCCGAAGATCGGGCCCGCCGTGGCGCCGCAGCGGGCGAGGAGCTCGCGCGATTCATCGGTGCGCGAACGCTCGCCGTGGCCCGAGCCGTCCGTGAGCACGTAGACGATCGGCCGCTCCACTTCCAGCCAGTGATGGAGGCGCAGCTCATGCCCCGGATGGGCGACGAACAACGCCGAGCGGAATGTCATAGAGTGCCGCCATGAGAAGGATTCGCTTCGGCAGGACGAACGTCGAAGTGCCGGCGGTGAGCCTCGGCACCTGGGGCCACGGCGGGCCGAACGTCGCGGAGGGCGCCTCGGTCGGCTGGTCGGGGAGCGATGATGCGGCGGTGCGCGAGGCGCTGGTCGCCGCGTGGCGCAACGGCATCACCCATTGGGACACGGCGGACGCGTACGGCAGCGGGCATGCGGAGCAGCTGATCGGCTCCGTGTGGGATGAGGTTCCGCGTCACGAGATCTTCCTGGCCACCAAGTTCGGTTACGTCAAGGGGCCGTCCGGCCAGCCGTACGATCCCGCCTTCATGAGGACCCAGTGCGAGGCATCGCTGCGCAACCTGCGCACCGACGTCCTCGACGTCCACTATTTTCATCATTGCGACTTCGGTCCGGCCGACGTCTACTTCGATGATGCTCTCGCTACGATGCGTCGTTTTCAGGAAGAAGGCAAGGTCCGGTTCATCGGCCTCTCCGACTGGGACGCGCGGCGCATCCTGCGCTTCATCGACCGGGTCGATCCGGACGTGGTGCAGCCCTTCCGCAACCTCGTGGACGACGTGTACAAATCGAGCGGCCTGGAGTCGTACGTCGACGCGCACGACCTCGGCGTCGCCTTCTTCTCCCCCTTGAAGCACGGCCTCCTGCTGGGCAAGTACGAGCACGCGCCGCGGTTCCCGGAAGGCGACTTCCGCCGCGACATCCCGGAGTTCTCGGACGAGGCGTTCGTGCAGCGGATGCGCCGCGCCGCCGCCGCTGTCCGCGAGCGCTTCGCGGATTGTCCGGAGCCCGTGCTGCACGCCGTGGTCGGCGCGCTCCTCACCGGCAACCCCACGTCGACCGTCCTCCTCGGTCAACGCACGCCCGCCCAGGTGGAAGCCGCCGCGCGCATCGGAGACGCGCTGTCGGAGGAGGAGATGGAGTGGGTAAGGGCGCAGTACGTGTCTCGCGTGTCATCCTGAGCCCCGCAGACGGCGAATGGATCCCCCGGAGCTTGCGAGGAGATCCATTCGGCGTCTTCGCGCCTCAGGATGACACCGGCGCCGGCTTCACCGCCCGCGTCGTCCACCCGTAAAACATCAGCGCGGCGATGCCGAGGATGATGGCTTGCCAGATGGCGAGGTGGAAGAGCTGGAAGACGTCCGGGTGGTAGCGGCCCAGCAGGAACAGCGACACCACCCGGATCAGGTTCACGGCCTCGATGCCGACCACCGTGGCCAGGATGCCGAGGCCGCGTTGGCGCCAGGTGGCGGGGAAGGAGAGGATCGCAGCGCAGAGGAAGACCACCGCCTCCAGGCCGTTGCAGCCGTTCTGGATCTGCACGGCGAAGGCGTCGTTGCGGATGGCGGTGCCGACCACTTCCACATGCTGCCCGATCAGGTTGAGCAGCGCGGCGGACACGATGGCGATGCCGTGCGTGAACGGCGCGACGAACCAGCGGTCCACCACCTCCAGCGACACCACTGCATAGAACGCGGCGAGAAGCAGGAAGAAGCGGACCAGGAAGAGGACCTGCGTGCGGCGGGGCGAGGCCATCACCACCTCACCAGCAATCGTGCGGCGCGCTCGATCTGCTCTTCACTCGGCAGAAATTCTTGCTCCAGCGGCGGCGAGTAGGGTACCGGCGTGTCGAGCGCGCCGATCACCCGCACCGGCGCGTCGAGGTACTCGAACGCTTCCTCCTGGATGATCGCCGCGAGCGACTCGCCGATCGAGCCGGTGCGCGTGTCCTCCTCGATGATGAGCACCCGGCTGGTGTGCCGCGCCACGGCCAGCACCGCATCGCGATCGAGCGGCGCGAGCGAGCGCAGGTCGAGCACCGCGGCCTCGATGCCATCCCTGGCCAGCGCCTCGGCCACGCGCATGGCCACGTGCACGAACGCGCCGTACGAGATGATGCCGAGGTCTTTGCCGCTGCGCCTCAACGCGGCGCGGCCGAGCGGGATCGGCGACGGCGCCTCCTCGGCCAGCGCCTGCTTGATGCGCGGGTCGCGATAGAGCGCGATGTGCTCGTAGTAGAGGACCGGGTCGGGATCGGCCACCGCGGCGGCCATCAGCGCCCGCGCGTCGTGCGGCGTGGAGGGAGCCACGATCTTCAGCCCCGGCGTCCGGTAGAACCACGCCTCCGTGTTCTGGGAGTGATACGGGCCGGCATGACGCAGGCCGCCCCACGGCATGCGCAGCACGAACGGCACCGACTCGCCCCACCGGTAGTGAATCTTCGCCGCGTTGTTCACCAGCTGATTGAAGCCGGTGGCGATGAAGTCGTTGAACTGGATCTCGCCGATGGGCCGCTTCCCCGCCAGCGCCGCGCCGATGCAAACGCCGATGGTCGATCCCTCGGCCAAAACGCTGTTCATGATGCGGTCGCCGAAGTCCTTCAGCAGCGGCCGCAGGAGCAGGAAGGCGTTCCCGTACTTGCCGCCCACGTCCTCGCCGTACACGAACGTCCGCGGATCGTTGCGCAGCGCGTCGCCCACGCCGAGCATCACCGCCTCCAGGAACGTCTTCCCCTTCGCATCGAACGGCGGACCGGCGTCTACCTCGGGTAGAGGAGTCTCGGCGCGGCGTTGCGCGTCATCGAGCACTTCGATGTGCACGCGGCGCTCGCCATCGGAATGGACGTCTTTGCCGGCCAGCTCCGCGGAAGGCCACGGCGCCTCGATCACGGCACGCGCCTCCCGGTCGACGAGCGCCTCCGCATCGGCCTTGAAGCGCGCCACATCATCAGCAGTGATGAGCCCCTCCGCCTCGAGACGCGCGGCGTAGGTGACGAGCGGATCGCGGCGGCACCAGAAGTCGTACAGCTCGCGGTCGGCGTAGCCCGCATCGGTCAGGGCCGGATAGGTCCACGAGGGCTGCGGATCCTTGCCGAGGTAGAGCATGTCGTCGTGGTGCGCGTGGCCGCACATGCGCATCGCCACCAGCTCGATGAGCGCCGGGCCGTGCCCCTCTCGCGCGCGCTCCGCCGCCCAGGTGAACGCGGCGGCGATGGCATCGGGATCGGTGCCGTCGATGGTGACGCAGGGAATGCCGTAGCCGATGGCCTTGTCGGCGAAGACGCGCACCGCGGACTGCTCGCGCACCGGCGTGGAGAGCGCGGTCTGGTTGTTCTGCACGCAGAAGACGGCGGGCAGGCGCCGCGCCGCGCAGGCGTTGATGGCCTCGTGCCATTCGCCGAGGGAGGTCGAGCCCTCGCCGACGAAGGAGACGGCGACGCGCTGATGGCCGTCCAGGGCGAAGGCCATGGCGACGCCGGCCATGGTCAGCGCGGGGCTGCCGAGAGGGGCCATGGCGGGGTAGATGCCGTGCGCCCAGTCGCCCACGTGCAGGTCGCGGCCGTTCATCGGCGGGCCCGCCTTGCCCATCTGCGCGCTGAGCACCATGCGCACCGTCTCCGGCGCGTCGTGCATGGCCAGCACGGCGCCGAGGTCGCGGATCATGGGGGAGATCACGTCGTGCTCTTCGCTCCCTTTGCGCAGGCGGATGGCGGCGGCGTAGATCGCTTCCTGCCCCAGGGAGCGGAAGCCTTTGCCCTGGAAGGAGGTGTTGCCCCAGCGCACCTCGCCCCCGGTGAAGAAGGACTTGAGGCGGTTGTCGACGGCGCGGGTGAGGATCATGCCGCGCAGGATGGCGCGGCGCTCGTCGGCCGTGAGGGAGGCGCCGATCGCCTCGCGGCGGAGGAAGCCTTCGCAATCATCGAGCACGGAGGCGACGGCCTGATGGAGGCGCTGGTTGACGCTGATGCCGGGCGTGGTTTCGGGCACGTTCGTGACCACCGTCGCGGGCGTGAGCGCGTTGGCCAGGGCCGGCTCCAGGGCGCGTTTCAACGGCTCGCGCAGGGAATCGATGGCCGCCGGGTCGTGCTCGTCCAGCTCGCGGCCGTCGATCGCTTCCTCCAGCGCGGCGAGGGCCGCCTTCAGCGCGAACGGCTGCCGCTCGGCGATGAAGGCCGCGAAGCGGGCGATGAGGGTGGCGGACATCGGCGCGGAGAATATCCGGGATCACGCGATGCCGTAAACGTAGGGCCGGCTCTCAGCCGGCCCAATGGTGGCGGATCCGGTATGCCTCGGTTGGGCCGGCTGGAGAGCCGGCCCTACCTTTTCCGCTTCCAGAACATCAACGCCCCCTCCTGCCGGTCGGGGGTGAAGTGCTGCTCGATGTACTGGTAAACCAGCGGCGCGCGGACCCGGTTGGGGATGCCGTCCACCGCATTGGCGACGTCGTCCACCGGCATGAGCGCGGCCACCACATGCGGGTTGCGCTCGATGGCGTTGATGACCTCTTTCTGTCGCGCTTCGGATTCATAGAACGCGACTTCGACCTGGCGGATGGGCATGTCCCGGTCGAGGAGGAAGTAGAGGAGGCCGCGGTTGGTGAAGTCGAAGAAGGTGGCGTCGGGGCCGAGCGCATCCAGGTAGCGCTTCGCATTGCGGACGTCGTCCGCGTGCGACTGGCGAAAGTAGGCGCCCGCGGCGCGCGGGATCTCGGGGATCTCGACCCACTCCTTCTCCAGCGGGCCGTCGACGCGGCGCAGGGAGGCGGCGATGGCGATGTGGTAGGTCGGCTGGGCGATCATCAGCAGGATGGCGAGGGCCAGCGGCGCGGCGGCGCGCAGCTGCGGCGAGCGGGCCCGGAAGAGGCGCCACGTGGCGGCAACGGCGAGCGGCGGGAGGGCGGTGGTGAACGCCTGGTGATGCCGCTCCGCGTAGGAGATGCCGCAGACGACGACATACCCGGCGATGATCACCAGCACTTCGAGCGCGCGCCGCTTGCGCCCCTTCGCCTTGAGGCCGAAGGCGAGCGTGGCGGCGAGCCCCAGCAGCGTCACGATCCAGAGCACATAGAGGTAGGACGACTTGTCGAACGCCCCGAGGATCGCCTCCGGGAAGAAGCGGAACTGGTTCAGGCCGGCCGGCGCCGTGTACGGCGGTAACGCGTAGACGGGCCCCCACGTCGCGACCTCGCCGAGGGTCACCTGGAACAGATCAGGAAGGATGCCGTACACGCCAAGCGCAATCGCCACGGGAACACCGGCCGCGATTGCGCCAACCGCCGCGGCCCGGAGCGCCCGAAGCGTAGGGCCGGCTCTCCAGCCGGCCCACAAAATGATCACCAGCGTATAGAACCCAAAATCGATGCTGGTCAGCCCGGCGATCACGAACACCACCCCCGCCCAGAAGAACCCCCGCGTCGTCCCCCTTCTCACCGCGGCGACGACGAGCGTGAGCGCCGTCATGGCGGGAATCATCCTCACCGTCCCTCCCGCCGCCCCGAACGGGATGGCCAGGAAAAAGCAGAGGATGCCCAGCTCCGCCGAGCCGCTGGCCACCGCCGCGAGGGCATAAACGAGCACCGCGTTGAGGCCGGTCACCACGCCGCGGATTTTCAGAGCGCGGCCGATGGTGACCGGGCCGCTCTTGAGCGCCGCGTAATCGAACAGCGCGTCCTGGATCAGGCCATGCGGCGGGATGACGTCGCGATACGGCTTCTCGCCGCGCAGCATCTCCCCCGCCGGCGCGACGTGCTGCATGTCCTCGAAGAAGTCGACGCGCATCTTCCCTTCCGTCGCGTACAGGCTCGTCGCGGTCGCGTAGCCGTACGCCACGATCGGGTAGATGACGAAGGCGAGGATGGCTCGGAGCCGTTTCGGCGCGCCGAAGAAGCGCAGCACGAACGGCGTGAGCAGGGCGATGGCAATCGAGGGCCACCCGGCATGCCGCTCGTCGCGCGCGAAGAACGGCGTCTGCAGCACGATGCCCAGCGGCGCGAAGGCGAAACAAAGCGGATTGCGCACCAGCAGGCGCACGGCGAAAACGAGCAGCGTGGCCAGCACCAGCACCTGGTCCGGCCCGAACGTGGTCAGGTCGAGCAGCGCGACCCAGACCGTGGCGATGGTCGGCAGCAGCACCGCATCGGCGCGCGAGAAGTTCGCGTCGTACCGGCGCAGCAGCGTGCAGGCGACGATCACCAGCAGCGCGGGGATCGCCACCCACGTCAAGCGCGGCGTGATCAGCGAGACCCATAACGCGCCGAGCATCGCCGCGGCCGCGCCGTTCGCGGCCCAGCGGCGGCCTTCGATCAGCCGCGCGATCAGGGGACGCATCACGAACGCCGTTGCCAGCGGCAGTGCGAAGAGGCTGAGCATGAAGCGATAGGCCGCGCGCGCGTCGAGATCGTGCGCCTTCATGAAGCCGGGCAGCTGCCGGGCCGGCGCCGCGCGCAGCCAGAGCGGCATCGCCGCCACCGCGAGCGCGAAGCCGAACGCCGCGGCGCAGAGGGTGAGGAAACGGGCGCGGGTCATGCCGCGCACCGCAACAGCCACTGCACCACCAGCTCCTCCGCCCAGTACCGCGCCCGCCACGGCGCGCCGGCCACGAAGCCCACGTGGCCGCCGCGCTCCGTGGTGATGAATTCCACGGTCGGCGACGCCGCCTGCTTCGCCCGCGCCAGCACTTCCGGCGGGAGGAACGGATCGTCAGCCGCATTCACGCAGAGCGCCGGCACCGCGATCCGGCTGAGGAAGTGAATCGAGGACGAGCGCGCGTAGTAGTCCTCTGCATCGACGAACCCATGCAGGGGGGCGGTCGCCGCATCGTCGAACTCGCGGAACGTCTTGGAGCGCAGCGCGGCCTCCAGATCGACCCGCGCGTCGGGGAACTCCGCCTTCATGCGGGTCACCTTCTTCTTCAGCGAGCTGAGAAAGCGCGCCACGTAAAAGGGTCCGGTCCCTTTCTCCAGGTGGCTCGCTCCCGCGCCGAGGTCGTAGGGGGTGGAGAGCGTGGCGGCGGCGCGGATGAACGGCTGCGAGGGATTCTCGCCCAGCCACTTGAGCAGGACGTTGCCGCCCAGCGATGCGCCGAAGGCGAGGAGCGGCCGATCGAGATGGTGGACCACAAAGTCAAAGTCGCCCGTCTCGCCGGAGTGATAGAAGCGCGGCCGGCGGTTGGGCAGCTCGCGGAAGACAGAACGCGGATGGCGCGCGCAGGAGCGGAAGTTGATCGCCGTCGCGGAGTGGCCATGGCGCGCGATCACTGCCAGCACGCCCTGCATGTACACCGAATTCGAGGAGCCTTCCAGGCCGTGCATCAGCACGAAGTGCGGCCCGGTCCCGTCCAGATGATCGAGCACCAGCTCGTCGCCATCGGGGGTGGTCAGCGTCTCCCGCCGCGTCCGGACCAGCCGGCGGCCGCGCGCGATGCGGCCCCACACGGTCTGCGCGTGAGGATTGCGTAACCACCATGGCGCTGCGAAGGGAGCGTCGAGCTCGGACACGGATGCGAATGGTATAGGCTGCGCCGTCGCATGAAAAAGTGGGGACCCCTCTTCGTCCTGTCGCTGGCCCTGGCCATCGTCATCATCGACACGACGCTGCTCAACGTCTCGCTCTCCACTCTCATCCGCGAGCTGCACACGAATCTGCAGAGCCTGCAGTGGGTCATCTCCGTCTATTCGCTCACCCTGGCCGCGTTCACCGTCACCGGCGGCCGGATGGGCGACCTGTTCGGCCGCAAGCGGATGTTCTGCCTCGGCGCGATCCTGTTCGCCATCGGCTCCTTCGTGGCCTCCATCAGCAACAACATCCCTACCCTCCTCCTCGGCGAGTCGATCATCGAAGGCATCGGCGCCGCGCTGATGATGCCCGCCACGGCGTCGCTCCTCGTGGCGCGCTACCGCGGCCACGACCGCGCGCTCGCCTTCGGCATCTGGGGCGGCATCGCCGCCGCGGCCAGCGCGGTCGGCCCGATCCTGGGCGGCTTCCTCACCACTCACTTCAGCTGGCGCTGGGGCTTCCGCATCAACATCTTCGTCGTCGCTGCGCTGCTCCTCGGCTCGCTGGTCATCGAAGACACCCAGCCGCGGCAGCCGAAGCGCATCGACGTCCTCGGCGTCTTCCTCTCCGCCCTCGGTCTGTTTCTCGTCGTGTTCGGCATCATCGAGTCGCCGACGTACGGCTGGCTGGGGAGCCCGCCCGTCGTGCCTTGTGCAATCGGGGCCGGCGTGGTGGTCATGGTGCTCTTCGCTTTGTGGGAACGACGGCTGGAGCGGCAGGGCGGGACGCCGATCGTCTCCATGCGCCTCTTCCGCAACACCTCGTTCCTGGCCGGCGCGTCGATCACCGCCTGCCTGATGCTGGCCCAGAACGGCGTGATCTTCTCGCTGCCGGTCTTCCTGCAGAGCGTGCTCAATCTGGACGCGTTCCACACCGGCCTCGCTCTGCTGCCGATGTCGATCGGCTTGCTGATCTTCTCGCCGTTGGGCGGCGTGCTGACCAAGCACATCACGCACAAGCGCCTGGTGCAGATCGGCCTCGCCATCAACATCGTCGCCCTGCTCGTCCTCCACTTCACCCTCGGCCGCGGCGCCGGCATCGCCGCGCTCATCCCCGGCCTCGCCCTCTACGGCATCGGCCTCGGGTTCGTGCTGTCGCAGGTCAACAACCTGACCCTTTCCGCGGTGCCGGTGAGCGAGGCCGGCGAGGCGTCCGGCGTGTCGAACACGTTCCGCCAGATCGGCGCGTCGCTCGGCGCCGCGCTGATTGGCGCCGTGCTGCTCAGCACGATCGTCGCGCGCCTGGACGCAACGCTCGGCTCGCTGCCTTTGGCCGAGCAGCTGCAGGTCAAGAAGGTGCTGCGCGAGCAACCGACGAGCATCGCCTTCGGGACGCCGGAGCTGTTCCGCAAGCCCGAGCTGGCGCGCGTTCGGGCCGAGGCGACGACCGAGGGCAACCGGACGGCGCTGCTTTACGGCGCCGCGTTCGCGGTGCTGGCGCTGCTCGTGTCGACGAAGTTGCCGCAGAGGGCGGCGCAGCACGAATAGAATCCGCCCGTGCTCGGCGCCCTTGTCCTTCTCTTCCAGGTGCAGGACACCATCACCGTCACGGCCACGCGCACGGAGACGCGCGTGGGGGACACGCCGGCGAGCGTGGTCGTGCTTTCCGCGGAGGACATCGCGGCGACGCCCGCGGCAACGCTCGATGACGCGCTGCGTCAGGTTCCGGGCTTCACGCTGTTCCGGCGCAGCGGCAGCCGCACGGCCAATCCGACCTCGCAGGGCGTCTCGCTGCGCGGGGTCGGGGCGAGCGGCGCGTCGCGCGCGGTCGTGCTCGACGACGGCATCCCGCTCAACGATCCGTTCGGCGGCTGGGTCTACTGGGGCCGCGTGCCCCGTGCGGCGCTGGAACGGGTCGAGGTGCTGCGCGGCGGCGCGTCGGACCTGTACGGCAGCGGCGCGATGAGCGGCGTCGTGCAGTTCGTGCGGCGGCGCGATGCGGCCGTGATCGCGGAGATGTCGGGCGGCTCGCAGCAGACCGGCACCGCGTCTCTGTTTGCCGCCACCAGCCTCGGCTTGTGGCGGGGGAGTGTGGCGGTGGACTGGCTGACCACGGACGGCTGGGTGCTCGTCGATGACGCGCAGCGCGGCGCGGTCGACACCGCGGCGAACGCACGTCATACCAGCATCGACGCGACCGTCGCGCGGGGCGGCTACTTCGTCCGCGCCTCGCGGTACACCGAAGCGCGGAACAACGGTACGCCGCTGCAGATCAACGACACGGCCATCCGCCAGCTCGCCCTCGGCGCGGACGTCGGCCCCTTCCTCGGCCGCCTCTACGCCACCGATCAGGACTTTCATCAGACCTTCTCCGCCATCGCCGCCGACCGCAACTCCGAGCGGCTGAC
This sequence comes from Thermoanaerobaculia bacterium, assembly GCA_036009105.1. Lineage (GTDB taxonomy): Bacteria > Acidobacteriota > Thermoanaerobaculia > Gp7-AA8 > Gp7-AA8 > JAFAVZ01. Next base: position 1,350 of record DASYMJ010000126.1, on the reverse strand, counting down.
GAACGAGCAGCGGACGCCCGTGCGCAGCTGGGGCGGATCGCTCCAGGCGTCTCACGCCCTCGGCGCAAGGCACGCGCTGGTGGCCGGCATCGAGGGCCGCACCGTGCGCGCTCTGGAACAGAAGCAACAGATCGCCTCGGCGTTCCTGGAGGATGTGTTCCTGCTCTCGCCGCGGGTGAGCCTCACCGCGGGCCTGCGCTACGACGACGCCGGCCGCAACGGCGACGCGTGGAGCCCGCGCCTCTCCGTGCTCTACCGCGCGAACGACAAGCTCGCCCTCACCGCCTCGGCCTACCGCGCTTTCCGCGCGCCGACGCTCAATGAGCTCTATCGCGGCTTCCGCGTCGGCAACGTGCAGACGAATCCGAACGCCGCGCTCCAGCCCGAGCGGCTGCAGGCCTTCGAGCTCGGCGCCCGCAGCGGTCCGCTGCGCGTCAACGTGTTTCAGATGGACGTGGACGACGCGGTGGCGAACGTGACTCTGTCGACATCGCCCACGCTCATCCTCAGGCAACGCCGGAACTTCGGCAGCACCCGCTCGCGTGGCCTGGAACTGGAGGCGGATCATCGCTTCGCGAGGGAGTGGCGCATCAGCGGCGGCTATCTCTTCTGCGACGCCACGACCTCGGACGGCAAGCGCATCCCCCAGGTGGCCCGCCATCAGGCCACGCTGCAGCTGACCCGCGCCCGCCTCGGCGCCCAGCTGCGCTGGTCCACCGCGCAGTTCGACGACGACCTGAATCAGTTCCGCCTGCGCGGCTACCTCGTGGCCGACCTCTTCGCCTCGCATCCCATCGGCTCGCACCTCTCCGCCACGCTCGCCGCGGAGAACCTCTTCAACCGCAACATCGAGACCGCCGCCACCCCGGTCATCACCCTCGGCACGCCGCGCTCGATTCGGCTCGGCCTCCGCTACGCGCGATAATCGCTCGTGGCCTGGAAGATCGAGAAGCAGTCCAACGGCAAGTTCGCCATCTGGTCGACCCGCATCGAGGACTACATCGTCATCGACGCCGACCCCCTCCGCATCGCCCAGCTCTACGCGGAGAAAGGGGTGAAGGTCTACCTCGCCTCCGCCCGCGCGCAACTCGCCAGGGAGGAGCCGGTGAGCGCCGCCGGCGAGGCCAAGATCGAGGCCTCACGCCAGCGCGGGTACGCGCCGAAGGAGGGGGAGGTGCCGATCGGGGTGACCGGGTTCGTGCTGGAGGACTAGAGCCAATGGCCTTAAGTTAAGCGATCATTGACGCGGCCGAAGGGAGGGTGTGATGGGAGTGTCGGCGCGGAGGTTCGACATCGGGAAGGCGGGCATCGGGGTACTGTCGGAGGCATTTCCGCTCGAGACGGTGCGGG
>DASYMJ010000125.1:0-3697 GCA_036009105.1 Thermoanaerobaculia bacterium | reverse complement strand
CACCCGCTCCTCGATCGACATCAGGCACTCGTTCCACTCCGGGCCGGCGAAGCCGTTCCGCCAGTTGAGCAGGTCCGCCGTCTGCAACCGGCGGAACTCCAGCGGCAGGCGCACATCCTCGATGCGCACCGGCACCAGCGCTTTCCGCCGCGCCGCCTCGGCCGCCTCGTTCTGCACCCACTCCGAGGCCAGCGAGTGGCGCGACCAGATCACCACCACGCAGTTCGCCTCGTCCAGCTCGCGCTCGATGATCTCCGAGAACGACCGTCCCACCTGGATGCGCCGGTCCCACCACACCGACCAGCCGCGCCCGGCCAAGGCTCGCGCCAGCTGCTCCGCGCAGTCCCTGTCCTCCCTGGCGTAACTGAGGAATACGTCGGCCATCAGGTTGTCCGGATTATTTCCGCAATCATAACGCGGAAAACGTCCCCTCACCCGCCCTTCGGCGGATGAGGGGAGGGCCCGGACTAAAACTCGAAACGGACGCCCACCTCATACCGCCGCGGGCGCTGGAACGAGGTGTACTGGCCGAACGTCGGGGAGAGGCGGTTCACGCCGGTCTGCTGGTTCGGATCGATGAAGAGGCGGCCGCTCGCATCGGCGATGGCGCGCGAGCCGGCGTTGCCGTCGATGCCGGTCGGCAGTTCGCTGTTCATCACGTTGAGCACGGACGCGATGAGCCCCGCCTTGATCACGCCCAGCTGGAAGTCCTTCTGCACCTGCAGGTCGAGCTGGTGGAAGTGCGGCAGGCGCCGCGAGCCGCGGGGCTCGATGAAGTAGTTGCCGTACGGCAGGAACCGGCTGCGGCTCGCCGTCTGGAACACGTTCCAGGCCACGCCGCTGTCCCAGTACCAGTTGCCGCCCACCGTCACGTTCCACGGCAGCCGGTAGTACCCGGAGGCGTTGATGCGGTCGCGCGCGTCGTCGCTCAGATACCCGTAGCGGTTGATGAAGTGCACCGGGTAGACGTCGAACGAGGTGTTCTGATTCTGCGTCGACTCGGTCGTGCCGCGCGACTTGGCGCGCGTCCAGGAGAAGACGAGGCTCGCGTTCTGGGTCGGCCGGCTCTCGATCCTGGTCACCACGCCGCGGTAGTCGGAGCGCAGCACGTTCGTCGCCCCTTCATCCGCGCCGGGGTTGTTGGTGATGATGCAAGCGTCGAGGAAGCCTTGCGAGTTGGCGCAGTAGTCCTCGAAGAGGTTCTTCTGCTTGCGGTACTGCGCCGTCACATCGAGCGACGTGTTGCGGAAGATGCGCTGCGTGAAGCCGAGGCTGGCCTGGTCGCTGAAGCTCGGCTTCAGGTTCCGGTCGTAGACGCCGCCGGTGAGGAAGAGGCCGGAGAAGTCGGGATCGTACGCATAGCGGCCGGTGGCCGGGTCGGCGGTGAAGACCACCGCGCCGATGGGAACGGCCACGCCGAAGCTGGGCAGCGTCAGCTGGTTGTCATCCATGATCCGGCCGGCGAAGCCGTGAGCCACGGAGTTGCCGTTGTTGAAGAGGTCATAGGCCAGGCCGACGCGCGGCTGCAGCAGGTTGAAGTCGGGGATGGGCGTGGTGCCCGGCTGGCTCCAGGTGATGTTGTCGTGGCGCAGGCCGAGGCGCAGGGTCAGGCGGGAGAGCGGGTTCCACTGGTCCTGCAAGTAGAACGCGCGCCCCCTCGAGTCGACGCTCGTGGCCGGGTTGATGATGGAAAGGCTGATCTGGTAGGGGTCGCCGTCGATCTGGTTGATCGTGGCGGCGCACTGCGCGCCGGCCGGGACGCCGTAGGTCGGCGAGCAGAAGGACGGGTCGAAGCCGGGGATGCGGGAGGGATCGCCCGTGCCGTTGTTGAAGCTGTCGAAGGACGACTTGTCGAGGTTCACGCCGGCCTTGAACGCATGCGTGCCGGCCGCCTCCAGGTAGTAGGTGGTCGAGGCGATCAGCTCGTCGCGGTTCGACGTGCGGCCCTGGTGGTTGGTGTAGTTCTGCGAGCTGATGCCGGTGCCGAGGTCGATGATGCCCGGCGTGAGCAGGTCGCCGCTCTGGGGCAGCGTCTCCAGGCTTCCCGGCGTGTGGCCGACCTGCACGTTGGCCAGCAGATGCGAGCTGAGGATGGCGTCGTAGTTGAGCGAGAGGCTGCGCACATGCTGCGTCTGCAGCGCATCCGCCTCGGGGCGAACGAAGGACGAGAACAGCCCGTTGGCGATGCTGGCGTGGGAGTCGATGAAGCGGAGGGCGAAGGTCTGGTTCGCCAGCGGCGTGTACGTCAGCTTGGCCAGGGTGTCCCAGCCGGTGAACTTGCGCTGGCCGGGCTGGAAGCCGAAGACGTTGGCCGCCTGCTGCGTGGTCTCCGGATGCGCGGAGGAGCCGAAGAACCACAGCTCGTCCCGGACGATGGGGCCGCCCAGGGCGATCTCGGGCTGCAGCGACTTGTTGGTCTGCGCCTTCTTGTCGAAGCGCAGCTGCGTGGCGGTGGGCGGCGCGCCGAAGAAGGGGATGGAGGAGGCGACGGGCACCTTCTCGTGGCCGGCGGAGAGGAAGTCGGGGTCGTTGTAGCGGACGTCGAGCGCGCCGGAGAGCTGGTTGCCGCCCGACTTGGTGATCACGTTGATCGTGCCGCCGGACGACTTGCCGTACTCCGCGTCCTTCCCCAGCGTCTGGATGGAGATCTCCTGGATGGCGCTGAAGGAGAGGTTCGGCCCGAACGTGTGCGTGACCGGATCGGTCGTGTTCAGGCCGTCGACGGTGTAGACGTTCTGCGCGTAGTTCGCGCCGGAGACGGCGGGGTTGCCGCCGCCGCCCGCCGCCGCGGCCACACCCGGCGCGGTGAAGAGGACGTTCTGATACGAGCGGTTGGCCGAGCCGATGATGGAGTACTTGAGCTGGTCTTCCTTGAACGTCTGCTGCGTCGTGGTCTGGGTGGGGTCGACCACCACCTGGCTGGCGATCACGGTCACGACGTCGGTGACGCTGAGCTGCATGGCGATGTCGACCTTCGTGTTGCGCTGGGCGGAGATGACGATGCCGTCGCGCACCTGCGGCTTGATGCCGTTCAGCTCGAATTGGGCGCGGTAGGTGCCGGCGGGGAGGAGAGGGATGGTGTACTCGCCCTTCTCGTCCGAGACGGCGGTGCGCGCGCCCTGCAGCTGCGGGCCGGTTGCGGTGACGGTGACGCCGGGCAGCGGCGCGTTGCCGTCGCTGACCACCCCGATCAGCGCGCCCGCCGTCGGCGAGGTCTGCGCGCCGGCCAGGCCGGCGGTCAATAAGAGGATGAGAAAGAAGATGCCTCGGGATTTCATGGGGTCTCCTTGGGAATGATGTTGTGAGCTGCGAGCCTCCGCGGTCGCTCGCGTAACCGCTACGAAACAATTCATCACGCGCCGGCGCGACGTGTAGGGAGAGTGGTGCAGCGTCGCTGCCGCTCGTGCCGCGCGGAAAACCCGCATGAATGCTGGCTTTGTGACGCCCTGGCGCGGCGGCCCGTTCAGGGAAATGAATCCGTCACCCGGTTGTGCGAACTAGTGCGGTTACACGGGTGTGAACGGGGCAGCGGGCGGCGGGGGCGGGGCGGCGGGCAGGAGAACCTGGCGAGTTTTCGGGAGTTACCCCGTTTGTCCCAGTCGCGGCCCGCGGCCCGCTCACCGCAAACCTTCTCCCCCGTTTTCCGTCTTACCATGGACCTTCTCGATGAAGATCCGGACTCAGCTTGCCGTCGCCT
>DASYMJ010000124.1:0-16595 GCA_036009105.1 Thermoanaerobaculia bacterium | reverse complement strand
GATGGCGTCCTTGCCGCCCATCTCCGCCACCACGCGCTTGATCCACAACTGCCCTTCGCGCGGCTTGGCGGCTTCGGCGTTGATGTGCAGGCCGACTTCCTTCGAGCCCGTGAAGGAGATGAAGCGGATGCGCGGATGCTGCACCATCGGGTCGCCCACTTCGCCGCCGCCGCCGCTGACGAAGTTGACGACGCCCGGCGGCAGGCCGGCCTCCTCCATCAACGCGAAGAAGCGGTAAGCGATCCACGGCGAGTCGGACGACGGCTTGAGGACGACGCAGTTGCCGGTCACGGCCGCCGCGGTGGTCATGCCGGCCATGATGGCCAGCGGGAAGTTCCAGGGCGGGATCACCGCCCCGACGCCAAGGGGGATGTAGACGAGGTGGTTGTCCTCGGACTCGATCTTGGTGATGGGCTGCTCGCCGCCCCAGCGCAGCGCCTCGCGAGCGTAGAACTCGCAGAAGTCGATGGCCTCGGCCGTATCGGCATCCGCCTCGTTCCACGTCTTGCCCACCTCGTAGATCATCGTGGCGGAGAACTCGTGCTTCCGCTCGCGCAGCAGCGCGGCGACGCGCACCAGCCAGTCGGCCCGCTCCTGGACGGAGCGCCGCTTCCACGACTCGAACGCTTTCCACGCCGCGTCGATGGCCTGCTCCACGTGCGCTCTGGTTCCCTTCTGGAAGCGGCCGAGGAACTCGTCTTTGTGGGAAGGGTTGATGGAGTCGAAGGTCTTCAGGCCGGTGATGCGCTCGCCGCCGATGACCAGCGGGTACTCGCGACCGAGCTCACCGCGCACTTTCTGCAATGCCGCTTCCATGGCGGCTTTCTCTTCGGTTTTCGAAAAATCGGTCAGCGGCTCGTTTTTGAATTCGGGAAGCATCAATCCTCCACGGTCGTTTGCAGCGCCGTGCGTATGTATCCGAAAACAGTGCAGATCGCAACGCTGCTGGCGCTTGCGGCAGCGCTCTCATGCGCCGGCGCGATGCCATGGGCGCACGAGCCGATCGGCGACGAGGTGAACGTCGCGTTCACCATCCGGAACAATCTCCTATTCCTCCCCTCCACCACCATTGACGGCCGCACCGGCCGCTACTTTCTCGGCTCAGCAGCTTTGCGAAGCGTGCTCGACCCGGCGCTGGCCAGCCGGACGCTGGACCGCACCCACACGCTCGCCCTCAACTCCAAGGAGTCGCTCCGCTTCACGCCCGTGGTCCTCGACCTCGCCGGCACCGGCGACGCCATCCTCGGCTCCGACGTCTGGGGCTCGCACGCGGTGACGATCGACTACGGTGCCGGGCTCATCACCTATCAAAAGTCCGGCATCCATCCCGATGGGATGACGCTCTACGCCTTTCAGGCCGAGCCGGCCGTGCTGGTGAACGTGAACGGCCGCGACATCAGCGCGATCGTCGACACCGCCATCCCCGACACGCTCGTCCTTCCCGCCGGCGCGCGCAGCGGGCGGGGCACGGCGCGCATCGCCATCGCCGGTGCGGCGCTCGGCGAAGTCGACGTCCGCTTCGCGGCCACACCGCGCGCCCGCATCGGAAATCGCCTTCTGTCCAAGTTTCTCGTTACGATTGACTACGGGAAACGACAAGTCGGCCTTTGGCGAGATCCGCGTATTGCTTTGTAGCGCTCCTTTTTGCGGCGACGCTGTCGGCGCAGACGTTCCTGCCGTCCGGCTTCATCCGGGGCGGTGCGGCGCGGCATGAAGGCTACGCGGTGGCGCAGCTCGGCTTCGACTGGCAGGCCACCGACTGGCTGAACCTCCACGCGCAGGGCATCGCCTCCCATTTCAAGGATGACGATCAGGCGGGAGTGACGGAGGCCTTCGCGGATGTGCACCGCGGGCCGCTCCGCCTACGCGCGGGCTTGTTCTTCCTCCCCACCTCGCGCGAGAACCGGGAGGATCTCTGGTCCTCGCCGTACACCATCACGCTCTCCGCGGTGAACTCGTGGATCGCGGAGGAGCTCCGCCCGGTCGGCGCGGAGTTGCAATGGCGGCATGGCGATCTGATCACGATCGGCGGCACCGCGTTCCGCGGCAATGACACCGCCGGCGCGCTCCTCGCCTGGCGCGGCTGGCAGCTGCACAATCGCCTCGCCACGTACGGCGACGTGCATCCGCTGCCGCCGTTGCATGCCGCGTTCGCCGAGCAGCGCGGCGACGGCTCGACCGCTTTCGGGCGCGACCTCGATGGCCGCCTCGGCTTCGCCGGGCGCGTGCGCGTCGCGACGCCGGACCGCTGGTCGGTGCAGTTCGCGCACGTCGACAACCGCGGCGACCGCGAGCTCTATCGCGGCGAGTACGCGTGGCAGACCCGCTTCAACATCCTCTCCGGCGAGCTCGGCTCGCCCGACCGCACCGTGCTCGCCGCGGAGTGGCTGGGCGGCAAGAGCGGGATGGGCTTCTCGCCCGCCGGCTTCGTGCAGATGGATTTCTACGCCGCGTATGCGCTGCTCTCCCACAGGCGCGGCCGCAACCGCTTCTCGGCGCGCTACGACGTCTTCGCCACCATCGACCGCGACCACTCCGTGGCGGAGGTGAATACGGAGCATGGCCGGGCGTGGCTGTTTGCCTGGATGTTCGATGTGACGCCGCACTGGCGCGCCGGCGCCGAGTTCCTGCAGGTGGTCGGCACCCGCGCGGAGAGGCCGCCGCTCGACGACCGGAGTCTCTCGGTGGAAGTGCGCTACGCGCTGAGGTGAGCCCGCGCTCCTACGTGATCCGCAAGGGCAGACTCCTCATCCTCTTCCCGGTCAATACGAACAGCGCGTTCGCCACGGCCGGCGCGAGCGGCGGCAGACCCGGCTCACCGGTGCCGGTAGGAGGCGCGGTGCTCGGCACGATGTGTACCTCCACCACCGGCATCTCGCTCATGCGCAGCAGCGGATAGTCGTGAAAGTTCGACTGCGCGACCTTGCCGCCGTCGATGGTGATCTCGCCATCCAGCGCGGCGGTGAGGCCGTACACGATGCCGCCCTCCACCTGCGCGGCGATTCCGTCCGGATTGACCGGCGTCCCGCAGTCGATCGCCGCCACCACGCGGTGCACGCGCGGCCGGCCGCCCTCGATCGAGACCTCCACCACCTCCGCCGCATACGACAGGAACGACCACCACGCCGCGAACCCGCGCGCGCGGCCGGCCGCCGGCCTCGACGAGCCCCAGCCCGACTTGTCGCGCGCGATCTCGATCACCTTGCGCAGGCGGTCGGCGGAGAACGCGTAGTCCTTCTGCCGCTCTTCCGTCGGCACCACGACCTTCCCCTCCGGGAGCATGGCCAGGCGGAACTCGATCGGATCGCGGCCCGCCTCGTGCGCGAGCTCGTCGAGGAACGAGTGCACCACGAAGGCGTTGCCGGAGTTCTCCACCGAGCGCCACCAGCCGCGCGGCACGGCCGACTGCGCGTGCCCGTACTCCAGGCGGAAGGCGGGGATGAGATGGCGCAGATCGTCGATGCCGCCGATCTCGCTGCCGGCCGCGTCGTTCTCGCCAAAGTACGCGTCGATCGAAGGCGACGACATGCGGTGATGCCACGCCACGAGCCTGCCGTTCGCATCGAGGCCGCCGGTCATGCGGTGGACGCTGGGCGGGCGGTAGTAGTCGTGCTGCATGTCGTCCTCGCGCGTCCATTGCACGTGCACCGGCTTGCCGACGGCCTTCGACAGCAGCACGGCCTCGAGGCCGAAATCGGGATTGGCGCGTCTGCCGAACCCGCCGCCGAGGAGGGTGACGTGGACCTTGACCTTTTCCGGCGCCACGCCTGCGGCCTTGGCGGCCGAGCTGCCGATCCAGTCCGGAAACTGCGTGGGCGACCAGATCTCGATGCCGTCCCTGGTCACGCTCGCCGTCGCGTTCATCGGCTCCATGCAGGCGTGGGCCAGATACGGCACCTCGTAGCGCGCCTCGTGGCGCCGGTCCGCCGCGCCGAGCGCCGCCTCGACGTCGCCGACGTCGTGCGCCCGCTTCGCCGCGCCGCTCGTGATCAGCTCGTCCATCCGCGCGCGCAGCGCATCGGTCGTTTCCGTTCCTTCGCTCCACGTGATGTCGAGCGCCTCGCGGCCCTTCATCGCCGCCCAGGTCGAATCGGCCACGACGGCCACGCCCGCCCACGGCAAGTCGGTACCGATCGGATCGATCTTGACCACGTCGCGGACGCCGGGCATGGCCTTCGCCTTCGTCGCATCGACGCTCTTGATCGTGCCGTCGAACACCGGCGAGCGCGCCACGACGGCGTACAACATGCCCGGCACCTTCACATCGATGCCGTACTGGCTCCTGCCCACGACCAGGTCGGGCGTATCGAGCCGGTTGGCCTTCTTCCCGATGATGGTGAACTTCGACGGGTCCTTGAGGGCGACGTCCTTCGGCACGGCGAGCTTCGCCGCTTCGACAGCCAGCTCGCCGTACGTCGCCTTGTGCGAACCGTGGCTGACCACGCCGTTCGCGACCGCGATGTCTTTCGCCTCCACGCCCCACTTCGCCGCCGCGGCCCCGACGAGCATGGCCCGCGCGGTGGCGCCGGCGGTGCGCAACGGCTTCCACATCGTGCGGATGCTGCTGCTCCCGCCCGTCCCCTGCCGCCCGAACTCTTTGCCCAGATCGGCCTGGCGGATGCGCACGCTCTTCCAGTCCGCATCCAGCTCCTCGGCCACGATCATCGGCAGCGACGTCCGCACGCCCTGCCCCATGTCCGACTTGGAGACGTACACGGTGATCACGCCATCGGTACCGACGGCGACGAACGCGCCGAGCGGATGTTCGGTCGCGGGGCCGCCGCCCTTCTTCGCCTTCGCCGTGGAGATCGTCACGCCGAGGACGAGGCCCGCGCCGGCCACCGAGGCCAGCTTCACGAAGTTGCGGCGGTCGAGCTTGATCACGCTCACGACTGCACCTCGCCCGCCGCGCGATGAATGGCGCGCCGGATGCGCTGGTACGTCCCGCAGCGGCAGAGATTCCCGTTCATCGCTTCATCGATGTCGGCATCGCTCGGCTTGCGGTTCTTCATCAGCAGCGCGGCGGCGGACATGATCTGGCCGGCCTGGCAGTAGCCGCACTGCGGCACGTTCTCCGCGATCCACGCCTTCTGCAGCGGATGCGAGCCGTTCGGCGAGAGGCCTTCGATGGTGGTGATCTTCTTCCCCGCCACATCCGCCAGAGGCGTGCTGCAGGAGCGGACCGGCTCACCATCCGCCAGCACGGTGCATGCGCCGCACAGACCCATGCCGCAGCCGAACTTCGTGCCGGTCATGGTCAGCTCGTCGCGCAGCACCCATAGCAGCGGCGTGTCCGGGGCGGCGTTGACGGTCGCCGTTTTTCCGTTGATGGTGAGGGTAGCCATGGGGGGACCTCCTGAACCATGTGTACCTCAGAAAACGGTGAACGGATGTAAAAAGCGCCACCCGCCGTGGTAAGGTCGGCCCAGTCGTGTTCATCCCCGGTCTGATCACATTCCTGCTGCTCGTACTCACTCCAGTCCGCGGGGAGGCGTTGGTGAAGTCGTATCCGAAGATTGCGAAAGCAGCGAATCACGAACGAATCCTGATCGTTGCACCGCATATCGACGATGAGGCGATCGGCGCGGGCGGCTACGCCGCGGACGCGGTCGCGGCCGGCGCCGAGGTTTACGTGGTCTTTCTCACCGCGGGCGATTGCAACCGCTTCTCGGCCCGCATCCTCCACCGCACGCTCGATCCCACCGCCTCGAATTACCTCTCCGTCGGCCTCACCCGCATCGCCGAGGCCAAATCCGCCATGAAGTTTCTCGGCGTGCCCGAGGATCGCTTCTTCATCCTCGGATATCCCGATCGCGGTCTGAAGCCGATCCTGGACAACCGCGAGTCGGTCATCCTCTCCCGCGGCACGGGGCGCCGCGCGGTGCCGTACGAAGACGCGATGACGCCCGGCGCCACCTACAGCTTCGGCAGCCTGATGGCGGACATGGAGCGCGTGATGACGCAGGTGCGGCCGACGACCGTCATCGCCCCGGTGCCGTTCGACCTCCATCCCGATCACAGCGCGGCGGCGGAGATCACCGACCTCGCCCTCGACGACCTCGGCATGCAGCCGCAGCGCCTCGGTTACCTGATCCATGTCAGCCGCATCCCCAAGTCGTTCGTCTGGATGCCGCGCCGCGCGCTCGCGCCTCCCGCGCGGATGCGCACGCTCACCTGGGCCATCTATCCGCTGACCTCCGCCGTGCAGCGCAAGAAGGACGCGCTGCTGCAGACTTACAAGAGCCAGCGGCCATACGTGTTCCTGCTGCGCAACGCGTACGTGCGCAGCAACGAGCTGTTCTTCACCTACGATCAGCCGGCGTTCGTCGGCACGATGCCGGTCTCGCTGCCGCAGGCAACCACGGCGCGCCTTCCCATCGCGAGATAGGCGCCCCGTGTATCACCTGCTGAAGCTGATCCACGTCTTCGCGGTGATCCTCTTCCTCGGCAACATCATCACGGGCCTTTTCTGGAAGCGCCACGCCGACGCGACGCGGGACCGCGCGATCATCGCCCACACGCTGCGCGGCCTGATCCGCGCCGACCGCTGGTTCACCGTGCCGGGCGTGATCGTGATCACCGCCGCCGGCATCCTCGCCGCGGTGCACATCGGCCTGCCCCTCCTGCGCACCGGCTGGATCCTCTGGTCGATCGTTCTCTTCTCGCTGTCCGGCGCCGCCTTCGGCTGGAAGGTCGGCCCCTTGCAGAAGCAGTTGCTGCGGATGATGGAAGGCCCCGACATCGACTGGCCGCTCTACCGCGCGAAGTCGCTGGAGTGGGAGCTGTGGGGCCTCTTCGCCACGGTCACGCCGGCCGGCGCGGTGGTGCTGATGACGATGAAGCCGGTGATTTACTCCTTCCCGATGCGCCGGCTGCGACGGGTCGCCGCGGCCTGGCCAATCAGCGCCGCCGGCCGTGCCGGCTAGCATCGCCGTTGCACCGCATGGTCGCGATGCGCTTCTCTCTCCTGCTCCTCGCCCTCACCTGCGCTTCGCCGGCCTCGCAAGCGCCTGCCCCGGCGAAAGGGGCGCCGCCGGCGTACGACATCCGCATCGTCAACGGCGAAGTGATCGACGGCACCGGCAAGCCGCGCTACCGCGCCGACGTCGGCATCCGCGGCGACGCGATCGTCGCCATCGGCGACCTTTCCGGCGCCACCTCCAAACAGACCATCGACGCCAAGGGCCAGGTCGTCACACCCGGCTTCATCGACCTTCTCGGCCATTCCGAGGGGGCGGTGCTGATCGATCCGCACCTGGAGGGCAAGATCCGGCAGGGCGTCACGACCGAGGTCACGGGCGAGGGGCACTCGCCCGGCCCGATCAACGATGCCATGGCCGCGGAGATGAACCGCACCCGCCCGCCCGGCTACCCGGAGGTGACGTGGCGCTCGCTCGCCCAGTACATGCAGTTCCTGGAGAAGCGCGGCTCGGCGATCAACTTCGCGTTCTACATCGGCGCCGCCAACCCGCGCGAGATCGTCCTCGGCACGGCCGACCGCGCGCCGACGGCCGCGGAGCTGAAGCGGATGGAGGCCATCGTCGACGAGTCGATGCGCGCCGGCGCGGTGGGCCTCACCACCGCCCTCATCTATCCGCCCGGCCGCTTCGCGAAGACGGAGGAGCTGATCGCGCTCTCGCGCGTCGCCGGCAGGTACGGCGGCGCGTATTGGACCCATCTGCGCAGCGAGTCGGCGGACATCCTGCCCGCCCTCGACGAGGCGCTGCGCATCGGGCGCGAGGCGAAGGTGCCGGTCAACACCTTTCATCTGAAAGTCGGCGGCACGATGCGCGGGCACATGCCGGAAGTGGTGGCGAAGATCGAGGCGGCGCGCAAGAGCGGCTTCGACATCGCATCGAGCGTCTATCCGTACACCGCCACCTCGACCGACCTCACCTCCCTGGTGCCCGCGTGGGCGCTGGACGGCGGCTACCTGCCGTTCCTGGCGCGGCTGAAGGATCCGCCCACCCGAGCGCGCGTTGCCGAGGCGCTGCGCGTGGGGGATGGCACGTCGATCCTCGTGCGCAACGTGCCGGGCGGCACGGCGGAGATGAAGCAGTACGAGCGCAAGCGGCTGGCGGACGTCGCCAAGGCGATGAACACCACGCCGGCCGAGGCGGCGCTGCGCCTGTTCGAGGCGAGCATCTCCTCCCCCATCGCCATCTACTTCGGCCTCTCCGAGGAGGACTTGAAGTTCGCGCTGAAGCAGCCCTGGGTGGCGGTCGGCTCCGACTCCGGCGCGGTGGTCGGCGCGGCGAAGGAGACCGGCGCTCATCCCCGCGCATACGGCACCTTCCCCCGCATCCTCGGCCACTATGTGCGGGACGAGAAGCTGTTCACGCTGGAGGAGGCGGTGCGTAAGATGACGTCGCTCGCCGCGTCCCGGGTGCGCTTCGCCGACCGCGGCACGCTGCGGGTCGGGATGAAGGCGGATGTGGTGGTCTTCGATCCGGCGAAGATCCGCGATCCATCGACGTATGAAGATCCGCACCACTACGCGGAAGGGATCAGCGATGTGCTCATCAACGGCGTGCCGGTGCTGCGCGGCGGAAAGATGACCGACGCGCTGCCCGGCTGCGTGCTGCGCCGTGCAGCGGGAGGCTGAATTGCATGCATGAACCGATCGATTCCCACGCCCTGGACCAGCTCTTCCATGAAGCCCGCACCTACAACGTCTGGCTGGACAAGCCGGTCAGCGACGAGACGCTGCGCGAGCTGTACGAGCTGATGCGCTGGCCGCCGACGAGTGCGAACTCCAACCCGGCGCGCATCCTCTTTCTGCGCACGCCGGCCGGGAAGAAGCGGCTGCTGCCCGCGCTGGCGGCCGGCAATGTGGAGAAGGTGATGACCGCGCCGGTCACGGCCATCATCGCCTTCGACATGAAGTTCTACGACAAGATGGGGAAGCTCTTTCCGCACAACCCGCGCATGGGCGAGCTCTTCGCGAACGCGCCGGAGTTGGTGGACGTCACCGCGCGGCGCAATTCGTCACTGCAGGGCGCCTACCTGATGCTCGCCGCGCGCGCCCTCGGCCTCGACGTCGGCCCGATCTCCGGCTTCGACAACGCGAAGGTCGACGCCGAGTTCTTCGATGCCGGCCGCGAGTGCGCCGACTGCACCGAGGAGTTCTTCCCGGAGGGACATGTGAAATCGAACTTCCTGTGCAACCTCGGCTACGGCGATCCGGCGAAGCTGACCCCGCGCCTGCCCCGGCTCGGCTTCGAGGAGGCGTGCACGCTGCTGTAGCTGCGCTTCGGCACGTTTGCGGCAGACGCAAACGCGCATGACGGACAGGACGCTCGCGATCGCCTCCACTGACGCACCGCCGGACTTTGCCCGCGGCAGCATCGAGTTCATCGGCACGGCGACGGTGATCCTCCGCTACGCCGGCTTCACCATCCTTACCGACCCGAACTTCCTGCACAAAGGCGATCACGTCCACCTCGGCTACGGCATGCGCTCGCAGCGCCTCACCGAGCCGGCGCGTTCGTTCGAGGAGCTGCCGCCCATCGATTTCGTGCTCCTGTCGCACTATCACGGCGATCACTTCGATCAGCTGGTGGAGAAGCGGCTGGAGAAGTCGATGCCGATCGTCACCACCAAGCACGCCGCGGCCGCGCTGAAGGCGCTCGGCTTCGAGCGTGCGCTGGCGCTGGAGACGTGGGAGGCGGTGACGGTGACCAAGGGCGCGGCTTCGATGCGCATCACGGCCATGCCGGGGAAACACGCGCCGGGCATGCTGCGGCCGATGATCCCGCCGGTGATGGGGAGCATGCTCGAGCTGCGCGGCCCCACCGGGAACATCGCCCTGCGGCTCTACATCACCGGCGATACGCTCATCCACGAGCACCTGCGCGAGATCCCGAAGCGCTTTCCGGAGATCGACCTCGCCCTCCTCCACCTCGGCGGCACGCGCATCGCCGGCGTGCTGCTGACCATGGATGCAAAGCAGGGCGTGGAGATGATCCGCATCACCAATCCGCGCACCTCGATCCCCATCCACTACGACGACTACGGCGTCTTCAAATCGCCGCTGTCGGAGTTCCAGGCCGCCGTGCGCGAGGCCGGCCTCGAGGGACGCGTGCACTACCTGGCCCGAGGCGAGACGTTCGACCTCGAGCTGCCCGCCGCCCGCCTCTGATCAGGCGCGCCGGCGCGGCACGAACGCCCAGAGGAAGCCGAGCGTCGCGAGAAGCAGCACGGCCGCGAGCTCGGCCGGATGCAGGTGCGGTGCGGAGGTGGCATGGAGGAGGGTCAACATGCCCTCACTATACCTCGCCCAACCGCCGCCGCGCGACGAGCAAGACGCCTCCGCCGATGCCGAGGAACGCGGCGGCGAGTACGGCAAAATGCTGCGGCGCACCCTGCACCGTCTGGCCGCCATAGATGGCGTGGATGGCCAGCTCGGCCGTGACAAACGCGCCGAACGCGGCGATGAGGAAGAGGGCGATGCGCGCCCGCAGCGTCACCGCCAACGCGATGCCGATCCCCGCGGCGACGACCTGCGCAACGTCAGCCGCTACCACGCCGCGTTGCTCGGTGAGCTTGATGAGGAGAAAGCCGACCACCCAGTAAAGGATGACGACGAGAGCGTTGCGTCCGGCGAGTAGCAGATAGCGTTGCATGGCAGAAAAATAGGTCGGCAGCGCGCACTAGACAACTACCTATCGCGCCGCGCGCCGCTTCTGCGGCAACGGCCCGCGCAGTTTCGCGTCGAGGAAGTCGCTCACCATCTGCTTGTACTTTGGGTCGTCGAACTGGTGGTCGGCGTGGCCGGCGGTCAACAGGTAGACGAGCGTGGAGTCGACACCCTGCGCCTCGAGCGCGTCGTCGAGGAGTTGGCTTTGTTGCCAGGGGACGAGGCAGTCCAGCAGGCCGTGCAGGATGAGGAAGGGCGGGGTGTCGCGCGTCACGTAATTGAGGGGGCTGGCGGTGGCCGTCTTTTCCTTGCACTGCTGGATGGGGCAGCCCATCAGCAGGGACGGCGGCATGAAGGGAGCGTTGCCGTCGAGAGGGATGCAGGGGAGCTTCTGGTCGTCCAGCTTGAGCAGGTCGGTCGGGCCGTAGAGGTCGACCACGGCCTTGACGGAGCTGGACTGGTCGGGGTTGCCGAGGTAAGCGCCTTCGAATTCGGGGCGGCCGTTGGTGGTGGCGAGCATAGCGGCGAGATGGCCGCCGGACGAGGTGCCGAAGACGCCGACGCGCGCCGGGTCGAGGCGGTATTGCGCGGCGTGCGCGCGGAGCCAGCGGACCGCGGCCTTGCAGTCCTCGAGCTGCGCCGGCCAGACGTACTGCGGCGCGAGGCGGTAGTCGATGCTGGCCACGGCATAGCCGCGCGCGGCCTGGCGGATGGCCGGGCCGCCGCTGCGGTCGCCGCTGATCCAGGCGCCGCTGTGCAGATAGACGATGAGCGGGAAGGGGCCGGGCCCGTCCGGGATGCGCAGGTCGAGCAGGAGCGGCTTGCCGTCGACGTTCGCGAACTCCAGCGCCTCGATCGTGGTGAACGTGCCGGTGCCCGGCGTCGGCGGATTGCCGGCGAAGGCGGAGGTGGCGAGGAGCAGCAGCGCGACGGCGGCGAGAGCCCTTTTCATCGCCCGGTCACCGCCGCCGGAGCGAGCTCGCGGAACTGCAGCGAGATGGCCGGGGTCCCGATCTCCTGCCCATCCGCCTCGGCCCGCGGATAGATGAAGAAGTTGAGCGGCTGCGACGTCTTCGGCGTCAGGGTCAGGTCGCGCCCGACCGTGAACTGCACGCGGTTCGGATCGAGGTTGCCGAAGAGGTACGCGCGCACGGCCGGATCGCTCGACTTCGACGCGTCGGACGCATCGACCGGGATCCAGCCCTTGCCCTTCACGTAGAACTCCGACCAGCAGTGATAGCCCTTCACGTCACCGTCGGCGGCGGTGAGGGGGAAGCCGATGATGAAGCGCGCCGGGATGCCTTTCGCCCGGGCCAGGGACATGAAGAGGGAGTGAAAGTCGGTGCAGTTGCCCTTGCGGACGTCGCAGGCGCGCTCGGTGTCGCCCTTGCCCCACCCCGGCTCCGTCTTGTCGTACTTCATGGTGGTGATGAGGTGCTCGTAGATGGCCCTGGCCTCCTCCATGGTGCCGCTCTTGCCGGCAGTGACTTCATCGGCCAGCTTCCGGACGCGCGGCGAGAGGGTGACCAGGCGGTCGGCTTTCAGCGCCCGCGCGAGCTCGGCGCGCGAGGCGGCGGTCTCGAAGGGGTGGCTGCCCACTTCTTCGCGGCGGGTGGCGCTGAAGCGCACTTTCACCCTCAGGTCGCCGGCGGGCGGATGGGCGATGGTGGCGTAGGCGTACTCGTTGCCGAGCTCCGCGTCCTTGTGGCGCCGGAACGCGTACGGCGAGTCGATCACGACGTTGCTCACCGTCTGCGCGCCGCGCGTGACCGGCAGCGGGATCCAGACCTTCAGCTCCTTCACCCCTTCCGGAATGCCGGAGACGGTGGCGAGGTAGGTCGCATCGTAGGACTTGGGAGCGGTCGCGGCGGACGCGAGCGTGGCGGCGAAAAAAGCGGCTGCGGTGAGAGCGATGCGGCGCATGGCGGGGCTAACGGCGGGGCCGGTGGGAGTGTTCCCGGACGAAGATGTAGGGCCGGCTCTCAGCCGGCCCAACAATTACGGATCAAGTGGGCCGGCTGAGAGCCGGCCCTACATTTTTACTTGATCGCGCGGCGGCGTTTGGGCGACTCCTCGTACTTGAAGGCGCCGGTTTTCGTGACCGTGGCGGTCCCCACCCGCACCACCACATCCACCGTGCCGAGCGCGTGCGCGGGGGCGACGGCGCTCAGCGTCACGGCGTTCACCACGGTCACGTTGGTCGCCGCCGTGCCGCCGAACGTGACCGACGAGGTCACGCCGCTGGTGAAGCCGGCGCCGGTGATGGTCACCGTCACGCCGCCGGCCGGCGGCGCGAAAGAGGGAGTGATGGCGTCGACGGCCAGGGGCGGCACGGTGTAGGTGAAGGCGCCGATGCGGGTCGCGGCCTGGCCATCCGGGTTGGTCACGGTGACGTCCTTCGGCTGCGTGGCCTGCTCGTTCGTGGGGCCGAGCGGCGTCACGGCCGTGAGCGTGGAAGCGTCGACGAACACCACATGGGAAGCCGCGACGCCGCCGATGGTCACCGTGGCGCCGCTCGCGAAGCCGGTGCCGCTGATGGTGATGGTCGTGCCGCCGGCGGTCGAGCCGGTGCCCGGCGTCACGCTGCCGATGAAAGGGCCGGCCGCGGTGTAGCTGAAGCCGGCCGAAGAGCCGCTCTGGCTGTCGGGATTGGTCACCGTCACGCTGACCGCTCCCACCGCCGCGCCGGCCGGCGTCACCGCCGTGAGGCGCGTCGAGCTGACGAACGTCACGTTCGTGGCGCTGTTCGCGCCGAACTTCACCGTGGCGTTGTTCTGAAAGTTCGCGCCGTCGATCTGCACCGTCGTCCCGCCCGTGACCGGGCCGGAGGCGGGCGTCACGCCGGAGATCGTCGGCGCCGGGTTCTGCGGCGCGGCCTGCACGGTCAGAGTCCCGAACATGTTCGAGTGGAACACGCCGCAGGTCAGGGTGCAGATGAAGGTGAAGGTGCCGGCCTCGCTGGCGATGAACTGGATGGAGACCGTCTTCCCTTTGCCGATGTTCACCCCGGCGTCCATGTAGTTCTCCAGGAAGAAGCCGTGGCCGAAGTCGGAGCCGTCGTTGTTCGGGACGCTGACGTTCAGGGTGACGTTGTCGCCCTGGTTGATGACCACGGGCGAGGGGTTGAAATCGAACTGGAACTGGCGGGCCGTGACGTTGAAGACCTTCGTGGCCGAGGCGGTGGCGTCTTCCGTCACCACGAAGGGCGGCGCAACCCGCGGCGTCCTGGTCAGCGCCTCGCCATGTCGTTGATGGAGCAGGACTTCGAACGGCGTCGCCTCATGGGACTTCTGCTCGGCAGCGAGCGGCAGCACGATGGCCGCGAGGAGGATTGACAGGAGAACCCTTGGAAATCTCATAGATCCGAGCATGATGCCGGATAGACGGCCGCCGTGTCTTACCGTTTACAGAGGGTTCACACCTTCAGGATGAGCCCGCGTCGATGCAGCAGGGTCAGGATGCCGAGCCACAGCGCGACGAAGCCGAGGCCCCACAGGAGCGAGGCGAACTTCGGCGAGAACCAGGGCAGATTCACCCACTCGAACGTCATCGCGTGCAGCGATTTGAGCTCGTTGCCGCGCCGCACTTTGATGAGCGAGTCAATCAGGCGCGCCATCAGCCCCGAGCCGACGAATGCCGCCATCGGGTTCACGCCGTAGATCACGAACGGCTTCGTCCAGCCGCGCCGCCCCTCCACGTCGATCAGCCAGAGGCACGTCGCCAAGGCCACGCAGGCGAAACCGGCCGTGAAGAGCACATAGGAGCTGGTCCAGAGGTTCTTGTTGATCGGGAAGACCCAGTCCCAAAGCTTGCCGGCAAGCATGGCCAGGCAACCGGCGCCGTACAGCTTCGCCACCCGTTCGATGAGCGGCTTGTCCCGGCGGGTCAGCCAGGCGCCGGCCAGCACGCCGAGCAGGGCGGTGGCGATGGCGGGCAAGGTGGAGAGCGGCCCTTCCGGATCCCACGTCTTGGTGGAAGACCAGATGTGGTTCGTGCCGAGGATGGCCCGGTCGAGCCAGGCGGCGAGCGTCTTCGGCGGCTGGTCGAGCACGAACGCGCCGAGCTCGCCGGTGCCCGGCACCGGCACGCACGTCATCAGCACCCAATAGCCGATCAGGATCGCGGCGATGGTGATGATGATCTGCCGCCGCGTCGCATAGAGAGAGATGAGCGCCGCCGCGATGTAGGCGATGCCGATGCGCTGCAGCACGCCGGCGAAGCGGAGGTGCTCGAAGCGCCACGCGACGCGGTCGAGAAAGGTCGGCTGCGCAAAGCCGGCCATCTTCCCCCACCAGAAGAACGGGAACGCGTTCAACAGGAGACCGAGGAGCACGATCAGCAGGCCGCGGCGGACGATCCGCTTCGGCTCCTTCCTGGAGAGGTGCGTGGTGATGCCGACGATGAAGAGGAAGAAGGGGAAGATCAGATCCGTCGGCGTCCAGCCGTGCCATTCGGCGTGCTCCAGCGGCCCGTAGATGGCGGACCAGGAACCGGGGTTGTTGACGAGCAGCATCGCGGCGATGGTCACGCCGCGGAAGACGTCCAGGGCGACGAGGCGCTCCCCGCGGACGGGAGGCCGCTCGCCCGATTCAGGACTTGCGGAGCCTTGCATACGTCTTCAGGTGGCGCAGCGCCGCCTGCTTGTCGCCCTTCTTCTCGAACAGTCCGGCCAGGTTGTAGTGCGCGTCGGCGTTGTCGTCATCCAGGGCGATGGCCCGCCGGTAGGCCTCCGTCGCATCGCGATTGCGGCCCAGGTCTTCCAAAGCGACGCCGAGGTTGAACCAGGCGGTGTCGTGATCGGGCTTCGCCGCGATGGCCTTGCGGTAGTGCTCCTCCGCCGCGGCCGGCGCGCCCTGCTCGTGCAGGAGCCGACCGAGGTTGAC
Source organism: Thermoanaerobaculia bacterium (assembly GCA_036009105.1). GTDB lineage: Bacteria > Acidobacteriota > Thermoanaerobaculia > Gp7-AA8 > Gp7-AA8 > JAFAVZ01. Next base: position 1,073 of record DASYMJ010000124.1, on the reverse strand, counting down.
GTGGGCATCGGGATGGCGCGCGTCGAGCTTGAGCGCGCGCTCGTACGCTTCTTTCGCCTCCTCGATGGAGCTCAGCTCGAGCTCGCAGCCGAGGTCGAACCAGTCTTCCGCGCGGAGGTGCTCCTCCCGCTCCTTGGCCTGCTCCACGGCGCGCAACGCGAAGGGCGCGGTCTTGGCCACGATGTCGGAAACGGCGAAGTCGAAGAGCGACTGTCCCGACTCGGGGTTCCAGACCGCTTCGCCGTCGCGAACCACGACCCGGTCGCCATCCGCCGCGATGCGAACGCCGGTCAGCGACCGCCCCTCCGGCAGCTGATCGCGCAGCCGCTCCAGGACGCGGCGCACTTTGCGCTGCGGGATGTGGGCCGAGGCGAGCTCCCCCGCGGTGCGGAGGAGGATCAGGTCCTGGAAGCCGAAGCGGAGCTCGCCGTCCGGCGCGAGCTCCGGCGTGAGGAAGCCCTGCGTGGCGTAGGAACGGATCTGCGCGGAGGAGAGCCCCAGCATGGCGGAGACCTCGCGCAGGGTATAGGACATTGCGCGTTATTTTACATGTAGGGCCGGCTCTCAGCCGGCCCATCGAGGCGGAATGGGTATGCCGCGATCGGGCCGGCTGAGAGCCGGCCCTACATTTACCTTGCCCGGGACTTGGCGGCCGCCGCCTTCCGCGCCGCCGGCTTGGCCGGCTTGCGCTTCGCCTCGGCCTTGATCGGCATCTTGCTCGTCTTCGGCGCCGAAGCGCTGCGGGCCGAGGGCCGCGGCGAGGCGAGGCTGGCCTTCAGCGCTTCCATCAGATCGATGACCTGCGCCTTCGGCTCCTCGGCGAGGGCATTGGTGATCTCCTGCCCGTCCTCGACCTTCTGCTGGATCAGGCCGCGCACGCGCTCCTGCACTTCATCGCGGTACTGCGCGGGATCGAAGGTGTCGCTGGCGCTCATTTCGGCGAGCTGCACGGCCATCCGCAACTCCGACTCTTTCACCTCGGCATCGCCGAGATCGAGCTCGTCGATGGAGCGGACCTCGTTCGGGTAGTAGAGCTGCTGCATCACCAGCCCCTTGCCCAGCGGCCGGAGCAC
>DASYMJ010000123.1:0-7883 GCA_036009105.1 Thermoanaerobaculia bacterium | reverse complement strand
GGAAGGGACCACGTAAATGCAGGTAGGTGGTGGTGGTGCACTCCGAAGCGACATCAACGTCACGCCGCTGGTGGACGTGGTGCTCGTGCTCCTGATCATCTTCATGGTCATCACGCCGGTGGTGCAGATGGGGTATCTCGTCCGCGTTCCGCCCAAGGCGCCGGCGAACCTCCCTCCGTCCGCGGTGCAGGACCAGATCATCCTCCGGCTGATGCCGGAGAACCGCATCCTGATCAACAAGGATGAGGTGACGCCGAACGACTTCCCCCAGAAGATCCGGGAGATCCTGCACGGCAACACCAGCAAGATGGTGTTCTTCTCCGGCTCGCGCGACGTCGACTACGAGTCGACCATGCGCTTCCTGGACATGGCCCGGGCCAGCGGCGCGAAGAACATCGGCATCATCGTGGAAGACCCCAACGCGGCGCCCGCGCCGCCGGTACAGTAACGAGACTTTGCTTTGCATGAAACGGCGGCCTGGAGCCGCCGTTTTTCATTTCTGCGCCGGATGGATCGGTCAGCTCCGCGGTTTGCACGGCTGGAAGGCTCCTGCCGTCCGCCCTGCCGCGCAACAATGTGTGCAGAAGCGCAGAGGTCAGGCAGTGTGTCGGCGTCTCCGCAGGCGATCCCCCATCCTCTCATCGACACGCAGCACCGCGTCGAGGGAGAATCGGCCCGCGCCGAGCAGGGTGAGGGCGAGGCAGGCGGCGAAGAGCGACAGCGGCAGTTCGGTGCCTTGCAGCACGGCGAAGAGGGTGGGCGTGCCGGGGGGGACGTCGTGCAGCGCGTCGGGCAGTTGCACCACGAACACCGCGACGCCCATGGTGCAGGCCAGGAGGAACGCATCGAGACGGACGAGCAGGCCGAGGATCAGCAGGGGGGCGGCGAGGAGCTCGGCCCAGGCGGCGATGTACCCCAGGAACGCGGGGATGCCGTAGCCGGGGAGGTCGTGGACGAAGGCGGCGGGGCCGCCGGCGCCGAGGACCTTGGACCAGCCGTGGGGGAGGAAGATCAGGCCCACGGCCAGGCGCAGCAGCAGCGCGGCCCAGTCGACGCTCGTCCTCTTCATGCTTCCTCCCTGCGCACGGCCGGCGGCCGCATCCGCTGGCTCGACCGGATCGTGGCGCCGCTCGCGTTGTTCGTGTTGGTTTATCTTGCCACACTGATGCTCGCGGGCTTCCTCGCCTCCCGCCTGCACCTGCCCTGGAGCTACTGGTATTTCTTGATCGGCGCCGTCGCGGCGAGCGCGGCGGCCATCCGCATCAGCGAGCAAGGCAACTGGAACCTCGGCTTGCGCGTCGGGCCGGCCATCGCCGCAAAAGAGCTGGCCAAAGGCGTCGTCATCGCCACCGTCCTGCTGGCCGCCGCCGATCTGCTCATCATCCTCACCAGCTCGTTACGGCACACGCGCAACGACGGATTCCCGTGGCGCGAGCTCGTGGTGGTCTTCATCCCCGCCGCCATCAACGAAGAGCTGGTCTTCCGCGGCTACATCTACCAGAAGCTGCGCCAGCTGCACCGCTGGTTCGCCATCCTCTTCACGTCGTTTCTTTTCGCCGCGCTGCACGGCGGCAACGCGGGCATCACCTGGCTGGCCCTGGCCAACATCTTCGTGGCCGGCCTGCTCCTCGCCGCGGCGTACGAACGCTACGAGCGGCTGTGGTGCCCCATCGGACTGCACCTCGCCTGGAACCTGATCTCCGGCCCCATCGCCGGCTACAACGTGAGCGGCTTCGCCGCGAAGTCGACCCTCTTCCGGACCGTGGGCGGCGGCTCGCCGATGATCACCGGCGGCGTCTTCGGCATCGAGGGGAGCGTCTGGACGCTGCTGGTCATGAGCGCCGGCTCAGCCTGGCTGATGCGATCGAATATGATGCGCCGTCGCCGCGTTTGAGAGCGGCGGAACCGAAGGAGCCCCCTCGTGACAGACATCTTCATCGTCAACGGCGCCCGGACGCCGATGGCGGAGTACAACGGACACTTCAGCGACATCTCGGCCATCGACCTGGCCGCGGCAGCGGCCGCCGAAGCGCTCTCCCGCAGCGGCATCGAGCCCAATAAAATCGACCACGTCATCGTCGGCAACGCCCTGCAGACCTCGGGCGACGCCATCTACGGCGCGCGCCACGTCGGCCTCAAAGCGGGCGTGCCGAAGGAAGTCCCCGCCCTCACCGTGAACCGCCTCTGCGGCTCCGGCATCCAGTCCATCATCAACGCCGCCGAGCAGATCCAGCTCGGCGAAGCGCAGACCGTGCTGGCCGGCGGCATGGAGAACATGACCCAGGCGCCGTACGTGGTGCGCGGCGCGCGCAAGGGGCTCAAGCTCGGCGCCGCGCCGATGGAAGACTCGCTGATGGTGGCCCTGCTCGACACCTATTGCGGCCTCTACATGGCCCAGACGGCGGAGAACCTCGCCCGCAAGTACGAGCTCTCCCGCGCGGAGCAGGACCGCTTCGCGCTGCGCAGCCAGCAGTGCGCCAGCGATGCCACGAAGAGCGGCCGCCTGCAGGAGGAGATCGTGCCGGTCGCCGCCGGCCGCAAGGGCGAGAAGATCGGCGCCGACGATCACATCCGCCCCGACACCACCATGGAAGGCCTGGCCAGGCTGAAGCCGGCGTTCTCGAAGGACGGCTTCGTCACCGCCGGCAACGCCAGCGGCATCGTCGACGGGGCAGCGATGGTCGTCGTTGCGTCCGAGGAGCAGGCGAAGGATCGCCAGCCGCTGGGGCGGATCGTGTCCTGGGGCATCGCCGGCTGCGATCCCGACATCATGGGCATCGGTCCCGTGCCGGCCACGAAGATCGCGCTGAAGAAGGCGGGCATGCAGCTGAGCGACATCGACCTGGTCGAGCTCAACGAAGCCTTCGCCGCGCAGGCGCTGGCCGTCGCCAAAGAGCTCGGCATCGACATGGAAAAGCTCAACGTCAACGGCGGCGCGATCGCCCTGGGCCATCCGCTGGCCGCCTCCGGCACGCGCCTCGTGCTGACCGTGCTTCACGAGCTGCGCCGCCGCGGCAAAAAGTACGGCCTGGCCACGGCGTGCATCGGCGGAGGACAGGGCATCGCCATGATCGTGGAGAGCGTGTGAGATTGCTCGCGGCGCTGGCGGTGATCGCGGCGCTGGCGCTGCCGTGCCTGGCAGAGGAGAGGACGGTGACGATCGACGTGAAGGACGCCGAGCTCCGCCCGCTTCTGAAAGACATGCAGCAGCAGTGCGGCATCAAGAACCTGGTCCTCGACCCTGATGTGCAGGGGAGCGGGGCCACGTTCCTCTTTCACGAGGTGCCGTGCACGCGGGCGTTCGACGTCGTGTTCAAGACGTTCAGCCTGAAGGCGGTGCAGTACGAGAACTCCGTCGTGCACGTGAGCCGCCGCAAATGAAGGGGCGCACGGCGATCAAGATCGCGCTGGTGCTCGTCATCGCCGGCGTGGTCGCCGCGCTCTATTTCACACCGGTCAGGCAGTACATGGACCGGCAGCATCTGGTCATCGCCGTGGAGTACCTGCGCGGGCTGTGGTACGCGCCGATCCTCTTCATCCTCGCTTATGCGGCCGGCTGCATCTTCGCCGTGCCGGCCAGCCTCTTCATCATCACCGCCGGCGTGGTCTGGGGCTGGCTCTTGGGCGGCACCTATTCCATGATCGGCGGCGTCCTCGGCGCCACGTTTTCCTTCCTGGTGGGACGGTTCGTGGGGGAGGGGATGCTGGAGCGTTTCGGCAGCGTCGGCCGGCGGGTGGCGAAGCAGGTCGATCACGCCGGCTTCAAGTCGCTGCTCATCCTCCGCCTGATCCCGCTCTTCCCCTTCGCGGTCATCAACTACGGCGCCGGCGTGGCGCGCGTGCATCTCACCGACTTCGTCCTCGCCACCGCCGTCGGCCTCGCGCCGAGCAACTTCGTTTTCGCCTATTCGGCGCATGCGCTGTACGAAAACACGATGTCGCAGGGGGAGGCGCTGGGCCGCCTGGCCATCGTCGCCGTGCTGCTGCTGGCGGTCGTGCTGGTGCCGTCGCTCCTCAAGCGCCGCATTCGCACCTGACCAAAACCAGTGCACCGAACCGTGTGCTATAGTGAACGACCCGCCGCGGTTCGGCGGCACTGACCATGATCGAGATCCAGATCCACCCGAGCGACATCCGTCGCAAGGTCCGGTACCTGTTTTTCGACCGCCGCCGCGTGGTCGTGGCGATCTGTCTGCTGACGGTCGTCCTGGCCTCCATCATCGGCTCCATGACCGCGGCCCCCACCGTCATCCGCCGCGTCTACAAGACCAATTACCTCAACAACATGCGCCAGGAGCGGGACATCCAGCGGGAACGGCTCCGGGAGAACGTGACCCAGATGTCGTCCCTGGAGCGCTCGCTGGAGGAGCACCAGGTGCGGGTGGAGAAACTGATCACCGTGTACGGTCTGGAACGGACCCTCGGCGCGGGCGGCTTCTCCTTCCCCATCCAGCGCGCGGGGGAGGCGGACAAGGAGCTCGACGCCGCCCGCCGGCGCGAGATCGCCCTGCAGCACGCCATGCAGCGCCTGCAGCTGCAGCTCGACCTGCTCTCCCAGTACGAGCAGGCCAACCGGGAGCTGGTGCGGCACACGCCGTCCATCCTGCCGCTGCCGTCCGACCAGTTCGTGCTCACCTCGCCGTTCGGCATGCGCATCTCGCCGTTCACCCGGCAGGGCGACTTCCACAAGGGCCTCGACCTCTCCGCGCCGACCGGCACGCCGATCTACGCCACCGCGGACGGCGTGGTCAGCTTCGCCGGCCGCTATCCGATCTCCCAGAGCGTGGCCTGGTGGCGCTTCGGCAACGTCGTGGTGGTGAATCACTCCGACCGCTTCATCACCATCTACGGCCACTGCGACACCACGAAGGTGAAGTCGGGGCAGCAGGTGCGGCAGGGGGAGATCATCGCCACGGTCGGCTCGACCGGCTGGAGCACGAACTCCCACCTGCACTACGAGATCCGCAGCGACCTGGAGCTCCCCGGCACGTACGCGCCGGTCGACCCGCGGATTTACATCCTCAATTACCAGTGGAACAATGAGGCTTCCCTGTTGATCAAAGCGCGGACGGTGAAGGAGTACAAGGACTTCGATCCGCTGCCATCGGCATTCATCGGGCGTAGGAGGGTGTGATGACCGCAGCCGCCGAGCAATCCAATTTCCCCACCATGATCATCCCCCGCGGAACGGAAATCCGCGTCAATGCTCACGGACAGCTCTCCATCAAAACCCCCGGCAACCTGGTCATCCAGAACTCCGGCAACTACTCGGAGCTGGAGTCGACGAACGGCTCCATCCGCATCGAAGAGAACGTGAACGTCGAGGCGGTGAGCGTCCGCGCGGCGCAGGCGTGTTTCGTCCAGGGCTCGCTCACCGCGTGGAAGGTGCACGCGCGGCGCGTGGCGCTGGAAGACAAGGCGCGCGCCTACATCATGCTGCTGGAATCCGAGCAGCTGGAGATCGCCCGCACGGCGCGTCTGGTGGGCAACTTCGCCAACGAGAAAGAGCTCTTCCTGATGATGGGCAAGTTCACCTCCCAGCTCAAGGAGCTGCCCGGCTCGGTGGAGATGGGCCATCAGACGCCGCTCGACGGCCGCGCGCTCGCCGCCGCCCCCACCACCCCCACCGCCCACCCGCCCGCCACCTCCGCCACGACCGCCGCGCACAAGGTGGATGACGGCGTGCAGTTGCGCGTGGCGCAGACGCTGCTCGAGCGCGAGCTGGCCCGCACCGACTTCCCGCCGCGCGAGGCCGAGGCGCTGCGCGAGCTGCTGTATGCGGTGCGCGAGCAGAACATGCAGCGCATCGCGCTCATCTACCGCGACGCGTTCGCCGAGATCCGCACGCCCTCCGACGCATTGCGCCAGGCGTACGACCATCTCGACCAGTTCATGACTCAGCGCCAGCCGTCGTAGCTTCGGAGCACCATCTCAGCGGCGCACGCCGGGATCATCGCATCGCCTCCACCGTCCGCACCGGATCGACCACCTCGATGAACGTGCCGGTGCCGAGCTCGTAGCCGGCCACCGCGCCGAAGCGGGGGAAGAGCTCGACGTACCAGTGCGCGCGCGGCGCGCCGGGGAAGTTGAGGAAGATCCAGTTGTACGAGCCGGCCAGGCGGCGCATCCCGGCCGCCGCGGCCTGGAGCATCGCGGCCAGATCTTCGTCGCTTTCCAGGGTGGTGAGGTCCGCCCCGTGGCGCTTCGGAATCAGCCACTGCTGATACGACATGGTCGAGCCCTCCGGCGCGACGCGCACGAAACTGCCGTTCTCCTCGATGAGGTGGCCGCGCATGGCGTCGCATAGCGGGCAGCGGTCGCGGCGGAAGGCCGCCTGCTCGCGGGCGATGCGGGGCGGGAGGAAGGGGGTGGCCAGCAGTTGCGAATGAATGTGCCGCAGCGACGCACCGGCCAGCGGGCCGTGGTTTTTGAACAGCGCCGCGTAGGCTGCATGCTTGCTCGCCGCCGCGTAGCGCTCGCGGTACGTCTTCACCACCGCCGCGGCCTCGGCGATGTCTTCGAACTGCGCGTCGTGATCGGGCGACTCGACGATCACCTCGTGCCGCCCGCTGGCCGGGTACTTGTTCGGAAAGACGCGCACCCGCCACGGCTCGCCCACCGCCGCCACGGCGGGCGGCGTCTGCTCCTCCTGCCCGGGACAGAAGGGGCAACCCTCCTCGGCGGCCGTGCCGAAGGCGTTGGGCCGCTCGCTGCGGCCGGGTGCAAAGAGGATCGGATCGCCGCTCAGTAGATGATGGCGGACGCTCACGACCTCTCCAGCCGCGCCGCGATGACGAAGCGCTGGCCGATGCCGACCAGGCCGAAGGCGACGAGGACGAGGGTCATCCACTCCTGGATGTGCAGATCGGCCCAGCCGTTCGTGAAGAGGATGTAGGAGACGATGGGGTAGACGATCAGGGCCAGCACGAACTCGCCGCGCCCCACCGAGTCGTAGTTGCGCTCCCGCCAGGTGGCCTCGATCTGCGTCCCGATGTAGCCGTTGAGCATGATGATCACGATGGTGGCGATGGTCAGCTCCGTGTGCACGCCATTGCCCATCATCCAGCAGGCGGAGACGAGCACGTCGCTGACCCGGTCGGCGAAGTGGTCGAGGAAGTCGCCGTACCTGGTCTGCCGCTGCTGCTCCCGCGCCACGATGCCGTCGAACGCATCGAGCAGTCCGCCGACGGCGATGAAGACGATGGCCACGAGAAAGAGCAGGGGCCGTTGCGCGCCGAGGTAGAGACATGCCGCCGCGACGACGTTGAGCAGCAGGGCGATGATGGTGATCGCGTTCGGCGAGATCGGACAGCGCCGCGCCAGCGGCGCGAACCAGGTGGCGAGACGGGAGCGCCAGACATGCATCGCGAGATTGTAGCGGGCGGCGAGCGGGAGGACGGCTGGTACCGCGCTACAGCTGATCAGGTTCTCTCGCTGCCCGCCCGGTACGGCTGAGCTGGAATGCGCAGCCCGCTCGTGTTATTTTGATTCGCGAAGTTCAGATAAGTCGCGATCCACGACAAAGGCAAACCTCGGGTGACCGGGGGGCGCAAAGTTCCAGATCTGGTGATGCCAGATGGCTGAACTGCCGAACGTAGTGCCTTCCTTAGAAGGCGTTCCTTTGCATCGGGTCGCGCGCAAAGGAGCGTCTCATGCGCACACGCGCGTTCATTTTGGCGTTGGCCGTTTTCGGCAGTTCTCTTTCCGCCCACGCGGCCTTCCGCGTCGCCGTCTGGATTCCGGCCTGGAGCCAGGACGGACTGCGCTCCATGCAAAGCAATGGCGGTGCCGTGAATGAGTCGAACCCGGTATGGTACGTGGCCGGCGCCGACGGCTCGGTCCAGAAAAAGTACAACGCCGAGGATCCCTCTCTGCGCGCCGCG
>DASYMJ010000122.1:0-4599 GCA_036009105.1 Thermoanaerobaculia bacterium | reverse complement strand
TGCAAACGCTCGAAAACCTTAGAACCGCACGCGCAGACCGAGCTGCGCGACGCGCTGGTCGGGCTGGGCCGGATCGGTACCGGCGAAAGCGCCCGGCTGGCCGAGGCGGTTGAACTTCGCCTCGTTCTTCGCATTGAACAGGTTGAACACCTCGGCGATGGCCTCGATGCCCATGTTGCCGCCGAAGCGGAACTCCTTGGAGAGGCGGAGGTCGACCTGCGACATGGAGGCGCCGCGCGCATCGTTCAGGCTGTGGCCCGTGGCGATGTCATTGGCGTAGCCGTTGCCGTCGAGGTCGATCTTGCTGTCCGTGCAGGCGGACGTGGTCGCCGTGCCGCAGAGGCCGGCGGCGCGGCCGCTGTTGTTGCCGGTGGCGAGCACCGTGTACGGAAGCGCCGAGCGGTAGCGGAGGATGCCGGAGACGTTGATGCCGAGCGGCGCGCGATAGACGGTGCTGAGCGTCACGCGGTGACGGGCATCGGTGTCGAGCGGGCCGCTGCAGCGCGGGCAGTCCGGGTCGAAGGGATCGGGCGTGACGTTCGACGTCACGTCCGGCTGGAAGCCCGGATCGTTGACCCGGAATTCGTCCGCGCCGGCCAGGATGTTGCCGCGGGACTTGGACAGGGTGTAGAAGCCCTGCGCTTCGAACTGCGAGCCGATGCGGGAGTGGAAGCCGATGTTGAAACCGTCGTACTCCGCGTGGCCCTTGCCGTACCAGAGACGGAAGCCGTTCGTCGGAACCGGCGCCGGAAGGACGCGCGCGCCATTGACGATCGGGTTCGCGCGGAAACGGAACGGGATATCGTCGTAGCGGATGCTGACCGCTTCGAAGTTGAGGCCGAGGTAGTTCGTGACCTCGGTCGAGTAGCCGATGGAGAGCTGATCCGAGTACGGCGTGGCCAGCGTCGGCGAGGCGAGCTCGTTCGTGCTGCGGTCCGACAGGTTGCCGGAGATCTGGTTCGGCGGCAGCGGCTGGCCGGGCTGGAAGAACGAGCCGTCCGGGTTGCGGATGCCCTGGTTGGGGGGCGCGTTGAACTGATAGACCACGCCGTACAGGGACTGCACCGCGCTGGACGGGAAGAGGATCGTGGCGTTCGTGTACGGGAAGTCGTAGTAACGGCCGACGCCGCCGCGCAGGATGCTCTTCGACGTGCCGGTCAGGTCGTACGTGAAGCCGAGGCGCGGGCTCCAGTTGTTCTTGTCGTTGGACAGCTTCGTGCCGCCGCCGTTCGCGAAGTCGTTGATCCAGTCGACGCCGCCGAACTTCGACTGCACCGCGGCGCTCTGCACCACGGCCAGGTTCGGATTGAGCGACTGGTCGAGATCGAAACCGGTCCAGAGGTCATAGCGCAGACCGGCGTTGATGGTCAGGCGCGGGTTGATCGCGATGTCGTCCTGGAAGTAGGTGTTGTACTGCTTGATCGGCGTGGAGACGCCGGAGAAGCCGCCGGTGAAGACGATGCTGTTGACCGGCGAGCCGATGCGGTCTTCCAGCAGCGTGTAGGTGCCGGTGGTGCCGACGGTGAAGTCGCCCGCCAGCGTCGGCTCGTTGATGTACTGCAGGCCGGCCTTGAAGTCGTTGCGGCGGCCGCCGAGCTGCGACGACCAGCTGAAGTCATCCTTGAACTGATGCTTCTTCTGCAGCGTCGACTGCGGCGTGTTCGGGCTCTGCCCGCTGGCCGCGCCGGAGGGGAAAATGATGTACGGATCGTCCGAGTCGGCCGAGATCAGGTTCTTGAAGTCGGTGTACTGGTAGACGAACTCGTTCAAGCGATCGTTCGAGAGCTGCCAGGTGTGGCCGGCCAGGATCGAGGAGTACTTGTTGGAGATCGTGCCCAGCGCCGTCGGCGCGGTCAGCGCGCTGGCGCCGTACTTGTCCGAGTTCTTCTGGTAGCCGTAGCGCACCTGCAGGAACTGCTTCGGCGTGAAGTCGGTGGTGGCCTTCGCCGTGAGGAGCTCGTCCTGGAAAGGGAGGGTGATGGCCTGGCCGTTGAACGCCGGCAGAAGCGGCGTGTCGACCACGTAGCTGGTGGTGCGCTTGGTCTTCTCGTAGGTGGCGAAGAAGTGCGCGCGGTCGCGGACGATCGGGCCGCCGAAGGAGGCGCCGTACTGGTCGCGGCGATACGGATTCTTGGCGCCGGCCTGGTCTTCCACGACGGTCGGCGAGTTCAGACCCTTGGAGCGGTAGAACTCGTAGGCGGAGCCGGAGAAGTCGTTCGTGCCGGTCTTGGTGACGACGCTCAGCACGCCGCCGGACGAACGGCCGTACTCGGCCTTGTACTGCATCGTCTGGATCTTGAACTCCTGCACCGCTTCGATGTTGAAGTTCTGCAGCGCGCCGCCGATCGTGTCGTCGGTGTTGTCGCCGCCGTCAACCAGGAAGTTGACGTTGCGGCCGCTGCCGCCGTTGAGGGCGATGGTGAGCTGGCCCGGCTTGGTCGGATCGCTGTTGACCGAGAGCGAGGTGCCCGGCGCGAGCGAGCCGAGGTTCGCGAACTGCCGGCCGTTGAGCGGCAGGTTCTCCAGCTCCTGCTGGCTGACCACGGTGCCGACGCTCGGCGAGGTCGCCACGAGCGGCGCCTCGGCCGTGACCGTGATCTGCTCCTTCACGGCCGACTGCTTGAGCGTGATGTCGCGCGGCGTCTCCGACGCGACGTTGATCTGCACGTTCTTCGTCGTGACGGTGGCGAAGCCGGACAGGTCGGCCACGACGGTGTACGTGCCGGGCTGCAGCGACTGCAGGCGGTACGTACCGTCCGAGTTGGTGACGACGGTACGGTTCGAGCCCGTAGCGTCGTTCGTCGCGGTGACGGTGACGCCGGGCAGCGCGGCGCCCGTTTCGTCGACCACGCGGCCGGTGAGATTGCCGCCCGTCGACTGCGCGAACGCAGCGCCGGCAACGGCGAGTGACAACAGCAACAGGAGCAGGAGTAAGGAACGTGAGCGGGTACGACTGGGCATCCTGGGCCTCCTCGTAAATTTGAATAAATGACGGAGCGAATTTGGCGCTCACTATAAGACAAAACGCCGTGCCCGGAACAGCACCCGCGCAAACTTTCGCAGGCCGAATCGTTTCGGATGCAGCGATATGCGGGGTTCGCCCACCCCAGTCCGCGGCTCACCCCCGCTGCCGCTCCAGCGCGCTCAGAAGCTGCCTGGCGGCGCTGCGCTGGGCATCGAAGTCGGCACTCTTGGGCAGCTCGGCGAGCAGGTTCCGGAACTGCTCCGCCGCCTCCGCCCCCTCGCCCGCCAGCTGCAAGGCGATGCCGCGGTTCAGCTGCGCCTCGTAGAAGCGCGGCGCGAGCCGTAGCGCGCGGTCGAAGTGCTCCAGCGCGACCCGCGGCCGGTCGCGCTGCACCTCCAGCACGCCCAAGCCGTTGAGCGCATCGACGTAATTGGGTGACGCGGCGAGCGCCTGCTCGTACGCCTTCGCCGCCTCGTCCGCCCTTCCCGCCGCGCGCAACACGTTGCCGAGGTTGTTGAAGGCGCGCGCGTCTCGCGGATCGATCTCGATCGCCTTCCCGAACTCCGCCTCCGCCGCCTGCATGTTCCCCTCGGAGGAGTACGCGATGCCGAGCGCGTTGTGCGCCTCCGGGCGGCTCGGATCGCGGCGGATCGCCTCGCGCACGGCGATGCCGCCTTCCTTCGCCCGCCCCGCCTCCTGCAACGTGACGGCGAGGTTGTACCAGGTCTCCGGATCGTCGGGATTGATGGCTACGGCTTCCTGATAGAGCTGGATCGCGCTGCCGAGATCGCCCTGCTGCCGCAGCGCGCGGGCCAGCGAGCCGCGGAACACCGGGTTGCGCGGATCCTTCTCCACGATCGGCCGCAGCATCGCGATGGCATCGGCCAGCCGCCCTTCGTTCGTGGCCCACGTCGCCTCCTCGAAGGCGCGGAAGAGCGGCGCCATCTCCACCGGCACCGCGCGCGGCCGGTTGGCCGGCGTCGCGAGCGCGGCCGGCGCCACATACCCCAGGCTGGCCAGCTTCGCGCGCGCCTCGGCGTCGAGGGCGGAGGGGTGGGCGGGAACGGCGGTGGCGCGCACTTGCTCCAGCCGCGCGGAGAGATCGCGATACGAGCGCCGTTCGTCATTCAGGATGTTGCGCGTCTCTTTCGGATCGCGCGCGACGTCGTACAGCTCCGGCTTGGGTGACGAGATCAGCTTCATCGCGCCGCGGCGCATCGCGGCCAGCTCGCTCCAGCCGAAGATCGCCGGGTACTCCGTCTCCGCGTACAGCTCCGCGGCCGGCGGCTCGGCGCCGTCGAGCAATACCTTCGACAGATCGTGGCCATCGCGCTGCGCGAACGGCAGGCCGACCAGCGCGGCGACGGTCGGCGCGAGGTCGACGGAGCTCACCGGCGCGGCGACGCTGCGCGCCTTCACCTCCGGCGCGGCGACGATCCACGGCACGTGCAACGTCGGCTCATAAAGAAGGAGGCCGTGGGTCAGCTCGCCGTGCTCGCCGAGGGACTCGCCGTGGTCGCCGACCACGACCACGATCGTGTTCGCGCGGTCGATCGCGCCGAGGAGGCGCCCGACCTGCGTGTCGACGTAGCGAACCTCGCCGTCGTAGGTGGGCGGGAGGGGGGCGGGGGGGG
>DASYMJ010000121.1:0-7769 GCA_036009105.1 Thermoanaerobaculia bacterium | reverse complement strand
GACGAGACGCAGCTGCCGGCGCCGGAGCGGCCGGACGAAGCCGAACTGCGCGACGTGCTCACCTTCCTGCACACCAGGACAGGCCGCGACTTCAGGAACTACAAGCGCGCCACCGTGCTGCGCCGCATCGGCCGGCGAATGCAGGTCAACGGCGTGGACAACCTCATCGGTTACCTGAACTGCCTGCGCACGCGATCCGGCGAATGCACCGCGCTGCTGCAGGACCTGTTGATCAGCGTCACCAACTTCTTCCGGGACCCGGACTGCTTCGAGGCGCTGCAGGCGCACATCCCGTCCCTGTTCGAGGGCAAGGGGCCGGCCGACTCGGTGCGCGTCTGGGTCGCCGCCTGCGCCACCGGCGAAGAGGCGTTCAGCGTGGCCATCCTGCTGGCCGAGCACGCCCGCACGCTGGAGGCGCCGCCACTGATCCAGATCTTCGCCACCGACCTGGACGAGGCCGCGATCGCCATGGCCCGCAGCGGCTTCTACACCGTCGCCGAAACGGCGGACGTCTCGCCCGAACGCCTGCGCCGCTACTTCGTGAAGGTGCAGGACGGCTACCGAGTGCGGCGGGAGCTGCGCGAGCTGGTCCTCTTCGCCCCCCACAACCTGCTCAAGGATCCGCCTTTCTCCCACCTCGACCTGGTCTCCTGCCGCAACGTCCTCATCTACCTGAACCGGACGGCGCAGCAGCGGGCCATGGAGGTGCTGCATTTCGCCCTCGTGCCGAACGGCTATCTCCTCCTCGGCACGGCCGAAGGGGTGGACGCGGCGGGACAGCTCTTTGCCGTGGTGGACAAGGAGAGCCACGTCTACCAGAGCCGCGCCGTGGCGCGCGTCGTTCCGCTGCCGGTGCCGGCGCCGCTCACCGCGGGCGTCGCGCTGCGCAATGCGGCCGCGAGCACGGCCGAACAGCGCGACGCGACCGGCGTCCGCCTGGCCCCGCTCGACCTGCACCAGCGGCTGCTGGAGGAGTACGCGCCGCCCTCCCTCATCGTCGACGACCGGTACGAGATCGTCCATCTCTCCGAGCGGGCCGGACGCTACCTCCAGTTCGCGGTGGGCGACGCCTCCCTCAACCTCCTGCAGGTCATCCGCACCGAGCTGCGCATCGACCTCCGCACCGCCCTGCTGCAGGCCGCGCAGAAGCGCATCGCCGTCGTCGCCAGCGGCCTGGTCGTCAACACCGGCGAGCGTCCGGAGACGATCAACCTGATCGTCCGTCCCGCCCTTCGCGAGGGCGACCCCGTCCGCGGCTACTTCCTCGTCCTGTTCGAGGAAGGCCGCGGAAGCGTGGACATCGCCGCTCCGCGCGAGGTCACCTCCGCCGAGCCGGCGGCGCGCCAGCTGGAGGAGGAACTGGTCCGCCTCAAATCGCAGATGCGCCTGACCATCGAGCAGTACGAGGTGCAGGCCGAGGAGGCGAAGGCGGCCAACGAAGAGCTGCAGGCGATGAACGAGGAGCTCCGCTCCACGGCCGAGGAGCTGGAGACCAGCCAGGAAGAGCTCCGCTCGGTGAACGAAGAGCTGCAGACGGTGAACCAGGAGCTGAAGGTCAAGATCGACGAGATCAGCCACGCGAACAACGACATGCGGAACCTGATCAGCTCGACCGAGATCGGCACGATCTTCATCGACCGGACGCTGCGGGTGAAACTCTTCACCCCCCGCGCGCGGGACATCTTCAACCTCATCGCCACGGACGTGGGCCGCTCGCTGCTCGACATCAGGAGCAAGCTCATGGTGGACGACCTGGGCGCCGACGTGGAGCGGGTGATCGAGCACCTGCATACGGTGGAGCGGGAGGTGGAGACGCGCGACGGCCGCTGGCATCTGATGCGCCTGCTTCCTTACCGGACGGCCGAGGATCGCATCGACGGCGTCGTCGTGACCTTCCTCGACATCACCGAGCGGAAGCACGCCACCGAAGCGCTGCGCCGCTCGCGGGAGGAGCTCGAGCAGCGCGTCACCGAGCGCACGGCCGAGCTGCGCAAGGCGACGGCCATGCTCCAGGCCATCATCGACTCCTCGCCCCTGGCCATCGTCACCATCGACGAACAGCGCAACGTGGTGACGTGGAACGCTTCCGCGGAGCAGATGTTCGGCCTCCGCGCGGAGACGGTGGTCGGCAGACCGCTGGCCGACGTGGCGGAGCAGACCAGCACCGGGGAGAGCAGTCTGCTCGACGCCATGTCGGCCGACGCCGCGCCGCGGAGCTACGAGACGCGGCTGCGGCGCAACGACGGCACCACGCTGTGCGTCAGCATCTTCCCGGCGCCGCTGCGCTCGGCGGACGGCACGGTCTACGCCGTGATGGGCCTGCTGCAGGACATCACCGACCGCAAACAGCTGGCCCAGGAGCGCGAGCGGCTGCTCCGGCGCATCGTCTCCAGCCAGGAGGAGGAGCGGCAGCGCATCGCGCGCGAGCTGCACGACCGGCTTGGGCAGCATCTCACCGCGCTGAAGGTCGGTCTCGAGGCGATGCAGCCGTCGAACGGGAACCTGCAGCGCATGCAGCAGATCGTGAGCGAGATCGACCGGAGCGTGGACCGCCTCACCCTCGAGCTCCGCCCGCCCGTGCTGGACGACGTCGGCCTGGCCGGCGCCATCGGCGCGCTCACCGAGCAGTTCACCGAGGCGAGCGGCATCCGCGCCGACGTGCACGCCACCGGCACGGACGGCGAGCGGCTGCCCGATGCCATCGAGACGACGCTCTACCGCATCCTGCAGGAGGCGCTGACGAACATCTGGAAACATGCGGCGGCGAAGAACGTCAGCGTGATCATCGAGCACCACCGCGAGCAGGTGCAGATGATCGTGGAGGATGACGGCGCCGGCTTCCGGCACGGCGACGGCGACGGCGACGGCGACGGCGACGGCGACGGCGACGGCGACGGCGACGGCCGAAGCGGACGTAGTCGCTTCGGCCTTCTCGGCATGCGCGAGCGTGTCTCCCTGATCGGCGGCAGCTTCAACATCGAGTCCATGCCGGGCCGCGGAACGACCGTCTACATCCGCGTCCCGCTGATGCGGACGGACGGATGACCCAGATTCGCGTGTTCCTCATCGACGACCACGGCGTGCTGCGGCAGGGCCTGCGCCTCCTCGTCGACGCCCAGCGCGACATGCGCGTGGTCGGCGAAACCGAGCGCGGCCGCGGCGCGGCACGCGCCATCGCCGCGGCCGGCGGGGCGGACGTGGTGGTGCTCGACATCTCCATGCCGGACGCGACCGGCTCGCAGGTCGCGCAGGAGCTCCACGCCAAGCTTCCCGAGACGAAGATCGTCACGCTCACCCGCCACGGTGAGAAGGCTTACGTGCAGCAGATGCTCCAGAACGGCGCCAATGCCTACGTGCTGAAGCAGACCGCCGGCGACGTGCTGATCACCGCCATCCGCACGGTGGTCGGCGGCGGGACGTATCTCGATCCCGCCGTGGCCGCCAAGGTGGTCGAGGCCGGCGCGCGCCCGATGCGCGGCGCCGGCTCGGACGAGCTGACCGTCCGCGAGCGGGAGGTGCTGACCATGGTCGCCTACGGCCACACGAACAAGGAGATCGCCGCGCTGCTCGGCATCACCGTGAAGACGGTGGAGACGCACAAGACGAACGCGATGCAGAAGCTGGAGATCACCAACCGCGCCGACCTGGTCCGCTTCGCCCTGGCCCAGGGCTGGCTGGAGCGGTAGCCGTTCTCAGTGCCCGTGCCGCCGCTCGGCGTCCATCGGCCGCGTCACGAGCTCGGCCGCCACGGCGGAAGCCGTTTGAAACGCCGCCGCTCGCGTGCGGCTCGGCTCGGCTCGCGCCGCCTCAGACAATGCCGCGGAGAGCTCCAAAATGGTGCGCCTCATTTCGCTGCGCAGCAGCAGCTCGCGCGGCGAGGCAGTGGGCGCGGCAAATACGCGGCGCAGGTCGGCCGCGTTGGAGACGAAACGCTGCAGCGCCTGGACGTCCATGGTGACGTGCTCCTCGGTGCGGTTCCGCTCCACGCAGGCGCGGACCACCCGGACGAGCTGGTCGATGTCGAACGGCTTGCGGATCACGGCGAAGCACTCGATGGCGGTCAGGTCGACCGGTCCTGACGTGGTGGCGATGACCGTCCGCCACAGGATCTCCCGGGCGGTGGCGGCGAGTTGCTGCATCGCCTCGGCCCGCACCGCCGGTGCAAGATTGACGTCGCGCACGATGGCGTCCACCTTGGTCCGGCTGAGCAGCAGGGCGGCGCCGTTCAGAGTGCCCACCGAGCGGGTGGCGAACCCCGCCCGCCGCAGTACCGCGCTCATCATTTTACGGATCGATTCATCGGGGTCGATGATCAGGACGATGTCGTTCGGGGGAGCAGGTTTTCGCATTGGGACCGTGTGCAGAATCCTCCGTCTGGTTATTTCCGTCCCTCAGGGAAACCCCTGACGTGGCAGGCCAAACGGGAGCTACGGCTCCGTAACAAACGGACCGGACCGCTGCGCCCGGCACCACCGTCCAGCGGATGAAGCAGACCGGCTTGGCCCACGGGCAAGGTGAAGAACGTCTACGTCAGCCCCGCCGGTCACGTACGGTTCGCGGACGTGCAGTTGGCTCAGGAGCGCAGGACCACCGCGCACTCACCGGGCAGGAACCAGCGCCCTTCCTCTTCCACCGGCGGCGTCCCCTCGCCGCCGTATTCGGGCGACTCGCTCGACCACTGCAGCTTCCACTCGCGGCCGGCCGGTGACGCCAGCAGCGGCTCGGGCGCGACGGCGAGGCGATGATCGCATCCGAGGTTGAGCAGGAGGAGCCGGTCGGCGCCGTCTTCCAGGAAGAAGCGAAGCACGAACGCCGCGCCGGAGAGCACCGCGCCGTCGAGCAGGTCCGCCCGCTGCCGCGCAAACGCCGGATCGCGGCGCAACTCGAGGAGATCGCGAACGAGGCGCTCCAGGTGAGGGTCTGCCGATGAGGCGAGCTTGCACGCCTCGAAGGCGGCGCGGTCGTGCGGCTCGGGAAGGGACTGCCGCATCTCCCGCGCCGCCAGCGAGGGGAACTGCTGGAGGAACTCCCGCCGCCCTTTCGCCACCAGCGGCGCGAGCTCGGCGTTGTGATCCGCAAAGTAGGTGAAGGGCCGCGTCGAGCCGGTCTCCTGTCCCTGAAAGAGCATCGGCGTCCACGGGCCGAGCAGGAGCAGCGCCATCATCGCGCGATAGCGGCCGGGCGAGGTGCGGGTGCGGATCCGCGCGCCGGTTCCGGTATTGGCCAGCTGGTCGTGATTCTCCAGGAAACAGATGAAGCGATGGGCCTCCACTCCGCGCGTCGGCGTTCCGCGCCGCTTCTTCTGCCAGGCGTACCACTGCCCCTGATAGAGGAACCCTCGTTTGACCGCGGAGAAGAGCTCCTGCGGCGCGCCCCGATAGTCGGAAAAGTATGCCTCGGTGCGCCCGGTCAGGGCGACGGCGGCCGAATGGTGAAAGTCGTCGTTCCACAGCGCGTCGATGCCTTGCTCGAAGAGCTGCACGTCCTGCGGCTCGTTCTCGCCGGCGATGAAGATCGAGCGCGCGCCTGCCGCCTGGCGCGCCCGGCGGGCGATCTCCACCAGCACATGCTCGCCCCCGGGAAGACGGTCGGGTGCAAGAATCCCTCTCCCCGCCGCGCTGCCGGGAGAGGGTGGCCGAAGGCCGGGTGAGGGGTCCCCACCGGATTGGTCCGGCATCGCCTGCGTCGCGTCGATGCGCAGGCCGTCCAGATGAAACTCGGCGATCCAGTACGCCGCGTTGTCCGCGAAAAACTCGCGCACCGCCGCGCTCCCTTCATCATCGAAGTTGATGCTCTCTCCCCACTCGTTGGGGTACTTTTTGGTGAAGTATTGCGGCGAGAACCGGGGGAGGAAGTTGCCGTCCGGCCCGAGGTGGTTGTAGACCACGTCGAGGATTACGCCGAGGCCGGTGCGGTGCGCGGTGTCGATGAAGGCGCGCAGGTCATCCGGCGAGCCGTAGAGCTGCGTCGGCGCCCAGAGATCGACGCCGTCGTAGCCCCAGCCGAACCTCCCCGCAAAGGCGTTGACCGGCATCATCTCGATCAGCGTGATGCCGGTGTCGCGGAGGCGTTGCAGCTCTTGCGCGGCGGCCGCCCACGTCCCTTCCCGCGTGAACGTGCCGACGTGCATCTCGTACAGCACCTGCCCCTTCGCGCTCACCCCCGGCCACTGCTCGTCGTGCCACGCAAACGCGCCGGGATCGACCACCTGCGACCGCCCATGCGGCCCCTCGGGCTGAAAGCGCGAGGCAGGATCGGGATAGAGCGTGGCGTCGTCATCGAGACGAAAGCGGTAGAGGGCGCCGGCGCCGATGTCGTCCACCAGTCCGGCGAAGAAGCCGTCGCTCTCGCGCTGCAGCGGCACCTCCCGGTTTTCGAGGACGACCGCCACGCGCTCGCGCCGCGGAGCCCAGACCCGAAAGTGCACCCCGCCGTCCTGAATCTCCGCCCCCGCGGACCATCGTCGCCTGACCTGCGCCATCTTCGTCCTGCGTGCTTTGCAAAATGCGCGCGGGCATGCGTTCCGCACCCTCGTGCCGCCGTGAACGCCGGTCCGGTGCAGGTCGGTTGGCGCCGCGGCGAGCCGCTGGCAGAGCTCGTCGAGCGCGAGTGGCTCGTCACCAACGGCCTCGGCGGCTACGCCGCGGGCACTATCGGCGGCGTCTGCACGCGCCGCTTTCACGGCAAGCTGATCGCCGCGCTGCCCGCGCCGCTGGGCCGCACCATGATGCTCAATCACCTCGAAGAGCATCTCGTCGCGCCGGACGGCACGACGTGGCTCCTCAGCGGTGACGAGAGCGGCCGCGCGGTCACCTACCCCAATCCGGAGTTCCTGGAGGAGTTCGTCCTCGAATGCGGTGTGCCGGTGTGGCGCTTCTCAGGCGGCGGTATCCGCCTGGAGAAGCGCGTGGTCATGCCGAACGCGCAGAACACGACCTGGATCATCTACCGCCTGCTGGAGGGCCCGCAGGGGCTGGCCTTGCGCCTGCGCCCATCGCTCAACTTCCGCGCGCACGAGGGCCTTTTGGGCGAGCCGGCGAAGGGGTGGACGGTGCGTACGGACGGGGCGAACATCGAGATCGCGGAGAGCGCGTCGCATCCGCCGCTGCGCCTCGCCATCGTCGGGCGCAGCGCGGGACTGGACGTCGAGCCGCAGGACGTCGAGCAGGTGATCTATCGCCTGGAGAAGAGCCGCGGGTACGAGCACGAAGGGCCGCTGTGGAGCCCGGGCGTGATTCACCTCGCCCTCGAGCGCGACGCCGATGCGGCGCTCGTGGCGTCGGTGGAACCGTGGGCGGTCGTGCAGGCGATGACTCTCGCGGACGTGCTCGCGACGGACGGCGCTCGGCGCAACCGCCTGCTGTCCATGGCCGGCAACGCCGCCGGGGACGATATCGCCGCGCAGCTCGTGCTCGCCGCCGACCAGTTCCTCATCGCGCCGCGCACGCGCGCCGCGGACGAGGCGCGCATGGCGGCGGCCGGCGACTCGCCGCGCACGGTCATCGCCGGCTATCACTGGTTCACCGACTGGGGGCGCGACACCATGATCAGCCTCGAGGGGCTGACCCTGACCACCGGACGCCACAACGAGGCGCGCGCGATCCTGCAGACCTTCGCCCACCACATCCGCGACGGCCTGATCCCCAACCTGTTCCCCGAGGGAGCGCACGAGGGGCTGTATCACACGGCCGACGCCACGCTGTGGTTCTTCCACGCCATGGACCGCTACCTCGTGTACTCGAGCGACGTCCCCTTCCTGTCCGAGCTCA
>DASYMJ010000120.1:0-12461 GCA_036009105.1 Thermoanaerobaculia bacterium | reverse complement strand
CCGGCTCTCAGCCGGCCCAAAACATGGCAGATCCGATATGCGGCGATTGGGCCGGCTGAGAGCCGGCCCTACCTTACGTGGTCGGCCGCTTGTCCGCGACCGGCAGCGTGGGGGGCACGACGGTCGCCGGGCCTTCCACCTTCGCCACCTTGTCGCCGATCAGCTTCACCTTCGAGAGCAGCTCGCTCATCTGCATCCCGGAGAGCGCCTCGAAGAGCGCCGGCACCTGGGAGGCGATGGCGGTCAGATCGCCGGTGATCTTGTTCGCGCCGGCGGCGTGGCTGTCGTTGGAGATGACCGTGATCCGGTCGATGTTGGCCAGCGGCGAGGCGAGGGCCCTCACCATCTCCGGCATGTTGGTGATCAGCTTGTCCACCACGGCGGCCTGGTTCCACTCCAGGTAAGCCTCGGCCTTGACGTTCATCGCCTTCGCCTCGGCCTCGCCCTTCTTGAAAATGATCTCCGCCTCGGCCTCACCCTGGGCCCGGAGCGAGTTCGCGCGGCCGTCCGCTTCCGTGATCAGGCGCTGGCGCTCGGCCGAAGCGAGCGTCTCGATGCGGGCGCGCTCGATCTCGGCGCCCTTGAGCACCGTGGCGATGAGCTCCTTCTCGTGGCGCAGGATCTCCGCTTCCTGCACCTTCACCTGCGCTTCCTTCTCGATCTGGATGACGCGCACCGACTCGGCCACCACCTGCTGCTGCATCATCTGCGACTGGATCTCGTACGACTTGTCGGCCTGGGCCTGCTGGCGCTTGACCAGCTCCGTGTACTGCGCGCGCTTGATCTCCAGGTCGCGCTGGGCCTCGGCCTGGGCGGCCATGGAGAGCGACTGGGCGAGCACGCGCTGCTTGTCCGCATCCGCCTGCGCGATGGCCGCCTCACGCTGCGCCTCGGCGCGCTTGATGGCCGTGTCGCGCTCCGCTTCCGCCGCCGCGATGTCGGCCTGCATCTTGATGCGGGCGATGTCCGGCCGGCCCATGTTCGCGATGTAGTCGTTCTTGTCCCGCACTTCCTTGATCGTGAAGGAGACGACCTCCAGGCCCATCTTGTTCATGTCGTCCGCGCACGTGCCGCGCATCCGGTCCGCCACCATCTCCGGCTGCTTGACGATCTCCTCGACCGCCAGCTGGCCGATGATGCCGCGCAGGTGGCCTTCCATCACCAGGCGGATCAGGCCCTCACGCTGCGGCGGCGTCTTGGTCAGGAACTGCTCGGCCGCCGTGGCGATGGAGACCTGATCGGACTTGACCTTGATCTGCGCCACCGCCTCGACGGTCACCGCGACGCCCTGTTTCGTGTAGAGGTCCTGCTGCGGCGCAACGTCGAACGACATCAGCTCCAGCGAGAGGGAGCGGTAGTTCTGCACCATCGGAAAGACCAGGGTGCCGCCGCCTTTGATGACGCGCGTGCCGCCCAGACCGAAGACGATGAACGCCTCGTTCGGACCGGCCTTGCGATACATCTTCGATAGGAAACTGAACAGCATCATCGATCCGGCGATGGCGCCGACGACAACCCAGACAGTGAGCGAAATGCCGAAAAACATGGTCTCTCCTTGTCAGCTCTGCGGCGTGATTGCCTCGAGCTCGTCCCACGTACACACGTACGCGATGCCTTTGTCATAACGGGTCACGATGACCTCGGTCCCTTTGTCGATGGCCTCGCCGTTGTCGGCGCGCGCGCCGGCCACCTGGCGGGTGCCGTCGTGCGTGAAGACGATCTCGCCCGTGCCGCCCTTGCGGATGGGCATCGTCACGTTGGCCAGGGTGCCCTGCCAGGTCAGGCGCTGCGCGCGGCGCTCGCCGCGCACCAGCATGCGCATGAAGCGGTTGATGAGGGAGCCCCCCACGAAGCCGGTGCCGACCGCGCCGGCGGTGATCACGAGGTCGGGCAGGCTGGTCGTCCGCTGCAGCACGAAGCCGCCGGCGCCGAACCAGGTGACGAACGCCGTCAGCGCGGTCATGTTCAGCGCGGAAACGTGCGGCGCCGCATCCTGCTGCTGCACCGGCGTCGCCCTCACCATGTTCTTGCCGGCCGCCTTCGCGCCGTGGCCGTGCGCCTGGGCGTGACCGCCGTGGCCGTGGCCGAGCGCGTGGCCATGCCCGTGCCCGAAGCCGTGGCCGCGGGCCAGGCCGAAGATGTGGTCGAAGAAGTCGACCCGGTCCAGACCCGAGACGAACGAGATGACGCTCAGGCCGAAACCGCAGAGAAAACAGACGAGATACACGGTGCTCCACGTCATGGACGCATTGCCTCCGATCACACTTCCTCGCCGGGCCGGCGGCGCTTGCGCCCCGCGGGCGGCGGCGTGAGCCGCTCGACGAGCCGTTGGATGAGGATCTTGTTCTCCACGATGGCGCCGAGAAGGATCAGGCACTCGCGCGATTGCTCGTGCTTGGCGATTTGCACCAGGGCGCGGCTCAGCTCCGGGTCGCGGCGGAACTGCTCCGACGCCTCGATGAGCCAGAGGTCGATCTCGTCGTCCACCTGCCGGCGCGGCTTGATGTGCAGCAGCGCGTCGGGCACCGCGTCTTCCGGATCGTCGACCAGGTGGCCGGGATGGACCCGGAAGAAGCGCGAGAGCAGGAGGCGGGTGTTGCTGGTCATGTGCACCCGGGCCCCGCTCTCCAGCTGGGAGACGTAGGACTGGCTGATCTGCCCCCCCAGCTCCCGCACGCCGAGCGCGACTTCATTCTGAGTGAGCTCCCGGCCCAGGCCGCGCGCATGACCTTCCAGCGCGCGGAGGCGGGCGAGTTTTTGTCCGAGTGTCATTGCAATTTGCAATATATTGCGGATTGCAATAAACGTCAATAGGTGGAAGAAAATATTTTCAGGGCTCCACCGAGAGCACCACCAGGGTCAGGTCATCCTCCAGCTCGCCTGCGCTGAAGGTTGAGATCGCTTCCACCAGCACCGCCTGCAGCCCCTGCGCGGAGAGCTCCCGATTCGCCACGACCAACTCGGCCAGCCGGTCCTCCCCGAACTGCTCGTCCGTTTGAGCAGGACCGCCGCGCGCCTCGCTCGCCCCGTCCGTGAAGAGGACCACCCGGTCGCCCGCCTCCAGCACCGTCTCCCCCTCGGCGTACGGATCGCGGAAGACGCGCGAGATCACCGGCCCGCCCTCCGCCAGCCGCTCCACCCGCCCGTCCGCCCGCACCAGCAGCGGCAGGTTGTGGCCGGCGTTGCACCAGCGCAGCCGCCGGGACGGGCCGTCCAGCGCGGCGTAGAAGAAGGTGATGAACTTGCCGCCGGTGAGGCTCCCGGCCACGACGCGGCGCACGCGCTCGCACAGGTCCGCGGCCCTTGTCTCGGCCGTGGCCGAGGCGCGCACGGCGGCCTGCAGCGCGGACATCAGCAACGCGGCCGGCATCCCCTTGCCCACCACGTCGCCGATTGAGATCGCGATGGTCGACGGCCCGAGGGAGAGCACGTCGAAGTAGTCGCCGCCCACCATCCGCGCCGGCTCCCACATGCCGGCGATCTGGTAGCCGGCCAGCTGGGGGATGGTGCGCGGCAGCAGCGCCTCCTGGATCTCCCGCGCGTGCTCGAAGTCGAGCTCATCGCGCTGCAGGCGGATCCGCTCCGCGGCAATGGCGATCTGGTCCGCGGCCGAGGAGAGGAACTCGATGTCGTTCAGGTCGTACTCCTGATCGGAGAGCTTGCGCGCGAGGGCGATGAAGCCGTGACCGCGGATGGGCACGATGAGCGAAGCCTCTACCGGCTTGATCGCCGCCGCCGCGTCGTCCGGCAAGGCGCGCTTCCGCGGATCGAACGGCCGGTCGAGCAGGTCCGTGAACGCCGGCGTTGCCGCCACCCGCAGCCGCCCGACGACCGCGTCCGACATCCCCACTTTCGCCGTCGCCACCAGTTCGTCATTGCGGCGCAGGAACACCACCACGGCCCGGTTCTGCAGCGCCTGCTGGATCGCCTCGGACACGCCGGCCACGAACGTGGCGATGTCCGTCGCGGTCAGAGTGAGGGTGCCGATGGTGCGCAGCGCCTGGGGATAGTCGACCGCCTCGCGGAAGAGGTTGCGGTCGACGAGCTTCTGCAGCGAATTGCGCAGCGGCACGAATGCCAGCGCCACGACGAGAGTCGAGGTGATGACCATGGTCTGGCTCTTCACCCCCGTCATCCGCACCAGCAGCGTGCCCAGGCCGCCCACGAGGACCAGGTAGCAGAGGATGACCGCGCCGCTCAGGATGGCGTACACCACCGTCTTCTTGATGATGACGTCGATGTTCATCAGCCGGTACTTCAGGATGGCGAAGGCGAAGGAGAGCGGGATGAGCAGATACAGCAGCCGCGGCACGATCTCCAACAACCCGATGAACGACATCCACGGGCCGATGTCGATGCCGCGCATGGTGAGGTAGACGCCCAGGGTGAAACCGACGGTCGTGCCGACGGCCCGCGCCACCAGGGCGATGATGGTTCCCCACAGCGGCCAGCGCACCTGCCGCTTCTCCTCCACGTTCGCGTCGCGATAGCTGCGAAACAGCTCGATGCAGGCGAACAGCGGATAGAGCAGCACCGCCAGGCCCTGCAGCCCCGCGCCGGCGAGCATCGTCAGCGGCCCGACCTTGCTGTAGCCGAGCGCGCGGGAGACCAGCGCCACGCCGCAGCAGAAGCCGAGAAAGACGAACAGCGTCTGCAGCGGCCGGCGGAAGAACGCCAGCTTGGTCCCCTCGCTGCGCGCCTTGTACGCGATGCGCAGCGCGATGAGACCGGCCGCGATGGCGATGACGCAACCGCCGATGAAGAAGAAGCGGCCGACCAGATAGCCGGCGTCGTATGCCGTGGAGCCGCCGCGGATCACCGTGGCCAGGGTCAGGAAGGCCACGGTCAGCAGCAGCGTGAAGATCGGCAGCGCATAGACCCAGCGGATGACGTACGGATGCTTCACCACGACCGGACGGTCTTTGGGGAAGACGAGCGAGAGGTGGACGATGAGCGGCAGGAAGGCGATGCCGACGACGCTCAGTACGGCGATGGCGAACAGCCCGCCGGGCGGGTCGCTCACGATGCCGCGCAGGTTCGAGGCCTCCATCGAGGCGATGCCGGAGGTGAGCATGGAGAAGGCGCCCACGCTGCACATGGCGAAGAAGACGACCACGCGCCGGTCGTCCGGGCTGCGCAGGAAGACGAAGATGCCGATGCCGAGGAAGGCCAGGACCACGATGACGGTGGCCACGCCGCCGGCCACTTTGCGGTGGTTCTCCATCGGCGAGCGGAGCTGGACGTCGATCGCGCGCTGCCGGCCGTCGCGGCGGACGATGTAGTGCAGGACGTCTCCGGCCTTTGTGCGCGCGTCGATCGCGCGCAGCCTGTTCTGATCTTCGATGGGGACGCCGTTGACGGAGACGATCTGGTCCCCCATCCGCAGCCCGGCCTTCGCCGCCGGCTCGCCGGGCAGCGTGACGAGCACGCGCCCGGGCGGGATCAGAAGCGGCCGCGGCGTCTTGCTCGGCGTCTCCTTCGCGTCGAGGTAGGGCGCCATGTAATTGAAGCCGGCCCATCCGCGCTGATGCCAGAAGTTCAGGCGGTAGAGGCAGAAGACGGAGACGCCCGCCATCGCCACGGCGACGAGCGTCAGGCCGATGAGGAGTCGCCGGCGGGAGGACATGTTTGCGTTGATGTACGGATGATACGCGGGGAGGTTCAGTCCTTCGAGCCGCGCCGGTTGACGATGGACATGAACTCCTGGCGGGTCCGCTCGTCCTGCAGGAAGTCGCCCCGCAGCACGTTCGTCTCCATGAAGGACGACTCCTGCTCCACGCCTCGCATCACCATGCAGAGGTGCACGCCGCCCATCCAGACCGCCAGGCCCCGCGGCTCGAGGATCTTCTGGATGGTGTCCGCCACGTCGTGGGCGAGGTGCTCCTGCGACTGCAGCCGGCGCATGTGCACTTCCACGATGCGGGGGATTTTCGACGCACCGATGACCATCTTCTCCGGGATGTAGCCGATGATGAAGCGCCCGAAGAAGGGCAGGATGTGATGGGCGCAGAGCGTCTTGTACGTCCCGCCGATCACGACCAGGTTCTGGCAGTTCTCGTCCGCCGCCGAGCAGGCCTTGCGGAAGAGGGTGGTCAGCTTGCGGACGTCCGTGTAGTCGTAGCCGCTGGTCATGGCGATGAGCGACTCGGCCCACCGCCGCGGCGTTTCGCGGACGTTCTCGTCGTCGAGGTCGACGTGCAGCAGCCGCAGCGCCTCGCGCAGGTGTGCCTGGAGCTCGTCGCGGTCGACGGTGGGGCGCGGCAGGGAGAGCGTTCCCCGCTCGTTGATCAGCGCTTCCAGCTCGCCATTGAGGACCAGGTCGGTGGCAGAGGCGTCTTTCATGCGCGAAAGTCTAACGTGAACGAGGAAGGATGAACGATGAACAAAGGCTGGCCAGACTCCGTCTTTGTTCATCCTTCCTCGTTCCTCGTTCCTCGTTCGTTCCTATGTGCGCCCCGGCAGCTTGAACCCGATGTACGTTCCCGAGCTGATGCCCATCAGCGCGAGCAGCGTGCCGTTGAACTCCGGCATGCTCAGGTCCCACACCACCGTGGCGATGAAGACGCCGCCCAGGACCACCGTCCAGACCACGATCTGCAGCCGGTCGAGGGCGATCGCCCCCTTGTCATCCATCACCAGGTCGTGCCAGATGCCGTCCGACTTCACGATGGAGGAGATGCCGCTCAGCTGCTCGATGAGCCGCACCCGGAACTCATCCAGCTCGACGCGCTTCTCGAGCAGCGTTGCCTGCAATGCCTCCAGCGAAGAGGTCGGCCGCCCGGCCGCCCGCGCCTCGGCGATCCTCTGCGCGGCGGCGATCAGCTCCTCGTCGATTTTCACCGTCGAGGCGTCGGTGGCCGCGACCTCTGCATCGATCATCTTGCGCATCGCGGCCGCGCGGCCGGTGGTGGAGGTGATGGCCACCGCGGCCAACGCCGTCGCGGCGCTGATGCCGAGGAGGGCGAGCAGGGAGGGGGGGATGGAGTCGCGGTCGCCGGTGATGAGCCAGAGAAAGATGTAGCCGGTGACGATGAGGACGAACCACCACGCCATCTGCGTGCGGGCCAGGCTGTAGGGCTGGAGCTTGCCGCCCAGGGCGGGTCCCTCCCGGAGAAGGTCGGTGCGCTTCGCGTAGAGCAGGATGCCGATCACGACCGTGAAGAGCAGGGCGAGCCAGATCCAGGTCGACCAGTTGATCCACAGCTTGTTCAGCGTGACGCCCGTGTTCGCTCCCGCCACCCGCGGCAGCGGCCGGTCGCCGCCTTTGCCTACCCCGATGGTCATCCTGTCCGTCGGCTCGAAGAGCGGGTTGTAGAGCTGCAGGCGCCACAGCTCCTTGTTCTTGTCCGTCCGGTCGAGCACGAACTGCAGCATGCCGGAGTCGTCGTAGATGCCGGTGGCCTTGTTCCCGGTGTCGATCCCATTGACGTAGAGCGTGACCGTCTGTTCCCTTGCCTCCGCCTCGGCCATGAAGTCTTTGAGGTGGCAAACCGAGACGTAGATGTAGTCGCCCAGGTGGACGACGCGCGGCTGGACGCCGGCCACCGCCTGCGCACTGCCGCACGGCGCCAGCACCGGGGCCGCCGCCACGGCCCGCGGGGAAATCAACAGCACGGCGAGCACGACGCCTGCAAGCTTCATCGCCCGATGATACTGCCGCGTCCGCCCGCCGGCCGCTCGGAAAAGCGAGCTTCGACCAGCGCCGCCGGTTGCATGTCCGCACCTCAGCGCCGCGCTAAGCCCAGACCGGCGCTTTGCCGCTGGCCACCTGGTACGCGTCCCAGGCGGACCAGATGGCGACGGCAAACCAGCCGACACCGAAGCTGAGCAGACCGGCAACGATCGCCGCGACGAGCATCACCGCTCCCTTCTTCACGTCGCCGTTGTAGAACTGCCCCACGCCGACAATGAGCGCCGACAGCACGAGCGCCAGTACCGGCTGACGCCCGCCCACGGCAAGTGCCGGAGCGGCGAACGCGTACCGCATCGGCTGCGGCTGGGGCTGCGCGGCAACGCGCGGTGGCGCAGCTGCCGGCGCATACGGCGGAATGGGCTTCGAAGCGGTGTGGCCGGCGAGAAACTCGATCGCCTGCAGACAGGTGACGAAGTCGGGACGATCGAGGCCGTCCTTCCAGTCGAACAAATCGGCTGTCTGCAGGCGGCGGAACTCGAGCGGCGGGCGGACGTCCTCGATGCGCACCGGCACGAGCCGTTTTTTCCGCGCTGCTTCCGCCGCCTCGTTCTGCACCCACTGCGACTGGATGGAAGCGCTCGACCACAACACCAGCACGCAACGAGCCTGGTCGAGCTCGCGCTCGATCACCTCCGAGAACGAACGCCCCACTTGGATCCGCCGGTCCCACCAGACGCTCCAACCTCGCCTGGCCAGCGCGCCGGCGAGCATCTCCGCACAGGCGCGGTCCTCCCGCGCGTAACTCAGAAAAAGGTCAGCCATCCTTTCCTCCTGTTTCAGCTCTTTTTGTGTAGTGGAGGGAGAGGCGGAAGCGTTTCGCGCCGGACCGGCCGGTTGCGTTGGGGCGTTCGAACGGAGCGCCGCTCGTGCGCCGGCTCTTCAAGACTCGTCCAGGCGTTGCCAACCAACGCCGCCGCGCGGGCGCGCTTGACAACTGAATGAGCGTTCATTCATACTTTTTCGACGCCCTGAAAAGGGCGGCAAGATTCGTGTAAGGCGCTATCCCCATAAGGAGTCCGCAATGGCCGAACAGAAAACCAAAGGCGCGATCGAGGCGATGGAAGTCGCCGAGGCTTCGCGCGAGACGGAGTGGGAAAAGCCGTCGTTCGTGGGCGATCTTTTCCTCGGCAAACTCAACGTCGATCTCATCCATCCCTTCCCTGAGCAGCCCGCCGCCGACAAGGCCGAAGCGGACGACTTCCTCAACAAGATGGATCGCTTCCTCAGCGAGAACGTCGACGCCGATGCCATCGACGCGAAAGGGGAGTACGACTACTCCCTCTTCGACGGCTTGAACGAGCTCGGCGCGTGGGGGATGAAGATCCCGAAGGAGTACGGCGGCCTCGGGTTCAGCGCGACGAACTACAACCGCGCCATCGGCCTCGTCGCCACCTGGTGCGGGTCGACCGTCGCCTGGCTCTCCGCGCACCAGTCCATCGGCGTCCCCCAGCCGCTCAAGCTCTTCGGCACGCCGGAGCAGAAGCAGAAATACCTCCCCCGCCTGGCCAAGGGCGCCATCTCCGCGTTCGCCCTGACCGAGCCGGGCGTCGGCTCCGATCCGGCCAAGATGGAGACCATGGCCGTCCCCTCGCCGGACGGCAAGGGCTGGATCCTCAACGGCGAGAAGCTGTGGTGCACCAATGGCCTGAAGGCGGAAGTCATCGTAGTGATGGCCCAGACGCCGCCGAAGATGGTCAAGGGGAAGGAGAAGAAGCAGATCTCCGCCTTCATCTTGGAGACCGACACGCCGGGCGTGGAGATCGCGCACCGCTGCCAGTTCATGGGCCTGCGCGGCATCGGCAACGTGCTGATCAAGTTCAGCAACGTCTTCATCCCGAAAGAGAACCTCCTGTGGGGCGAAGGCCTCGGCCTCAAGCTGGCCCTGATCACCCTGAACACCGGCCGCCTGACCATCCCCGCGGGCTGCGCGGCCGGCGGCCGGCGGATGGTGCAGATTGCGAAGGAGTGGGCCAACGAGCGGGTGCAGTGGGGCGCGCCGATCGGCAAGCATGAAGCGGTGGCGGCGAAGATCAGCTGGATGGCGTCGCATACGTTCGCCATGGAGTCGATCGTGTGGCTGACCTCCGGGCTGGCCGACCGCGGCGACGTCGACCTCCGCCTCGAGGCGGCCATGGCCAAGCTGTTCAACACCGAGGTGGCGTGGCAGTGCATCGATCACCTCGTGCAGATCCGCGGCGGGCGGGGATACGAAACCGCCGCCTCGCTCCGCGCGCGCGGCGAGGCCGGCTATCCGGTGGAGCGGATCATGCGCGACATGCGCATCAACCGCATTTTCGAGGGGACGAGCGAGATCCAGCATCTCTTCATCGCCCGCGAGGCGGTCGATCCCCACATGAAGCGCGGCTACAAGATCCTCCTCCCCGAGACGCCGACCGGCGAGAAGCTCGCCGCCGCGGCAAAGGCCGGCGCGCACTACGCCGCCTGGTATCCCGCCAAGTACCTCGGCTGGTCGCGTTACCCCAAGCACGGCGAGTTCGGCAAGCTCTCCGAGCACATGGGCTTCATCGAGCGCAGCTCGCGCCACCTGGCGCGCTCGATCTTCCACGCCATGATGCGTTACCAGGCGAAGCTGGAGCGGAAGCAGATGGTGCTCTTCCGCCTGGTGGACATCGGCACGGATCTCTTCGCCATGGCCGCCTCGATCACGTACGCCACCATGCTGGCCAAGCAGTCGAAGGAGCAGCAGAACGCGCTCGATCTCGCGGACGTGTTCTGCCGCGAGGCGCGCATGCGCGTGGATACGAACTTCCGCTACCTCTTCGACAACCACGACGAGCAGTCGTACAAGCTGGTCTCGCACCTGATGAAGGGCGAGTACAAGTGGCTGGAAGGCCACCTGGTGGAAGGCCCGACCGAGACGGTGATGCCGACCTCCGAGCAGATCGAGGAAGCCATCGCCAGGATGGCGTAACCAAATGTAGGGCCGGCTCTCAGCCGGCCCAGCATCAACGAATCCATTGGGCCGGCCGAGAGCCGGCCCTACATTTTTATCTTCGCTTCGTCGTCCGCGGTTTCGCTGCCTTTGTACGTCGCCGCGCAAGCGCCGCAGATGAGCGCGAGAGAAACGCCCGGCCGGGGCACGAACCCCTCCTCGGCCACGATCTGCTGGAAGCAGGCGAGGTAGTCCTCCGGCATCTCGCCGGAGACTTCGCGGCGGCGGCCGCACTCGGCGCAGACCACCAGGACCCGCCCTTCCACGCTTACTTCTCTCCCGCCGCGGGGAACACGGGCGTGATGTCTACCGGGATGTCGTTCAGGCGCGAGTTCGTCTGCGTGATCTCCGCGGTCACCACGCCGTACTTGTCGAGCAGGGCCGTGGCCCGGTTGAAGTCGCCCGTTGCCTCGATGGTCAGCAGCTCGGTGGAGAGCGACTTCACGCCGTCCCGGAACTTGTCGAAGTCGACCCGGAACTTGCCGCCGCCGGACGGCACGATGCCGCCTTTCTCGCGCAGCCAGTTCCACTGCACCGCCGTACCGCGGCCGTGCGCCTCGCCGATGCCGAAGCGCATGGAGCGGAACATCAGGCCCGTGTACGTCGCGTAGAGCTGCTGCTCGCTGAAGCCGGAGAGCAGGTTGTGCTGCTGCGCGTAGACGATGTTCCACAGCCCGAGGACGTCGGCCTTCGTTTCCTCGATGGTGGAGTAGAGGTTCTTCAGCGGGATGCGCACCTCGATGCGCTCGCCGTTCGGCTGGGTAATGAAGCCCGGCCCGAGGCCGTGCGAGAGCTCGTGGAAGAGGACCTGGTTGAAGAAGGCGTCGAAGTTGACGAGGGAGATTTGCGAGGGATCGAGCACGCGGTCCGCGATCGGCCGGCCGCTCTGCTTGTACTTCGCGTCCATCACATTCTTGAGCAGGACCTTCTTCGAGCCTTTCTTCTCCCGCACGAACTCATCGTTCGGCAGGTTGAAGGCCGCTGTCTGCACGCCGCGCCGCGCGTCGCCGGCGGTGTAGAGCTCCTGCACCACGCGGATGGGCGACTCGCTGCCGCGGTTCGGGTTCTTGTACTGCTCCGGCTCGGGGAGATTGCGCTCCATGTCCGGCAGCGCGTGCGCGTAGGCGGCCAGCTTGTCGCTCTCCGGCTTGTCCACCACCGTGACGAACGACTCGTACGACGCCTTGTAGTTGAACAGCTCGTCCTCGTACACCTCGTACGGCCCGATCACCACCTCGATCGGGCCCTGCAGGTCCATCCAGGCCATGTCGCTGTCCCGGTAGTCATCGGAGAGGAAGGCCTCCGCGCGTTTGGTGAGGAACGTGCGCAGCGAGTCGTTGTTCGTGATCGCCGCCGCCTCGCGCAGCTTCTGCGCGGCGGGGTAGAGGAAGTCGCGGTAGTAGGTGGAGTAGGGGATGGCCACCAGGTTGATGCCGTCCCGGCGGACGATGGTGAAGAGCCCCTGCAGCGAGTCCTTCTGATCGGGATGCGCGGCGATGTAGCGCTCCAGCTCCTCCTTCGTGAGGTCTTCCGGATAGAAGCCGGCGCCTTCCGGCTTCTTCATCGCGCCGACGAACGGCTCGTCGTTCTTCAACCGGTCCCACGGCCCTTTGTTGGCCAGGAGTAGTCGTAGCCGGCGCGGTCGAGCGGCGAGGAGGCTGGCGTGGAAGCCTGCTGGTAGAGCTGCATCCGCCAGTCGGGATTGCGCTCCGAGACCTGGCGCCAGTAGATCTCGTCCATCAGCTGCGAGGCCTCGATCAGTTTGGCCACCACCTGCCGCTCGTTTTCATTGAGGAGCGAGCGGTCATAGTCGAT
>DASYMJ010000119.1:0-15803 GCA_036009105.1 Thermoanaerobaculia bacterium | reverse complement strand
AGAAGAACACCCGCGAGATCCACGTGATCGCCGACAACCTCTCCGCTCACAAAACCCAACGTGTCCACCAGTTCCTGGATGATCACCCAAACGTGCATCTCCACTTCACGCCGACCTACTCGTCCTAGCTCAATCAAGTCGAGATCTGGTTCGCCAAGATCGAGCGCGACGTCATCGCACGTGGCGTTTCACGTCCGTGGGCGACCTGAAGCGAAAGCTGATGCGCTACATCCATTCACACAACCTCAACGCTAAACCTATCAAGTGGAGCTACGCTGATCCCCGTCGTCGGATCGCTGCCACTTCGTCCGTTACAGGCCGCTAGCGAAGTTCTGGCTGGAGCCAGTCGAACTTGCCGATTCAAAGCGATTCGCGGCGCATGAGTTGCGCGAGATCGAACAGATCGTGCAAGATCGGCGTGGAGGCTTCTTGGAGGCGTGGAATGAGTACTTTAGTATCTGGCCAAGATGTATCCCTCACCGAAGCATCGCCGCGCTGATCGCGATGGGATCCTGGTGCGCTTGGTGGACTACCGAATCGACGGGTTTCGAGAGAACTACCGCTTGGTGACCAACATCCTCGATCCGGCTCAGGCACCAGCGCTCGAACTGGCCGAACTTCACTCGGAGCGCTGGACGATCGAGACTGCGATCGACGAACTCAAGACGCACCTGCGCGGCAGCAAAGTCGTCCTTCGCAGCAAGCTACCAGAGTTGGTTCGACAGGATGTCTTCGGGCTCCTTCTGGCGCACTACGGAGTCCGTTCCGTCATGCATGACGCCGCGCTTTCGGAAGACATCGCCGCCGACGACATCTCGTTCGTACACACGCTTCGAGTTGTCCATCGAAAGCTGCCTTGGTTTGTTTCTTTTCCCCCCCTCGGCAGCGTAGTTACATGTACGACCTGATGCGGTCCGAAACCTTGGAAGAGCGAGTTCGCTGGCGACCCGGCCGACACTATCCACGAGGCGTGAAGCGAAAAATGAGCCGCTATCACATCGTCACCACCATCAGCCGACGCCTAAACGCAATCATCGATCCCAAGCCGCCGCGAATCCGCCTTAATTCTGCTCTGTCACATTGTCGGTAGGTCATTAGGAAAACTTCTCCTCGACGTTTGAAGCGTCGTCGGAGGAGATCGACCAGATCCTGGTGCGTGCGATCGTGACGTGGGAAGTAGTGCACGAGCATCATCTGCACGTCGGCAGCTGTGAGCACGGGTTCGCCGATCTCAAGGCGCTCGCGCGTCAGGAAGAGCATGGCCATCATGACCAGGGCGGCGTGGTGATGCCAGCCACGCCAGCCACGGACCTGGTATTCCCCGAAACCACCCTGCTGTTTCGCGTCTTCGAGAGCACGTTCTACGAAGTAGCGTTGCCCCTGCATGTAGGCGAGCCGTTCGACGGGCGCGTCCGGAGCAGCGTTCGACAGGCTCTATTTGAGCCGGTTCGGCTGCCGCGTCACGATCAGGTGCCACTGGTACGCCCGGTCGTCGTCGCGCTGATAGAGCCACACCCGCGCATGCAGCACCTCGACTTCCATCGGACCTTTCGTCCCGTGCCGCACCTCGACCCGCTGCCACGCACCGGCGGTCTGGGAGGCGGCCCATGCGTCAGCTCGCATTCGTTTCGCGCTGCTGTCGATGGTTGGATCCGCGGTCCAATGTACTGATCGCAATGCACGTCGCCCAGGAACGTCAGGCCGGTTCCGTCCAGCATCCGCAGCAGTTGCCCGTTGTCGCCGTAGAAGCCATCGAAGCCGACCCAGGAGAACTGCACTCCGTTCTGAAGCGCTCGTTCGATCAGATCCAGCGCCAGTTCCTGCTTGGTTCGATACGTCTGAGCTGCTTCCGGCACTCCGGCTTTGGTCAGCCGCTCACGATCGTCGGTCCATTCCTTTCGCCCGGTTGTTTCCCGCTCGGATCGGCGCCGCTGGCGTCTCGACATGGCGAAGGCGATCCAAGCCCGCCGCCCTGCACACCGGATCGCCTGTGGGGGGCTTACTCAAACGGCGATGACGTCAAGGACTCCTCGCGCGTTTCCGGTAGCGCCGCATCTTGTGATCGTTCATCCCCAGGATCTCGCCGCTTCCATCGACGTGATCTGCTTACTGATCGGTTTGAGAATCACGTCCTGGAACCTCATTGGCCGCTCCGTCGACCGGGGCGGGATACAGACCATGCACTCTCCTCCCAGAGTACATCTGATCTCATTTCTCATCCTGTCCGTTCTGACCGGACAACTCATCTGCTAATTTTGAGCGGACGCTTCACTTGCTTACGACACACGAAGGGCGGCAGGGGAGACTCCCCCCTCCCCATCTGCTACACTCCTCCCCAAGCCGCACAACCTGGCGGAACAGGTGATGGGAGGGTGTGATGGGGGAGATCAGGCTGTTCCAGATCTGCTTTGAGGGGGACCTCACGGTGGGGGTGTCGCAGGCGATGAGGCGGCTGGGGGCGGAACCGAATTTTGATCAGAGCTGGCATGTGTGGTTGCCGGAGGGGCGGCATGCGGCGCTGTTGATCAGGTACCTCAGAGCCAACATTGGGGATGACGCGCGGCTGCTCGTCGCGTGCACCCAGTTCACCACGAGGCGGGACTTCCTGCTGGTGAGGCACAGTCTGACGCCGGGGGCGAGCTATGAGGAACTGCATGGCGCGCTCGACAGGTTGGGGGCGGTGGTGCCGTTGCCGTTTGAATCCACGTTCGTATTGCTGTCCGATGACCGCACCGACGTGCAGACGTTGGGGGAGGCGTTGTCGGAGCTTTGTCCCGATGACTCCCTGATGGTCAGCGGTATCAGCCACGACTGGGCGTACTGCAACTCCGGCGTGAGCCGGATGGCCGTCGTGGCTGACGCCGTCACGAAGCGAATGGACTTTCGCGTGTTCTGACCAGGGGTGGGCGGGAGAGCGGGGGACGGTCCGGCGACACGGCGAGCAGCTCCGCGTTGTGGGCGAGAGCGGGGGCGAGCAGCAGGAGCGAAGCGATGCGGCGGGCCGACGTTGAAAAGTGCGCGGCCTCGTCGCGATTGAGCGGGCGCTCCAGCGCTGAGGCCCGCCGGGCGTGGAGCCAGTCCCGCAGCGCGCCGTGTTCCCAGACCGGGAGCGGCACATTCTTCCAATAGGCCTTCTCGTTCAGGTGGATATCGCACGTCTGGTCGCCGAAGTCGGTGAGCGCGGGCAGCTCGTCGGCGGCGAAGGGGCGGACCGTGACGCGCGGCTCCTCCACCCGCAGCACCGAGCCGCGGAGCATGCGCGCTTCCTTTCCCACCCGAGTCGGCGCGGCGATCGAGCGCAGCTCCGGCTCCTGGGGGCGGGTCATGAGCGACTCGTCCGGGTTGAAGAGGCGCGAGACGCGCTGGCCGAGGCTGGCCGACATCCGCAACTTCGCGCGGTCTTCGGGAAGGGGGATGCGCGAGGCGTCGCGCGTGGCGGCGAGCCAGGCGACCACGTGGTGGAAGAGATCCTCCTCGTTCAGACCGAGGCGGAGGAGATAGTGGCGCGCCTCGCGCGTCAGGTTCGCCCGCGTAGCGATCATTCGCGCGTCGCCGGCGGCTGCGATCCGGGCGAAGAACGGCGCGCCGCTGGCTGGCAGGCCGATCCACTCCGTGCCGGCGGCAACCTGCTCCAGATACGAGCGGCGCTCGGACTGCGCGGGATAGGACGACGGGTCGACGTGCACCCAGCGCAGGTCGAAAGGCGCGTGCTGATACGGGATGATGTTCGCCTCGCGGAAGCCGTGGCGGTAGGCCGGCGACTTGATGCGGCGGATGAGACGCGGGCGGTCGATGTCGGCCGCGGCGGGGGTGTCGATGCGCAGTGCGGGAAAAGTATTCGCGTAGATATCGGTGATCTTCATGGGGACTCCGGGCGGCAACTGATCGGTCCGCGCGCGGGACGCGCGGAGTGCGGGCGGGATCAGCTGCGGCGGGGAGGGTGGAAGACGCCGAGCGCGTCGCGCGTGCGCACCCCATCGACCGGCGCGACGGCGCAGGTGTTGTGGGTGGGCGGCGGCGGGGTAAGGAGGGGGCGGGAAGAGACCGTGGCCGGGCCGAGCTCTTCGACGTCACCGTCGACGGCGAGGCAGACGAACGCCGCGAGCAGGAACAGCAATGCGATCGTGCCGGCGCGGCGCATCCCGCGATTCTATCGCAGGCCGCTCAATGCACGTCGCCCATCAGGCTGCGAATCGGCTTGATGAGAAGCACGAGGACGACGCCGGCCGCGATGGTGATGACCGCCACGGTGCCGAAGAGCTTCGTCAGCGGCAGCTTGTCCATCATCC
This sequence comes from Thermoanaerobaculia bacterium, assembly GCA_036009105.1. Lineage (GTDB taxonomy): Bacteria > Acidobacteriota > Thermoanaerobaculia > Gp7-AA8 > Gp7-AA8 > JAFAVZ01. The sequence goes on along the minus strand of DASYMJ010000119.1, from coordinate 11,514 downwards.
CGGCCGCGTAGCCGGCGGCCTTGTTGCCGACGGCCAGGGAGAGGAACCAGATGCCCATCATCGAGCCGGCGAAACGCTGCGGGGCGAGCTTCGTCACCACCGAAAGGCCGACCGGGCTGAGGCAAAGCTCGCCCATCGTGTGCAGGAAATAGACGCCGACCAGCCACCAGGGGCTGACCTTGACGCCCATCGTCTGCGCGGTGCGCGCCGCGGGGACGAGCAGCAGCATGCCGAGGCCGACCAGGAAGAGGCCGTAGGAGAACTTCGTCGGGCTGGACGGCTCGTGGTTGCCGAGGCTCATCCAGAGCACGGCGAAGATGGGGGAAAGGAGGATGACGAACATCGGCTGGATCGCCTGCAGCGTGCTGGCCGGGACGTCCAGGCCGAACATGTGGAGGCGCGTGTAGCGCTCGGCGAACAGGTTGAGGCTGGAGCCGGCCTGCTCGAAGGCCATCCAGAAGAGGCAGGAGAACACGAACAGGATGCCGATCACGCCCATCCGCTTCCAGTCCTCGGGGGTGAGGTCGGGCGGCGGGGCGGCGATGCCGGACTCGCGCGCGGCGCGATTGCGCGGCGCCTCGCGGCCTACGACGTACTTGCTGCCGAGCACGTACTGGATCAGGCCGAGGGTCATGCCGATGCCGGCGCAGGCGAAGCCCCAGTGCCAGTTGATGCGCTGCCCGATCGGGCCGCAGATGAGCGGCGCGATGAAGGCGCCGAGGTTGATGCCCATGTAGAAGATGGAGAAGCCGGCGTCGCGGCGGTGATCACCTTTCTCGTAGAGCGTGCCGACGAGGGAGGAGACGTTCGGCTTGAGCAGGCCGGTGCCGAGGACGATGAGCACGAGGCCGGTGAAGAAGGCGGGCTGCGTGGGGATGGCCATGGTGAAGTGGCCGAGGGCGATGATGATGCCGCCGATGAGCACGGAGCGATAGAGGCCGAGGAAGTAATCGGCGGCCAGGCCGCCGAAGATGGCCAGCAGGTAGACGCCGGAGGTGTACCAGCCATAGATCGAGCTCGCCTTCTCCGTGCTGAAGCCGAGGCCGCCCTGCTGCGCGGTCGCGGTCATGAAGAGGATGAGCAGCGCCCGCATGCCGTAGTAGCTGAAGCGCTCGAACATCTCGGTGCCGAAGAGCGTGGCGAGGCCGATCGGATGGCCGAGGAACGTCCGCTCGCGCGGGCGGTCGGCGATGGCGGCGGCGGTAGCTGTCGGGCGGTCTGGTGTCATGGTCCGGCGATGATCGTTCAATCGGTGGGCGAAATCCAGAGCGGGCGCGGCGTTGGCCCCCCGCTTCCGGCGTTGGTCCCCGCGGCAACAAGAATTTTGCAGGTACGGATCCATTCGCCGTCCGCGCGGCTCAGGATGACAAGGTATGCGTATGATGCCGCCGCGCATGGAACTCCAGCACTCCATCCCCCTCGCACCGCTGACCACGATCGGCATCGGCGGCCCGGCGCGGCTGTACGTGCGCGCGGCATCGGTGGATGAGATCCGCGACGCGCTGCAGTGGGCGCAAGAGCAGGGCGAGCGGGTGCTGATCCTCGCCGGCGGCAGCAACATGCTGATCGACGACGACGGCTTCGACGGCCTCGTGCTGCACATCGATCTGCGCGGCATCACGGTGGAGAGCGAGGACGAGTACGCGACGGTGCGCGTGGCGGCGGGCGAGCCGTGGGATGCGTTCGTGGCGATGGCGGTGGCGAACGGGTGGGCGGGCATCGAGTGTCTCTCCGGCATTCCCGGCTCGACCGGGGCGACGCCGATCCAGAACGTCGGCGCGTATGGGCAGGACGTGAGCGAGACGATCATCCGCGTCGAGGCGCTCGACCGGACGACGAGCCGCGTGCGCGACTTCACGAACTGGGACTGTCGCTTCGGCTACCGCTCCAGCCTCTTCAAGAACTACGAGAAGGAGCGCTGGGTCGTGCTCTCGGTGACCTACAGGCTGAAGGCCGGCGGCAGCGCGACGATTCGCTATCCGGAGCTGCAGCGCTATCTCGATGAGCGCGGCATCGCGGCCAGCGACCTGCAGCACGTCCGCGAGGCGGTGATCGCCATCCGCAAGCGGAAGGGGATGGTGCTCGATCCGGAGGATCCCGACACGCGCAGCGACGGCTCGTTCTTCATGAACCCGATGGTGAGCGAGGCGGAGTACGAGGCGTTCGCCAAGCGCGTCATGGAGGCGGCGCGGGGCGCCCCGGAGGCGCCACATTTTCCGGATGGCGCGGGGCAGGTGAAGCTTTCCGCGGCGTGGCTCATCGAGCACGCCGGCTTCGGAAAGGGCTTCACGCACGGCAACGTCGGGCTGAGCTCCAAGCACACGCTGGCCATCGTCAATCGCGGCAACGGCACGGCGCGCGAGGTGCTGGAGTTGGTGGGGATGATTCAGGAGAAGGTGCGCGAGGCGTTCGGGGTGGAGATTCACCCGGAGCCGAACATCATCTCTTCTCGAACACTCTGATGATCGTCCCCAGGTCGACGGTGCGCTCCAGGTACTCCCACACCGCCAGCACATCCTCCCGATGCGGGATATGCTCGGGCACGCCGTCCGGGGCGAACTTCGCGCGGTTGTACCAGCGCGTGGCCTCCTCCGGATTCGCGCGCAGCCGCTCGCGGGCGTGCTGCACGAGGAGCACCTGCTCGGCCGAGACCTCCGGCTGGATCACTTTCGGCAGCTGATTGCGTTCGTGCTCCTTCTCCAGCAGCCGGCGGCGCTTGCGCTCCAGCGAGTCGAGATCGCGGCGCACCGCACCGTCGTCCAGCAGCGAGCGGAGCGCGGTGGGGAAGTCGCCCGCGTCGTCGATGCGCAGGCCGGATTGATAGAGGTACTTGCCTTCCGAGTTCGGGGTCCGGGAGAGATGGCTCCAGAGGAGCAGCGCCTGGACGGCGACCTGCACGCCGCCGCGGCGGAAGAGGAGGCGCCCCTTCGTGCCGAGGCGGAGCGGCTGGGCGTGCGCGACCTGCGCGCCGGTGCCGCCGAGGTTGAGCACGGTGATGCTCGCCGCGCCGAAACTGCCGTCGATCGGCTCGACGGCGATGTACCGCTCGGTCGTCCGCTGCTCCTCGATGTGCATGGTCTGGCTCCGCGTGTAACGCGATTGTAACTAGAATCGGCGGCCATGAAACGCTTCCTGCCGGCCCTCCTCCTTGCCGCGTCCGCCATCGCCCAACCGAAGCCGATCGTGATCAAAGCCGCGCGCCTGATCGATGGCCGCGGCGGCGCGCCGATCACGCCCGCCCTGGTGGTCGTCCGCGGCAACCGCATCCAATCGGTGGGCGGCCTGGCCCCCGAGGACGCCCAAGTGATCGACCTCGGCGACGCCACGCTGATGCCGGGCCTGATCGATGCGCACGTCCACCTGCTGCTGCAGGGCGACGTCACGACCGAGGATTACGACGAGCAGATCTTCAAGGAGTCGATGGCGTATCGCGCCTTGCGCGCGAGCCGCGCGGCGAAGATCGGCCTCGAGCACGGCTTCACCACGATGCGCGACCTGGAGACGGAAGGGGCGATGTACACGGACGTCGACGTCAAGCGTGCCATCGAGAACGGCATCATCGCCGGCCCGCGCCTCTTCGTCTCCACGCGCGCCCTTTCGGTGACCGGCGGCTATGGGCCGAGCGGCTATGCGCCGGACATCAGCTATCCGCGCGGGGTGCAGATCGTAGACGGCGTGGAGGAGGCGCGCAAGGCGGTGCGGGAGCAGATCGGGAACGGCGCGGACTGGATCAAGGTCTACGCCGACCGCTCCTACTTCGTGCAGGCGGACGGCACGCTCTCCAGCATCCCGACGTTCACGCGGGAGGAGATGAAGGCGATCGTGGACGAGGCGCACCGGCTGCGGCACAAGGTCGCGGCGCACGCGATGGCGCGGCCGGGCATCGAGAACGCGCTGCTGGCCGGCATCGACACGATCGAGCACGGCATCGCCATTCCGGACGACCTGCTGGACATGATGGTGAAGAACGGGGTCTACCTCTGCCCCACGCTCACCGTGACCGAGTTCGTCGCCCCGGGGCGGGCGGCGGAGGGGCGGGCCATCTGGGCGAAGATCCCGGAGTTCCATCGCGACTCGTTCAACCGCGCGGTGAAGAAGGGGGTGAAGATCGCGTTCGGCACGGACGTCGGCGGCTTCCCCTGGGACGCGCTGAACGAGGCGAAGGAGTTCTCGTATATGACCCGCTTCGGCATGACGCCGATGCAGTCGATCGAGGCCGCCACCCGCACCGCCGCCCAGCTCCTCGACCAGCCCGACCTCGGCGTCGTCGCGCAGGGCAAGCTGGCCGATCTGGTCGCGGTGCCGGGCAATCCGCTGCAGGACATCACGGCGATGGAGCGCGTCTTCTTCGTGATGAAGGATGGAGCGGTCGTCCGCCGATGAGCACGGAGGCGCTCTCCTTCAAGACGCTGAAGGCGTGGGAGACGTGGCTGAAGAAGAACCATGCAAAGCCGGACGGCATCTGGATCCGCTTCGGCTCGAAGGGCTCGGGCATCCCGTCGATCACCTACGCCGAGGCGGTGGAGGGGGCGCTCTGCTACGGCTGGATCGACGGGCAGCGCAACAAAGATGAGGTGGAAGGCACCTGGCTGCAAAAGTACACGCCGCGGCGCAAGAGCAGCCTCTGGTCGAAGATCAACCGCGACAAGGCGGAGGCGCTGATCGCCGCCGGCCGCATGCAGCCGCCCGGTCTTGCCGAGATCGAGCGGGCGAAGACGGATGGCCGCTGGGACAAGGCGTACTACGGCCAGAAGGAGGCGACCGTGCCGGACGATCTCGCCGCCGCGCTGGCGAAGAATGCGAAGGCGCGGAAGTTCTTCGAGACGCTGGACCGGGTGAACCGCTACGCGATCCTCTTCCGCATCGGGAACGTGAAGCGGGCGGATACGCGCGCGCGGAAGATCGCGGAGTACGTGGAGATGCTGGGGAGAGGGGAGAAGTTGCACTAGAGCTGTTAACCCCCGTCCCCCGCCCGCCGTATCAGCGTCCGTAATTCGGATTTGGAGGCTGACTGATGGGTGTGTACTGGATTCCGATCGTGACCTCGATCGGGTGTTACATCATGATCACGATGATCGTGATGGCGATCGTCCGCGGCAAGACGGAGCGGGCCAAGATGCATGCGGACGTGCAGGCGAAGATGGTCGAGCGCTTCGGCACCGCGCCGGAGTTCATCGAGTACCTCCGCTCGGCGGAGGGGAAAGCGTTCATGGGCGCCGTGGAGCAGACGCAGCAGCGGTCGGCCCTCGACCGGGTGGTGAGCGGCTTCAGCAAAGCCACGGTCACCGCGTTCCTCGGGCTGGGCTTCATCGTCATCTACTGCTTTCCCGATACGCGGTTCGAGGGGTTCCTGATCGCCGGCGTGATCCTCCTGATGCTCGGCCTGGGCTTCATCCTCTCCGCGCTCGTCTCGCTGAAGCTCTCGCGCAACTGGGGCCTGGTCGGGACGGCGCAACGTGACGAGCCATGACCACCATGGCGCTCGATCTGCCCTTCGTCATCGCGGCGACGCGGGGCTCGAGGCCTCCCACGCCGATGGATGAGGCGCGGTTCGAAGCGTTCTACCGCCGCACGGCGGGCAGCCTCTGGTCGTACGTCTACCGGCTGACCGGCGACGCCGCGGCGGCGGACGACCTGCTGCAGAAGGCGTTCTACCGCTTCATCCGCACGAACCCGGTGGTGACGAGCGACGAGCACATGCGCCGGTACCTTTTCCGCACCGCCACCAACCTCGCCCTCGATCACTTCCGGGAGACGAAGCGGGAGCGCACGCGCGACGCGTTCATCACCCCGGCCAACCAGCCGCCCGACCGGATGGAGATGCGGCACGACATGATGCGCGTCTTCGGCGAGCTCAAGCCGCGGGAGCGCGCCCTGCTCTGGCTGGCGCACGTGGAGGAATCGAACCACGAGGAGATCGGCCAGGCCCTGGGCCTGAAGACGAAGAGCGTCAAAGTCCTCCTCTTCCGGGCCCGCAAGCGCCTCGGCGAACTGCTGATGAAGAAAGGACTGGCGCCGCAATGAACTGCAGACTGGAAGCGGACGTGCTGCGCGCCGCGGAAGAAGGCTCCTGGACGGAGTCGCTGCGCCGGCATGTGAGCGAGTGCACCGACTGCGAGGCCGCGTCCGCGGTGGCGCGCTGGATGAGCGACTTCTCGCGGGTCGACGAGCGGGAGCACCTCCTCCCCGATCCCGGCGTGCTCTGGCTGAAGGCGCAGATCCTGCGCGGCTCGGCCGGCATGGAACGGGTGGCCAAGCCGATGACGGTGGCGCAGATGGCGGCCTACCTGGCGGTCGCCGCCGGCTGGACGGCGCTGCTGACCTCGCGCTGGAACGCGCTCACCAAATGGTTCGAGAACCTCGATCCGGCGCAGGCGCTCTCCAACTCCGCGGCCGCCTCCGCATCGCTCTCCATCACGTTCTTTCTCTGCGTGCTCGTGCTGTCGTCGGTCACCATCCTGGTGGCGATGCACACCATACTTGCAGAGGAGTGACAGGCACGAAACAGCAGGCGGGCAGCTATTACCGGCGCGCGGCGAAGTGGCTGCTGCCCCATCTGAAGAACGTGCCGATGTCGTTCCTCCGCTTCCCGGACGGGCCGGAGGGCGAGTCGTTCTGGGAGAAGGATGCGCCGGGCTTCACGCCGAAGTGGGTGAAGACGGCCGCCGTGCCGCGCCGCAGCGGACCGCCCATTCGCTACATCCTGATCAATGACGTGCGGACGCTGCTCTGGGTCGTCGAGGCCGGCGGCATCGAGCTCCATCCGTTTCTGCATCGCGCGCGGCGGCTGGAGCGGGCGACGAGCGTGGTGTTCGATCTCGATCCCGGCGCGGGCGCCGGCATCGCGGAGTGCTGCGAAGTCGCGCTGCTGTTGCGCGAGGCGTTGCAGACGATCGGGCTGCTGTCGTGGGCGAAGGTCTCGGGCGGGAAAGGGCTGCAGGTCTATGTGCCGCTCAATGCGGACGCGACGCACGACGCCACGGAGTCCTTCGCGCGTATCGCGGCCGAGACGCTGGCGCGCGCGCATCCGCGGCTCGTGGTGGCGAAGATGGCGAAGGAGCTCCGCGCCGGGAAGGTGTTCATCGACTGGAGCCAGAACGCCGACTACAAGACGACCGTCTCCGTCTACTCGCTGCGCGCGCAGACCCTGCACGTCTCCATGCCGATCACGTGGGAGGAGGTGGCGAAGGTCAGGCCGGTGCTCTTCGAACCGGAAGCGGCGCTGAGAAGACTGGCGCGCAAAGGCGATCTGTTCGCGCCGGTGTTGAAGAAGCGGCAGGTGCTGCCAAATGTAGGGCCGGCTCTCAGCCGGCCCAGCAATGCGTTGACATCGGGCCGGCTGAGAACCGGCCCCACGTTGATCGTGAACGGCATCCGCCTCCCTGGCCCGAAGTCGCAGAGCGGGCGGCGGCTGTTCGTGCTGACGAAGACGGAGCTCTGGCTCGACATGGGCGGCATGTACAAACGGTTCGCCCTGCGCAGCATCGAAGAGCGGCGGATCATCGTGACGCCGGCCGGCGAGTCATCGACCAGACCGGAGCAGGCGGGGGCGGAAGACGTCGGCGCGTATGAGCGCATCGAAGGCCAGCGCCTCTGGTTCACCGGCCATCGCCTGCAGGGCGAATGGCAACTGATCCTAGAATGACCCCCAGAGCAGCACCCGCTTGTACGTGTAAAAGTACGGTGAGTGCTCGCCGAGCGTGACGACGAGCCGCTCCGCGTAGCGCGCCATGAAGTCCGCGAATTGGACCGGCTCCATCCGCCGCTCGTAATCCGTCAGCAGCGTCCCCTTCACCCATTCGATCACCGCGCGCGTATCGTCCAGCAGATGGCCGTAGACCTGTTGCCGCACGTGCTGCCGTTTGTAGCCGAGGCGGTGGAGGAGCTCCGCGTAGCGGTCGAGGGGGAGGAGAAAGTCGCGCCGCGGCTCCACGCCCAGCTCCTCCGCCACCGCGGCGGCCGTGGCGTGCGAGGGATGCCAGTCATTGTTCGGCATCTGGATGGCGAGCTGCCCGCGCGGCGTGAGGAAAGAGGTCAGCCGCGCGAGGAGCGACTCGTGCTCCGGTACCCAATGCAAGGCAGCGTTGGAGAAGACCAGGTCGAAGGGGCGGTCGGTGACGAACGCCTCGATGTCGCCCTGCTGGAAGCGGAGCATCTCGCCGCCGAACGCGCCGGCCTTGAGCAGCATGGTCTCCGAGTTGTCCACCCCGAGGGTCTCGTCAGCGGCGAGGTGCCCGTGCAGCTCGCGAGTCAGCTCCCCCGTGCCGCAGCCGAGATCGACCACGCGCATGTGCGGCCGCGGCTCGACCAGGGACAGCAGGTCGAGGAACGGCTGCTTGCGCTCCGCCTTGAAGCGCTCGTATTGGTCGGGATGCCACATGGTTAGTTACTGGTTGCTAGTGGCTGGTTGCTGGTAGCCGATGACGGTTCCAGGCGCTGCAGCGCTAGTAACCAGCAACCAGCAACCAGTAACTGCCTCACCGCAACCGGTCCCAGTTCAGGATCGCGTTCATCACCAGCGCGTAGTTGCCCTGGGTGTTCATCCGCCACATCGGGTTGCTGGCGAAGAGGAGCACGTGGCCGTTGCCGAGCGGCGCATCGATCACGGCCGGCTTGCCGGCGATCTCGTCGCCCCCTTCCAGCATGCCGGAAAGCAGCAGCGCATCGGCCTTCTTCGCGAACGACACCACCACGCGCGGCCGGTCCTCCGGGCGCGGCATGAAAGGCTCGAAGTTGTACGGCGCGTCCTCCGGCGGCTGGAAGCCTTCCTCCCCCGGCGCCGGCTTGGCGCGCTCCGGCAGCGGAACGTAGACGCGGCCCTGCGGCACGTCCGGATCCGCCTTGCCGCCGCGGCCGCTGGGGCGCGACTCGGAGGTGTTGTCCTCGCGCACGCCGACTTTGAAGATGGGGGAGCCGGCGTAGTAGATGGGGAGCGTCTCGTCGTAGCCGGCGGCGATGGGGCTCTTCTTGTCCGTGACGGATGCGGAGACGATCGTGCCGGGCGCCTTCAGCTTGTTCGGCTTTACCAGCTCGACATAGCGGGCCAGCCCGTAGTGCACGGCCCATTCGGAGGTGTCGCGCGCGGTGACGAGCAGGCCGCCGTTCTGGACGAAGCGTTCGAGGTTCTGCACGCCGGCCAGCCCCAGGCCGGGGCGCATGTCGTCCGTCTCGTCGATGCCGCCGAGGTTTGGGGTGACGGCGGTGGTGCGCCAGGGGAGGGGCGGGCCGGGCGGGAGGCCGTTCACGATCTCCTGCGGATCGGCGCCGCCGACGGGCGGGAAGACGATCACGTCGAAGCGGTCGCGCAGCGCGGGGCTCGTCGATACGTTCTGCGTGGAGAGGTACGTGTACGGCACGCCGAGCTGCTCGAAGGCGAGGCGCCACCAGCCTTCATCCTGCGTGCGGAGCCAGGTGTGGAGCAGGGCGATGCGGGGCAGCTTCGCGGACTTGTCGGCGAAGCGCGCCTTGATCCAGTCCGTGTCGGCGTTGTTCTCCGCCGGCGCGGCGGCGCGGGAGCCGTCCCACGGATGCATGGCCGCTTTGAGGATCTCGGGGTTCTGCACGCGCTTGAAGTCGACGTTCTTGAGATAGCCGAGCGTCCAGCCGGTGTCGTCGTACACCTGCTCGCTGCCGCGGACGTATTGCGTGTCGAGCATGGTGTCCGCGAGGCGGCTGTAGGGCTGGTCCATGCGGATGATGAACGAGCCCTTGGCGAACTTCACCGGCTCGTTGGCCGGCTTCTTGTCCTTCTCTTTGTCCTTATCGTCCGATGCGGGCGGCGGAGGAGGCCAGTCGGTCTTGAGCGAGACGTCCGCATCGGCAACCTGCACCTCGATGCCGTGCGTCCGCAGCAGCGCCATCAGGTCGCGCAGCTGGCCCTGCCGCTTCTGCCCGGCGTCGAAGACCCACGCGGCGGGGCCTTCGTTCGTGGCCTTGGCGATGGAGCGCTTGCCGAGGGTGTAGAAGTTCTCCAGGAAGCGGCGGCGGTTCCTGGCCATGTCGTCCAGCGCGAAGAGGAGCGCGGACTGCATGTAGTTCGTGTTGTTGCGCAGCGACCAGCGCACCTGGGGGAGGGGCGGGTTGGGGCGGAACCACTGCCGCTCGGAGGCGGAGCGCACCACCCGGTTCTCCGTGGTCGGCCAGCGGTTGCCGAACGTCTCGTAGAAGCGGCCGATGGTGTTGTGCCCCATGCCGGTCCAGAACATGTAGTTCGGAGCCCACCCATCGTAGAACCCGTGCGTCCAGACGCCGGGCAGGTTGCGGCGGGAGAGCTCGTCCACCTCGTGGTAGGCCATGCGATGCCACTCGTCGATCATCAGCGGATCGAGCGAGGCGTTGTACGGGCCGGTGCCGGTGGAGATGTAGATGAAGGGGACGGACTCGTGCAGGTCGTGCACGACCTGGGGGTGGTAGTCGAAGTAGGCCTTCAGCACGTTGCGGCTGAGGGCGAGGGCGAGGCCCATGTTGTCGCGGTTGTCGTCGTGCGCCACGTAGTGGCCCCAGTAGACGAGCGGCGGCGTCGGCACCTTCGGATTCGCCGCGCGGTAGTTCCAGAGGTCGACCATCCGGTTGCGGCCGTCCACTTCCAGCACCGGCGTGATGAGGGTGATGACGTTCTCCCGGATGCCGCGGATCAGCGGCGTGTCTTCCACGGCCAGCCGATAGGCGAGCTCCATCAGCATCTCCGGGCTGCCCGTCTCCGGCGAGTGCATGGCGCCCGTCGCGTAGTAGAACGGCTTTCCCTCCTCGATGAGCTTCTGCGCCTCGGCGTCAGTGAGTTTGCGCGGATCGGCCAGCTTCGCGGTGATGTCGCGGTAGCGGTCGAGCGCGGCGAGGTTCTGCTCGCTCGACACCGCGACCACGATCATCTCCCGCCCCTCTTCCGTCTTCCCGATGGAGAAAACCTTGACCCGCGGCGTCGCCGCCGCCAAGGCCCGCATGTAGCTGTACACGCCCTCCGCGTACGTCAGCTTCCCCTCCGCCCCGGCGATGTACCCGTGATGCTTCAGCGGCGACGGCACCGTCTCCGAGGCCGGCAGATGATCGACCAGCTCGGTCATGAACTGCGGCCCGGTGGTGAACTGCCGGATCTGGCGGGTGTATTCGGTGTCGAGTTGTGCAGCCAATGGCAGGGTCAGGAGCAAGGAGAATAAGGCGATTCGTTTCATGCGGTGGGGTTCCTTCTTAACGCGTTGGCTGAAATTGAAAATGGAAAATTGAAAATTGAAAAAGAGAAGCACCGCATGCGTAATTTTCAATTTTCAATTTTCAATTCCACATCACTGCACCATCCCGCTCCTCAAAATGTCCGCGATCTCCCGCACCATCTCGCCCGACTCCTTGCCGAACGGCTCGGCGACGCCGAACAGGATCTCCAGCTGGAAGTAGGAGAAGAAGACGCGGGTGACGAGGAGGACGGCGGAGACGGGGGAGACGCCGGGGCGGATGCGGGATTTGACGGCGTCCAGCGCGCCCTCGTCTTCCATGATGCTCATGAAGCGCCGGCCCAGGTCC
>DASYMJ010000118.1:0-11748 GCA_036009105.1 Thermoanaerobaculia bacterium | reverse complement strand
GAGATCCAGGTGTTCGGCGACCACCACGGCAACATCGTCCACCTCGGCGAGCGCGACTGCTCGATCCAGCGCCGCCACCAGAAGGTGATCGAGGAGGCGCCCTCGCCGGTGGTCTCGGCCGAGCTGCGCGCGCGGATGGGCGCTGCGGCGCTCGCGGCGGCGCGCGCGGTCGCCTACGTCGGCGCTGGTACCTGCGAGTTCCTGGTCGACGAAAAGGGCGGGTTCTACTTCCTCGAGCTCAACGCGCGGTTGCAGGTCGAGCACCCGGTCACCGAGGCGATCACCGGCCTCGATCTGGTCGCGCTGCAGCTGCACGTCGCGGAGGGTCGCGCCCTGCCCTTCACGCAGGACCAGCTGAAGCGGAGCGGCCACGCCATCGAGGTGCGCGTCTACGCCGAGGATCCGGATGACCGCTTCCTGCCCCAGACCGGCACCATCGCGCGCTACGTGGAGCCCTCCGGCCCCGGCGTCCGCGTCGATGCCGGCGTGACCGAGGGGAGCGAGGTCGGCGTCAAATTCGACCCCATGCTCTCCAAGCTGATCTGCTATGCGCCCACCCGCGACGCCGCCATCGACCGCGTGGCCCGCGCCCTCCGCGACTACGTGATCCTCGGCACGAAGACGAACGTGGCCTGGCTCCGCCGCGTCGTCACCCACCCCGCCTTCCGCGACGGCCTGGTCTCCACCCGCTTCCTCTCCGATCACGAAGCCGATCTCACTCGCTCCGTGCCGGAGCTCGTGCCGCTCGTGGCCGCCGCTCTGGCGAATGCGGCGCCGCGCGCCGCTTCGCCGGGCGGGCAACGGGCAGGTGTGCCGAGCGTGTGGGAGGTGGTGGGGGCGTGGGGACGCTGAGGCAAACCACGGATTGACCGAAATGCGCCACGTCTGCCACGCTGCGCGCGACGGTGTCGCCGGAGGTGACCGATTCGCTACGTGCGATTGACGCTGCTGCTCTTCTTGGCACCGCTGCCATGGGCGGCGGAAGACGTGCCGCAGGCTGTAAAGGCGCTCCGGCATCTTCAGCCGAAGCCGAACGCCGGCCCGACCGCCTGGACCGCCGGCGAGTATCAATACGACGGCGCAGGGAACATCGCCGCAATCGGCAGTGAGGCGTTCGTCTACGACAAGCTGGGACGCCTGAGAAGCGCCACCGTCCGCGGTCCCGACATGACCAGCCTGCAGACGCAGACGTTTCACTACGACGAGTACGGCAATCTGACCGAAACCTCCAGGCTCGGGCAGTCCGTCAGCCTGCCCGTCGACGCTTCGACGAACCGTTTGACCGCCGTCCCTTACGACGCCTCCGGCAACATCATCGCTTCGGGCATCGCGCACTACGACTATGACGCGGCGGGCATGCTGAACGCCCTCCGCCTGGACCCGGGCCTGCAACCGCGAGTCATCTACGCCTACACCGCCGACGACGAGCGCCTCTTCTCCTTTGACGTTGCCGCCGGCACGACGCATTGGACACTGCGCGGGCTCGACAACAAAGTCCTGCGCGATTTCAAGCAGGCCGGCTCCACCTGGTCCGTCGATCGCGACTACATCTACCGCGACGGCCTCCTCCTCGCCGCACTGAAGCCGAACAACGCCGTCGAGCACTACACGCTGGACCACCTCGGCACCCCCCGCCTGATCACCGATGGCTCCGGCCACAAGGTCGGCTATCACGTCCATTGGCCCTTCGGCGAGGAGTGGAGTCCAGGCACCGCGCAGGAAGCGAGCCCTCTCAAGTTCACGGGCCATGAGCGTGATGCCGATCCCACCGGCGGCTCCGCGCCGCTCGACTACATGCATGCGCGGTACTACCGGGCCGAGTGGGGACGTTTTCTCGCGTTCGACGATGCTGCGTCGCAGCGCCCGGCAATCCCTCAGCGCTGGAACCGGTACGCCTACGCAGCCGGTAATCCCCTCGCCGGCGCCGATCCCGACGGTCGGGAGGTGTATGTGTACATCCAGAACGCGGGTGCACGACAGGCTTTGCTCGCCGCGCTTCGTCAACGCACCGGTCTTGATCTTTACTACGACGGCAATCGCCTACTCTCGCGAGGTGCCCTGCAGGGAGCCCGAGGCAGCGCGATCGCGCGCAATGATTTACTGAAGGCACTGGAGCCGTCCCGTACTTTCGGCGTGTACGACACCAGGTCGGCCTGGCTGGGAAAATTCTCGGGAACGGCGCGCGCCGGCACGGTGCTGCTGAACACCACCGAAATCAGCCAGATCAATCCCGGCAGGAACAGTTCGGACAGTTTCGATATCGGCACGATTTTCATGCATGAGCTGCTGGCGCACGGCATCAATGGGAAGGACGACTTTCCCGGCACGGTGAAGAATGCTCACGATTTCTTTCAGAAGTTTCCTATGTGGAGGGGCGATGCGGTCGACTATGACAACCGGATCGCGGCTGAGCTGGGGCTGGATAGCCGTTCGCAATACCGTACGGAGAAGGACCGTCTGTCCAGAACGTACATCCCGTTCTCGAATGGCCCGGTTCATGTTCCGCCTGAGCATTAGTGCCGGCGCAGCTTTGCTCGCCGCCTGCGCCTCGAGCACGCCACCGCTCATCGCCGGCGATGGCCTCTTCGAGCAACTCTGTGCGTTAGCGGATGCTTCCGTGATCCACATCTCCGCCGTGACCTCGCCGCGCTACGACTTCGTGGCGTTGCTGACCGCATCCAGCGGCGATGAAAAGATCAGTCCGGAGATGCTGGACGCGGCGTATCGCCTCCAGGAACGCGAGAGCGCCGAGCACCGACCGCTCGCGGTCATGCCGCCCGTCAACAGCCGGTGCTCGTGGGAGCAGGTTCGGCCGAGCTCGGGCGCGGATGGAACCCTGATCGAGATTTCGTCGCCGGTGAGCGATCCCTATTCAAAACAGCGCGGCGTCTTTGTTCGCGTTTCCGACAGCGGACGATCCGGCGCGAGGTGGTACTGGCTGCCGCTTTCGGAAGATGGGCGGACCAGCGGGCCGGCGATGGCGCTGCCCGTTCACGACGGGTAGCCGCGCATCACCGCTCGCACGAATGCGGCTCCCTCGGCAGCGGCCGGCCGCACTTCTCGCAGCGGCAGCGGTCGCAGAACTTCGTCTTCGCGGCGATGCCGCGTTGGCAGATGGGGCAGAACCACTTTTCCAGGGCGCGTTTCATGGGGACATCTTAACCGCGGCCGAGGGAGGCGGGGGGGCGGACCCGGCCGGCGATGCCGCAGAGGATGAGCAGCGTCACCACGTACGGCACGGCCAGCAGGAGGTGGAACTGCACGCCGGCGCTCATCGCCTGCAGCGCGTACTGAAGCGCGGCGGCGAGGCCGAAAAGCGCGGTGCCGAGCAGCGCGCCTTTGAACTTCCAGCGGCCGAAGATCACGATCGACAGGGCGATGAAGCCGCGGCCGGCGGTCATGTTCTCCGCGAAGCCGGTGGAGAGCGCGAGGGAGAGATAAGCGCCGGCGAGCCCGATCAGCGCGGCCTCGATCAGCAACGCGCCCCAGCGATGCGCCCGCACCGAGCGCCCGCTCGCCGCCACCGCCTCCGGGTTCTCGCCGCAGGCGCGGAGGCGGAGGCCGAACGTCATCCGCCACAGCACGACGGCGAGCGCGATCGGGGCGACGATCCACGCAAAGGGGACGATGAAATCGCGCTGCAGGCGTGGCACCGACTGCACGAAGATCGCGCTTTCCTGCAGCTCGCGATAGACGAAGCCGGTCACGCCGGCGGCGAGCAGGTTGATGGCCGTGCCGGTCACGATCTGGTCGGCGGCGAGCACGATGGTGAAGAGGCCGAAGACGAGCGCGACGAAGGCCGCGCCGGCGAGGCCGCCGAGGAAGCCGATGGCGACGCTGTGCGTGGCTTGCGCGGCGAGGACGGCGGTCATCGCGGCGGTGAGCATCATCCCCTCGATGCCGAGGTTGATGATGCCGCTGCGCTGCACGACCAGCTCTCCTTCCACCGCAAGCAGGAGCGGCGTGGAGGCGACGATGGCCAGCGGCAGCGACTGCAGGAGGACGTCAATCACGGCGGCGGAACCTCCCGAAGAGGATGAGAGTGAGGATCACCACCGCTTGGCCGAACGTCGCCACGCTGGAGGAGATGCCGGCGCTGCGCTGCAGCTCGCCCGCGCCGGTGACCAGCGCGCCGAAGAAGAGCGACGAGGCGATGGTGGCCAGCGGATGCAGGCCCGCCAGCAGCGCGACGGCGATGCCGGAGTACCCGTAGCCGGCCGCGAAGCGCTCGAACAGGCGGTGGGTGACGCCGAGGAGCTCGATGCCGCCGGCCAGGCCGGCGACGGCGCCGGAGAGGGCCATGGCCCGCACGATCTGCGCGTTCACGCCGATGCCGGCCCACGCCGCGGCCGCCGGGTTGTAGCCGGTGGCGCGCAGCCGCAGGCCGGCCGTGGTGCGGTAGAGCAGCCACCAGGCGGCGATGCTCACCAGCAACGCGATCACGACGCCGACGTGCAGCGAGCCCCAGACCGGCAGCGGCACGACCGGATCGGTCTGCGGATACTGCCCCGTGCTTTCCTGCAGCGGCCCGTTGACGGCGTAGCCGAGCAGATGGATGGCCACGAAGTTCAACAGGATGGTGGTCAGCACCTCGGGCGCATTGCGCCACAGGCGCATGAGCGAGGCGATGGAAGCCCACAGCGCGCCGGCGAGGAGCGAGGCGGCGAGCGCGGCCACGACGCCGAAGCGCGCGGCGAGGAATGCGGCCAGGGCGCCGGTGATGAACTGCCCCTCGCCGCCGATGTTCCAGACGCCGGCGCGGAACGCGATGACGATGGAGAGGCCGGTCAAAAGCAGCGGCACCGCCTTCAGCACCGTCCCTTCCAGCGCGAAACGGGAGCCGACCGAGCCGCTGATCATGATGCCGAGCAGCTCGAGCGGGGAGTGCCCGAAGGCGAGCGCCGCGAGCGCCAGCAGAACGAGCGAAGCGAGCGCGGCGAGCAGCGGCCTCATGCCACGCCCGCCATCAGGCTTGCAACGCGCGTCGAAGCCTCCGCGGGCGTCATGCGCGCGCTGAGCCGGCCGCGGTAGATCACCTGGATCGCATCGGCCAGGGCGAAGGCTTCATCCAGATCGGAAGTGATCAGCGTGACGTTGGCGCCGTTCGCGGCGGCGGCGCGGAGCTGCTCGTGCACGAAGCGCGTCGCCTCCAGGTCGAGCCCTCGCGTCGGCTCCGCCGCAACGATGGTCGATGGTTGGCGGGAGAGCTCGCGGGCGAGGATCACCTTCTGCTGATTCCCGCCTGACAGCGAGCCGGCGCGTTGCATCGGTCCCTGCGCGCGGATGCCATAGAGGCTGATCAGTTGCGCAGCGCGTTGCACGGCCGCGCGCGGACGCCAGCGCGGCGCGGCGAGGGCGATGTTCTCGGCGATGGTCATCTCCGCCACCAGCCCATCGCGCGTCCGGTCCTCGGGGATGTGCGCGCCGTGCGGATGCTCCGCGCGCAAACGGGCGGCGAGCTCCGTCTGCCCGTTGCCGGCCACGCCGACGATGGCCAGGATGGAGCCGCGCCGCTCGGTGGCAGCAGAAGGGGCGGCGGGGGAGGCGACCATCGCCGCCGCAAGCTCGGCGGCGGACATCCGCCCGCCGTCCACCACCACCCGCCCGCGCCGCATCACCACGATGCGCTGCGCGACCTCCAGCACCTCCGGCAGCTTGTGGGAGATGAACACCACCGCAGTGCCGGAGGAGGCGAGGCGCTGCACGACGCGGAACAGCTCCGCCGTCTCGTGCGGGGTGAGCACCGACGTCGGCTCGTCGAGGATGAGCAACGCAGGATGGCGGGCGATGGCTTTGATCAGCTCCAGCTTCGCCTTCTCGCCGACGGAGAGGTCGTCCACGAGACGCGTCACATCGGGAAGGGCAATGCCGGTTTCGTCGATGATGCGGCGGGCGGCGGCCTCTACGTCACGTAGAAACGGGCGTGGCGAAGACAAAGCGAGGTTGGCGGCGATGGAGAACGACCCGACCAGCATGAAGTGCTGATGCACGAGCTCCGCGCGGCCATCCAGAGTGAAGGAGCCGGAGGAGGGGGCGAGCTCGCCGGCGACCACGCGCATCAGCGTCGTCTTGCCTGCGCCGTTCTCGCCGACCAGGCCGACGATCTCGCCGCGGCCGATGCTCAGCGAAACGTCGTCGACCGCGCGGTTCGCGCCGAAGGAACGCGAGACGTGGTCGATGCGGAGCAGCACGTCAGAACTTGCCGCGCGGCACTGCGAACGAGCCGTCGCGGATCTTCTTCTCCATCTGCTCCACCTCGGCCACCGTGGCCGGCGAGAGCGTCCCCTTGAGCTTCTCGTTCCAGGCCAGGGAGACGATCCCGTCCTTCATCCCCAGCCAGTGCACCTTCGGCTGGAACTGTCTGTCGTGGACGAGCTTCGCCATGTGCGAGAACGCGCCCGGCACGTCGAGGACGGCCGAGGCGACGATCACGTCCGGGGCGAGGTCGTTCTGGTTCTTGTTCGAGCCGAAGCAGCGGAGCTTGCGCTCCTGGCAGGCCTGGAACACGCCGCGGCCCGCTTCGTTCGCCTGGTGGAAGATGAAGTCCGCGCCGGCGTTCGCCAGCGAGAGCGTGGCCACGCGGGCGGCGCCGAGGTCGTCGAAGTTCCCGGTGTAGATTTCCTTGACTTCGAACTTCGGATTCACGGCGTGCGCGCCGGCCTTGAAGGCGAGGAAGGTGGAGTCGATGGACGGCAGCTTGATGCCGCCCACCAGGCCGGCCTTGCCGGTCTTCGACTCGCGGGCGGCGATCATGCCGAGCAGGTAGGTGGCCTGCTCCAGCTCGAAGACCATGGGGGAGACGTTCTTCGCCACCGAGCTGCCGGACGTGGTGATGAACACCGTGTTGGGGTACTGCGCGCCGGCTTTCAGCGCCGCGTCCTGGAACTCGAAGCCGTGGCCGAAGGCGAGGTCGTAGCCTTTCGCGCCGTAGGAACGGAAGCCTTCCTCGAACTCGGCCGGCGTCTTCGTCTCCTGGTGGGAGATCTCGGCGCCCAGCTCCTTTTTGATCCGCTGCAAGCCTTCCCAGGCGATGGCGTTCCAGCCGTTGTCGTTGACGGAGCCGGGGGTGAGGAGGCCGACCTTCATCGGCGGGGGAGGGGCGGGAGCGGGAGCGGGGGCGGCAGGCGTGGCGGCCTCGTGTTTTGCGCAGGAAAAAAACGCTAGAAGCGCAACGAGGACAATGCTTTTCTTCATGGCGGGCGCGATTGTACGATGCAGCCGCATTTGAAGGAGGTCACGGTGGACGACATCGAGCGCAACGACAACGGCGAAGACGAAGAGTACGACGAACAGATCGAGCAGATGATCATCGAGAACGGCATCCTGCTGCACAGCCTGGCCGCGCTGCTGGTCCGCAAAGGCGTGCTCAAACAGGAGGAGATCGACGCCGAGATGGACCGTCTCTACGACGAGATGGAGAACTTCGAGCAGCAGTGAGCGTCCCACAGGAATAGGTCACCGCGACCTCTGTTTTCGGAACGAAAGCAGAGAATCCCGCCCATAACCATTTGAGGAGACGCATGAAAACGACCCATCGACTCGCGGTTGCGATGCTGCTGCTGTTCACCGCCGCCAGCGCATTCGCCCTCTCCGCTCAGTACGTCCAGTTCGGCAAGGGTCCGGCCCAGTGGATCATGACCAAAGACGAGGCGAAGCAGTGGAAGACGATCAAGGACGACGCCGCGGCGCAGGCCTTCATCGATCTCTTCTGGGCCAGGCGCGACCCCTCGGCCGGCACGCCGATCAACGAGTTCAAGGATGAATTCGAGGCGCGCGTGAAATACGCCGACGACCACTTCGCCCACGGCCGCACGGCCGGCTCCATGAGCGACCGCGGCCACGCCCTCATCGTCATGGGCTCCCCCTCCCGCATCCAGCGCTCCGGCTCCGAGCCCTCGAAGACCATCCAGCAGCCGGACCGGCCGATCGGCGCCGGCGGCGGCGTTCCGAGCGAGGACGCTCAGGCCACCACCATCCAGGGCTACAGCCCGAAGATGGTGTGGTTCTTCGATCAGGGGAAGACGACGGCGCCGATCACCTCGCCGGTCGTCGAGCTGGCGTTCATCGACCAGTACGGCAGCGAGGACTGGAAGCTGGAGCGGACGCCGCGCACCGACTACATCTCCCTGTTCGAAGGGGTGAACAAGGCCATGATGGCGCAGCCGGACCTGAAGAGCGTTCCGGTGCCCGCCGTCGCGATGGCTGCCGCTCCGGCCGCCGCCGTTGCGCCGAGCGTGGCGGTTGCCGCTCCGGCCGCCCCTTCCATCGGCGCCTACAAGACGCAGGCCCTCCGCGCCGCCGTCGATGAGATGCGCGCCGGCAAGGCCGCGAGCTGGGGCAAGAACGTGTACGTCTCGTACGGCGAGTTCATCACGCCGGCGGGCGACTACTTCGTCCCGGTGCAGTTGTACGTGCCAAAAATGGCGGGCCTGACCGCGGACAGCAACCTCACGTTCTTCGGCCAGATCGAGGACGCGCAGGGCACGCCGGTGGCGATCTACGAGGAGCCGGCCAGGCTGCTCGCCTCCAGGGACGACCTCTACTACGCCAAGAGCCTGATGCTGCAGCCCGGCACCTACAAGGGCACCTTCGGTCTGGCCCAGGACGGCAAGCCGGTCTCCATCGTCTCCACCGACCTCAAGCTCTCCGGCCTCGACAAGAGCGCCGAGGGTGTTTCGAAGCTCCTCCTCTCGAACAACATCTATCCGATGACCGAGGCCCAGAAGCCGACCGACCCGTTCGCGTTCGGCGGCTTGAAGGTCGTGCCGAAGAGCGACAACGCCTTCAAGCCGGCCGACGAGCTCTGGTACTTCTACGAGGTGCGCAACCCGGGCCTCGACGAGACCACCAAAGCGCCGAAGCTGCAGGCGAAGATCGCGGTGAACGGCAAGCGGACGGACGGCAAGGAAGTGAAGATGCAGAACCCGTTGTCCGAGGTGGATGTGCAGGAGGCGAAGGGGGTGGCGGGGCACTACATCGCGGGCGCGTCGCTGCCGCTGGCCAGCTTCAAGCCCGGCGACTACACCATGAAAATCCACGTGGTGGACACGGTCACCAAGCAGACCTTCGACATCGAGGCGCCTTTCAAGGTCGCGGAGTAAATCATCCGGATGACATCCCCCAGACTTGCAGTAGCAGCAGCGGTGCTGTTTTTCTCCGTCTCCCTTTTCGCGGCCCCCGCGGCGAAGTATCAGGAGTGGGGCAAGGGTCCGGTGCAGTGGCTGATGACGAGGGACGAGCAGCGCGCCTGGTCGCAGGTCCAGGACGACAAGGCGGCCAGCGAGTTCATCGATCTCTTCTGGGCCCGGCGCGATCCGACGCCGGGCACGGAGTTCAATCAGTTCAAGGAAGAGTTCGAGGGGCGGGTGCGCTCGGCCGACAAGGCGTTCGCGCACGGCAAGAAGCGCGGCTCGATGACGGACATGGGCCGCGCCTTCGTCATCCTCGGACCGCCGAAGGAATCGAACCTGGCCAAGGGCGCGGAGATGGGCCTGACCCAGGGCGGCGCCTCCGATCCGGACAGCATCATGGGCAGTGATACGCCGGGCGGAGACTCGGTGGGCGGCAAGGTCGTGACCCGTACTACCGGCAAGACGCAGTTCACGTATGACAACTACGTCGCGGTGGGCCTGGTGCGGCCCACCATCACCTTCATCGAGGATGGCTACTCGCACGAGTACAAGCTCGATCCGCAGCAGGGCAACCCGTTCGGCGCGCTGGCCGCCATGTCGCAGAAGGCGCTGGTGAATCCGGAGCTGACCGCGGTGCCGCCGTGGGCGCTGAAGGGCGGCCTGGAAGCGGGCCGCAAGAATGTCGTGGTCACCAAGTTCATCCCCGGCAAGGGCGTGATCCCCGCGCCGGCGACCCCGATCGTGACGGGCGATCCGGGCCCCTCGCGCCTGATGCTGCTCAAGAACGTGACGGTCGAGGTGAAGCCGATGTCGGGCGGCGATCCGCTCGGCGCGCTCTCTTCCAACTCCACCTTCTCCAGGAGCGAGGAGCTCGGCTACGCCTTCCAGCTCTGCCGCAACGCCGCCTCGGACGACAACGTGAAGGTCACGATGAAGGTGACCGGCACGGCGGGCAACCATCAGGTGAACATGTCCGCTCCGCCGGAGGACATGACGCCGGAGCAGATCAAGGCTTCTTCGGCCTGCTACGTGGTGCGCGCCGCGCTGCCGCTGGCCGATTTCGAGGCGGGCGACTACCACCTCGAGCTGACCGTGGACGACGGCGGCAAGTCGTACAACATGGGGCAGGACTTCAAGGTTCAGTGAGCGTCGATGACGATGGAAGCCGGCCGCGGTAATCCGGCGCCGGTTTCCTCGTCTTTGCGGTGAGGATGCATCTCCTCACCGCCCTTTCTCCGTTCGCCGGCCTCACCGGCAAGCAGCTGTTCGCGAAGAGCTATGCGTCCCAGCTCTGCCGGAAGGCGGCTTCCGGCGACAGCGTGAAGCTGACGCTGCACATCCGCGGCGGGCAAGAAGAGATGAGCGCGCCGATGGACGAGCCGTTGCCGGAAGCGATGCGGGTCACGGTCCGTGGCGCGATACCGCGGAACGACTGGCAGATCTGCGAGCTCGCACGGGAGCTGGAGGTCCGGTAGATGCGCTGGGTCATCGCCTGGTTGTTCGCCGCGCTCTCCGCCAACGTGCAGGAGTGGGGGAAAGGGCCGGCGCAGTGGCTGATGACGCACGAGGAGGAGCGCGCCTGGGGCCAGCTGCGGACGGACCAGGAGGCGAACGACTTCGTCGACCTCTTCTGGGCCCGCCGCGATCCGACGCCGGGCACCGAGCGCAACGAATTCAAGGAGGAGTTCGACCGGCGGGTGGCCTCGGCCGACCGCCAGTTCCGCACCGACCGCAAGCGCGGCGCGATGTCCGACATGGGCCGGGTCTACATCGTCATCGGCCCGCCCCTGCAGGCGCTCCGCTCGCCGGAGAAGATGTACCAGCGCAACCGTTCCCGCCGCTGGCGCTCCACGCAGTTCGTCTATGACGCGGGGGTGGCGGGGAGCGTCGGCGTGGTAAAGCCGATCGTCTTCATCGAGGACCCGGTCACCCACGAGCTGATGATCGATCCGCAGCTCTCCAACGCGTTCGGCACCATGACCACGGTCGTGGAGCGCAACGTGATCCATGGCGAGCTCACCGCCGCGCCGGAATGGGCGCTGCACGGCGGAGTCGACGCGAAGCCGCGCTCGTTCGGCTATGCCGTCGCGAAGGACGCGCCGAAGAAGGGGCGCATCTCCGCCATGGCCGTGCCGGTGCTCGACGGCGCAAAGCAGCTGCTGCTCGTGACGGACGTGGCCCGGATCCAGCCGCAGAGCGGCAATGACCCGTTCGCCACGCTGACGGCGCAGGCGACGTTTCAGAAATCAGAGGATCTGGGCTACGTGTTTCAGCTGTGCCGGGCCATGGAGCTGGAGGGCGACGTCAGGGTGGCGATCGCCATCAGCGGCGCGGGCGGGGTCATGAGAGCGCCGGCCGAGGAGATGACGCCGGAGCCGATCCGCGCTCTTCCGGGGTGCAGCATCGTGCGGGGCGCGCTGGCACTTTCCGATTTCGAGGCAGGCCAGTACCGATTTTCCGTCTCGGTGGAGGACCCGGCGGCGAAGCAGACATACAATTTGACCCAGGATTTCAGAATCGAGTGACCATCATGCCTTTCGCAACCGTGGAAGAAGCAGCCGAGCTTTACCGCCGTGGGGAGCTCGTGATCATCGTCGACGACGAGGACCGCGAGAAC
>DASYMJ010000117.1:0-3772 GCA_036009105.1 Thermoanaerobaculia bacterium | reverse complement strand
GGCACCTCCTTCGACTCCGAGGTGTGGACGGACGTGAACTACCTGGGCGAGGCGCGCAAGCGGACGGAAAGCTACTCCTCCGTGCTGCTGCGGCCGGTCGACTCGTCCGCCGCGGCGGCGATCAAGGCCTCGATCCAGAACGACAACCGCCTCAAGCTCAACCCGAAGAGCGAGTACCAGTACTACGCCGACCAGACGCAGGCCCTCGGCGGCATCCGCTTCCTGGTCGGCATCGTGACGTTCTTCATGATCATCGGCGCCAGCCTCGGCACGATGAACACGATGTTCTCCGCCGTAGCCTCGCGCGGCCGGGAGATCGCCACGCTGCGCGCGCTCGGTTTCAGGCGCCGCAGCATCATCTTCTCCATGGCGCTGGAGAGCGCGTTCATCGCCCTGCTCGGCGGCATCGCGGGCGTGCTGCTCTCGCTGCCGGTGAACTGGATCTCCACCGGCACGACGAACTTCCAGACGTTCTCCGAGGTGGCGTTCAACTTCAAGGTGGACGGGCCGGTGGCGATGCGGGGGTTGATGCTGGCGCTGATCGCGGGCTTGATCGGCGGGCTGTTGCCGGCCATCCGCGCGGCGAGGCTGCCGATCACGAAGGCGTTGCGGGAGATCTGAGATGTAGGGCCGGCTCTCAGCCGGCCCGATTGATCGGTTGATGATGGGCCGGCTGAGAGCCGGCCCTACGCTTTCCTTCGCGGCTTTGACCACCCGGCGGCTTGTACGCCGCCTTGACCGCCGCGCTCGGCTCGACCAGGCGCGTGCCGAGCGCATCGAAGGCGCGGGCCGGCCGCTTGATGGGAGCGAAGCCGAAGGCCCAGGTGCACACCATCAGCAGCGCCACCAGCACGAACGGCCATGCCGCGGCGGCCTCGCGCAGCTCGGGCTCGAGCACCTGCTCGTAGCTGGCCGCCGGGCGGCGCGCCACGTTCGCGAACAGCGTCACCACGAGGAGGCCGGCGGCGCAGAGGGCGCCGGCCTCGTAGCGAGCCAGCTCCGAGGAGGCGCCGATGGCCAGCGTCGCCGGGACGATGCGCAGGAACCAGAAGCCGGCGCGCTGCGCCGGGTTGCGCATGGGGACGACGTTCGCCAGCAGGTTGTTCACCGCCCACTCGCCGGCAATGCAGACCACCGCCGCGGCGGCGAGGATGGCGATGCTGGGCAGCTCGCCGTCGAAGGCGCGGACCACGATCGCCCCCGCGCCGAACGCGGCAAACGCCTCGGCCAGATGGACGCTGAAGAGCCGCGTGGCCACGGTCTGCTTCGTCGGCCAGAAGTAGATGACCAGCAGGGCGAAGGCGAGGAAGGCCGCCGTGGCCGGGAGCATCAGATGGTGGCCGGCGAGCTGCGCCTCCAGCCCCACCGCGCCGAGCTGGCGCGGGCGCGCCACGGCGGCGAGGGTGGACCAGGGGACGGCGTAGACGAGCCAGAGGTCCTTCACCCAGGCGCGCTGGAAAACATACATGTCGATGGCGGAGACGATCGCGTTGGCCAGGGTGACGGAAACGACGAGCTGGCAGAAGCTGACCAGCGCGATGCGCCACGCGGCAGGACGGGGGCGGTACTCCCGCCCGAACCGATCCTTCAATTCACCGTATAACGTCATTGGCTCGATCTGCGCGCGGCGGTATCCTCTCCCCACGCCGCTCCGCTGTCCAGCCTCGACCGATGACGAACATCCCCACGCCACCTCCGAAACGGCGGTCCCACGCGGGCCGCAAGACGTTCCTCGTCTGGATCATCTGCCTGGCGGAGATCATCTTCTACTCGTACGCCCAACCGGTCACCGATGCGCTGAGCCTCACGCCCATCCTGACCTTCGTCACCTTCATCGCCTCCCTCGTCTTCATCGCCCTCACCCTCTACCTCATCACCATCGCCATCCGCTGGCTGCTGCGGAAGCTCTTCTGGCGGGTGGGACGGCGGCTCTTCCTCAGCTACGTCCTGATCGGCCTGCTGCCGTTCTTCCTGATGACCATCCTCCTGCTCGCCATCGGCTACATGATCGCGGGCGTGATGAGCCACGCCGCCCTGCGAGGAGAGCGGCAGGCCACCCTCGGGCAGATGGAGTCGCAGGCGCTGGAGTACGGCCTCACCGGCCGCAAGCCGGCCGACCGGCTCAAGACCCTGGAGATCTACGACACGGCGGCAGGCGATGCGGACAAGCTGCCGGCCTGGCTGCGCAAGACGAGCTTCAGCGGCATCGTCTCGCGGGAGGACAAGCCGCTCCTCGTCGCCTCCCGCCAGTTCGCGGAAGGGTCGGAGGGGGAGACGCGCAGCGTCGTATTCGTACAACCGATCGACGAGGAGTGGGCCCGCCAGCTGGAAGAGAAGGGCGGGATGATCATCGCCCATGACGACGGCACGAAAAAGGAGAAGGCGAACGTCGGCACGATCACCGTCAATGGGAGGAAGAAGCGGGTCATCCTCTCCGGCGACAGCGCCTTCGACGAGATCATGCGCCGCGGCTTCGCCCCCAACCGCGTGCTGTGGGCGGACCCGGTGGCGCCGACGAGCTGGGAAACCGGCGAGACGGACCACGACAAGCAATTCCTCACCCTGCTCTCCAACCCGATCTCGAACCTCTTCCAGTTCTACTTCGGCGCCTCCTCCGGCAGCTACATGCGCATCCTGGCCAACGTCATCCTGGCCCTGGTGGTGATGCTCTGCATCATCTACATGTTCGCCGCGGCCTTCGCCGCGGTGCTCATCTTCTCCATCTCCCGCGCCGTCAACCGCATTGAGAAGGGGACCAAGGCCGTCGAGCGGGGCGACTTCTCGTACCGCATCAACATGAAGCCGCACAACCAGCTGGGGGAGATGGCGCAGTCGTTCGACCGGATGACCGAGTCGATCGCGTCCCTGCTCACGACGGTGGCGGAGAAGGAGCGGCTGCAGAGCGAGATCGCCATCGCGGCGTCGATCCAGCGGAACCTGCTGCCGAAGGAAGGGCCGCAGTTCCGCGGCGTCTCGTTCTCGGCGCACTTCGAGCCGACCACCTCCATCGGCGGCGACTACTACGACGTCTTCAACCTGGACAAGTCGCGCCTCGCCGTCGCCATCGGCGACGTCTCCGGCCACGGCCTCTCCACCGGCCTGGTGATGGCCATGGTCAAGGCGGCCATCACGACGCTGGTGGAGGAAGGGGCGGAGGAGACCTCGCTCTTCCACCGCCTCAACGAGCTGGTCTTCCGCTCCACCGAGCGCCGCGCGTTCATGACCCTCGCCTTCACCATCTTCGACCTCGAGCGGGGCCTGATCCGCCACACCAACGCCGGCCACCTCTATCCGTACCTGCTGCGCAAGGACGCCCAGCCGATGTCGATCGAGTCGCCGTCCTTTCCTCTCGGCGTGCGGCACGAGATCACCACCCGCACGGTGGAGCTCGACCTGCAGGAAGGGGACACCATGGTCTACCTCTCGGACGGCATCGTGGAGGCGCAGAACGAGGAAGGCGACCCGCTGGGGTTCGATCAGCTGGAGGCGCTGCTGGCGGAGCAGGTGGACCGCTCGCCGTCGGCGATCCGGGACAGCATCCTGACCACCGTGGCGAGGCACAGCGGCTCCCGCCCCGCGGACGACGACCGCACCATCATGATCCTCCGCTTCGACAACTTCAAAACGCCGTTGGTGGCGGAGCCGGTGCTCGAGGAAACGGCAGCCGTCTAAAACGTAGGGCCGGCTCTCAGCCGGCCGCAGTCATCAAAATGACGCGGAGGGCTCAGCCCGCCGCAACCATGCTCTTACTGCGGCCGGCTGAGAGCCGGCC
>DASYMJ010000116.1:0-10861 GCA_036009105.1 Thermoanaerobaculia bacterium | reverse complement strand
CCGGCTCTCAGCCGGCCCGATGGATCCGTGATCGCTGGGCCGGCTGAGAGCCGGCCCTACATCTTCACTTCTGCGCGAGAGCGGCGAGCTTCATGAACTCGCCCCTCCGCCCGTCCAGATCCACCCCCCGCGAGGTCCGCGCGAGCGACAGCACGTCCGCATACGAGGCGCCGCCGCGATGTTGCGAATCGCGCAGGAGCATCCCGAGCTCGGCCACGGCGGCGGCGAACTTCAGGTCGGGGGAAGCGTTGAAGATCGTGCGGCCGTCATCATTGATGGCCGCCGCCAGCTCGCGCGAGGTCTCGCCGGAAGGCTCCTTGTAGCGGAGGCGCAGCCTGGCCAGCGTCCCCGCGGACGCCGTGACGGTGATCGACTCCGCCACGCTCGCGGCCCGCAGCGGCCCACGGCCACGACCGTCCGGCCGGCGCGCAACTTCACCTTCCTGGTGACGGTGCGGAGCCCCTCCAGCTCCGCCTTGACTTTATAGGTGCCGGGCGCGAGGCCGGTGAAGGCGTACTTGCCGTCGCCGTCGGTCACCACATGCTGCGCTCCGGACGGCCCGACCAGCGTCATCGTCACTCCGGGCACCGCACTGCCGTCCAGCATGGCGACGCCGCGGACCTCTCCTCCTTTCCCTGTGGTGGACGACGAAGTGGTACAGCCGATGACGACGATGAGGATGACGAGAAATGCTGCGACGCGTTTCATGTCCCTCTCTCCTTTCGGCGGTTCCGTCGCTGCAGGCGCGCTGCCGCCGTGTGCCGATCGCTAAGTCCCATGAATGGAGCGAGGTGATGAAGTTCGCCGGAGCGAAACATCGAGATTTGTGGATTTCGGCGACCAGGAGTTGGAGACGGTGTCATCCTGAGGCCCGCGGAAGCCGAAGGATCGCGCCGCGCGCGCCGCCACTAGAAAACCATCTCGTGATCGCCGAGGCCGAAGTAGTGGCCCAGCTCGTGGATCACGGTCTCGCGGATCTCGTGCACCGCTTCGCGGCGATTGCGGGAAACGCGGAGGATGGGGCCGCGGAAGATGGCCACTTCGGCAGGCAATTGGGGGAGGTCGTCGAAGCGGCGCTGCGTCAGAGGCGTGCCGCGGAAGATGCCGAGCAGCTCGTCGTCCCCTTCCTCATCGTCGCCGAAGACCTCGTCCAGGTCGCCGGCGGACGGCTCTTCTTCCACCACCACGGCGATGTTCTCCAGCAGCTTCGCGAAGCGCGCCGGCAGTTTGGCCAGCGCCTCTTCGACGAGCTGTTCGAATTCGTGCGGGGAGAGGAGCATGAGAGTTGTCGGTTGTCGGTTATCGGTTGTCAGTAGAACCGACTACTGACCACTGACCACTGACAACCGACAACCATTTCTACCAGCCCGGAATGATGTTGAAGCCGTACTCGATGTTGCGCGCCGGGCGCTGGAACGGCTTCGCGGCGTAGACCTCGATGGGGATGTAGGCCAGCAGGACGCGCAGGCCGATGCCGACGCTGGCCACCGGCACGTGCTCGGTGGTGTCGGTGGCCCACTTGAACTTCACCTTGTCGCCGTTGCGCCAGGCGGCGCCGACGTCGCCGAACGCGAAGAGCTCCGTCGGGACGGCCGGCGCGTTGATGAGGCCGTACTCCTGGGTGCCCAGCAGCGGCACGCGCACCTCGACGCTGCCCGCCGCCACGCGCGAGCCGACCAGGCGGTCGAACACCGGGCAGGCGCCGGAGCCGGAGGGCGCCGTGCACTCGTCGATGTTCACCGAGTAGGGGTCGTAGCCGCGCACCAGCGAGCCCTGGCCGAGGTAGAGCGGCGTGAGCTGGGGGCTCTCCGCATCGGTGCCGTAGCGGCCGTAATGCAGCCCGCGCACGGCGAGCGTGACCGGACGCTTGAAGTAGTACTTGCGCCAGTCCGCCAGCGCGGTGTTGAACTTGAGGTCGCCGGTGAGCGTCTCCACCTCATAGCGATAGCGCGTGCCGCGCACGGGCGAGACGAACCCGAACGCGGAGCTGTCCCCCACGAATGCGACGGATGCCTTGGAGAGGCCGACGGAGAACGAGCCGGGCAGGCGGTCGGTGAACTCATCCACGATCTGGCCGCCCACCACGATGAAGTGATCGACCTCCGCCTTGTAGCCGTAGTGCTGATAGCCGATCTGCCCTTCGATGCGCCGGGTGGCGCTGAGCGGATACTGCGCGACGCCGGAGACGTCGTCGATCGTCTGCACCTCCCGTACCTGCAGGTAGTCATCCGCGAAGACGGTCTGGCCGTTGATGACCGTGGTGGTCGGCTGCACGCCCTGCGAGAGCGTGACGTACGGCACGTGCATCGTGTCGATGCCCCAGTTGAAGCGGTGCTGCTGGTTCAGGTAGAAGAGCTCGCCGCCGATCTGATCGGCGAAGCTGCCGTAGTTC
This sequence comes from Thermoanaerobaculia bacterium, assembly GCA_036009105.1. Classification (GTDB taxonomy): domain Bacteria; phylum Acidobacteriota; class Thermoanaerobaculia; order Gp7-AA8; family Gp7-AA8; genus JAFAVZ01. Next base: position 8,469 of record DASYMJ010000116.1, on the reverse strand, counting down.
GAGCTGCCGCCGCCCTGGAAGGTGAAGCCGACGTTGTGCTGGCCCAGGATGTCGGAGAAATAGGCGCTGATCGAGCCGCCGACGCCGAAGCCGAACTGGTCCGCGCCGACGCCGATGGTGGGAGGCCCGAGGTAGGCCAGGTGCAGGTTCGGGTTGTAGCCGCGCTCGGTCAGCTGCGTGCTCTCCGGCAGCAGCCCTTCCTCCGGATGCTGCAGGTAGGCCGTGATCACCGAGCCGGTCTGGCGGTACGGCGGCAGCAGCGCGGCGCGCGGGATGTCCGCCGGCGGCGTGGCGGCGACGGCCGTGCCGGCCGCGTTGGCAGGCAGTGAATAGATGTTGTAGTTGTCCCCCTCGTAGATGGAGATGGCGATGTCGCCCGTCCCGGTGGCCACGGACAGCGCGGGCGAGAGCTCGGTGATGCCGGAGACGCCGGTCTGCACGTGGGTGATGCGCTCGATGCGGTTGTCGCTCAGGGTGTAGCGGAACACATCCGGCACGCCTTCCGGGTTGGCGATGAAGTAGAGGGTGTTGCTGTTCGTCCCCCACTGCGGGTTGATGTGGTGCGCGCCGGCGAAGAGCGGCAGCACGTGCACGGCGCCGGAGTTGACGTCGAGCGTGGCGATGCTCATGTTGGAGAAGGAGAGGTTCTCCAGGCGCGTCCCCTGGCCGCGGTCGGTGATGAAGGCGATGGTCTTGCCGTCCGGCGACCAGGCGGGCTGCATGTCCGCGAACTTGTCGGCCGTGATCTGGCGGACGGTGTTCGCGTCGAGGTTGTAGATGAAGAGGTCGGTCACGCCGGTGCGCTGGCCGGAGATGACCACCGAGCGGCCGTCCGGCGCCCAGGAGACGGAGGACATCGCGTCGAGGTCGGGCACGCGGATGTGCCGCGTCTCCCGCGAGTCGGCGTCGACGATGCCGAGGAAGTTGTCGCCCTTCTCGAAGGTGATGAAGGCCAGGCGCTTGGAGTCGGGCGACCAGGTGCCGGCCGAGTCGATGAAGCGGAGGGCGTCGTAGTGCGCGTCGCGGTCGGAGGAGACGAGGCGGCGCAGCACGCGGCCGGTCTTCGCGTCGGCCAGGAAGAGGTCGACGTCGAACAGCTCGCGGGTGGAGAGGAAGGCGAGATAGCGCCCGTCGGGGCTGAGCGACGGGCCGACGTTCAGGTCGGTCGACTGCCGCTTCTTGTTGCCCGGCTCCGGACGGCGCCCGATCAGCGGGTTGCCCAGGGTCATGGGGCGCTCGGCCAGGACCGGGTTGTACAGCTCGCGCGCCGCTTCCTGCCAGTCGCGGAAGACCTGGTCGGAGGAGAGGCCGACGGCGCGGTCGAAGGCCGCCTCGATGCCCACCATGCCGGAAGCGAGGAAGTAGCGCACCACCGCCTCGTCGCCGAAGCGGCCGCCGATGTAGGCCATCAGCGCCTCGCCGTAGCGATAGGGGAAGTAGCGCGGGTCGCGGGTCAGCTTCTTCAGGTCCGGCAGCCGGTCCTGGATCGTGGCGTCGCGGATCCACATCGAGGTGAGGGGATCGATGCGGCCCTTCGAGAAGTACTCGGCCATGCCTTCCACCAGCCAGAGCGGGAGCTGCTCGAGGTTGAAGCGGCGGCGGTTGTTCGTCTGCGCCGCGGCGATGTCGTACTGGAAGACGTGCACGATCTCGTGGCCGAGGACGTGATCGTTCTCCGAGTAGTCGCCGGTGAGGGGGAGGACGACCCGGTTCATGAACTCGTCGGTGAAGCCGCCCGTCCCTTCGCCGATCAGCCCGCCGGTGGTGGTGGTCTGCTGGAAGTCGGCGGAGTTGGCGTAGAGGACGATCGGCTTGCGGGTGAAGGTGTGATTGAAGGTCTTGGAGAGGCGGAAGTACCACCGCTCCGCCATCCGGCCGACGTCTTTCACCACGTCCGCTTCCTGGTCGTAGTAATAGATGTCGAAATGCTCGGTCTGCATCACCTTGAAGTGGAAGGCCTCGTACTGGACCTTGTTGCGCCCGAAGTACTGGGCTTGGGCGGCCGGCGCGAGGAGGCAGAGGAGGACGAGGAGAAGGGGAAAACTACGCAGGGTCTGGCGCATGATCACTCCCGTTGGATCTTGTGCGGCTTCAAAGAGGACGGCCGGCTGCAAGTTCGTTGCCGCGACAGGCATCCGCGGAATCATGTACTGCATCCAGGCGGGACGATGATGCCGCACCGCTGGCATTTGCCGTTCTGTGACGCGGTGGCATTCGACCGACCGGCGGATTCTACGCCGGCGTGAAGCGATCAGCGATCGGCGAGCAGCGATCGGGAGAATGGAGCCACTGCAGATCGAGAGCGCCGTCTCTCCTGCCCGCTGCTCGCCGATCGCTACTTCTTCAGCAGCTTGAACGCGTGCGACCACCCGCCCGTCTTCGCGCCGTACAGCACCCACACCATGCACATCGGCTCCAGGTGGCGGGAGCCTTCGATGCCGCCGATGTCGGCCACGCCCCACCCGAAGTGATGGCAGATCTGCGAGACGATCTTTTTCGCGTCCTCGTCGTCGCCGGCGATGAACATGTCCGGCGGGCCGCCGGCCAGGTCGGGATTCACCATCAGCGCGTTGCCGACGGTGTTGAAGGCCTTCACCACGCGCGCCTTGGGCAGCCGGCGCTGCATCCGCTCGCCGAGGGAGTCGGTGTGGCCGACGAAGAGGCGGGGAGGCATGCCGGCGCTGAAGTCGAGCGGGTTGGTGGCGTCGATGACGACCTTGCCGTCGAAGTGCTGCTGGCCGGCCAGGTCGACCGCGCTCTCCGTCCCCGTGCCGAGGGTGGCCAGCACGATGACGTCGCCGAACTCCGCCGTCTCGGCGAACGTGCCGCTCGACGCGCGCTCGCCGGCCGCCGCGGCCCACTCGCGCAACTTCTCCGGCTCCCGCGAGCCGATGCGCACTTCATGTCCGAGGCCGAGGAAACCGCGCGCCAGCGCCTTGCCCACGTCGCCCGATCCGAGGATGCCGACTTTGATGATGTGCATGGCTCGCGATGATATCGCTCGCGAGTTGTCAGTTGTCGGTTATCGGTTGTCAGTAGGCCTGTTTTCTACCGACAACCGACAACTGATCACTGGCCACTACGGTTTCCTCACCACGCGTCCGCTCTTCATCACGAACGACACGTGCTCCATCGCGGCGATGTCGCGCAACGGGTCGCCGTCCACGGCGATGAGGTCCGCCTCGTAGCCGGGGGCGAGGCTGCCGATGCGGTCGCCCAGGCCGAGCGACTCGGCGGCGAGGGAGGTGGCGGAGACGATGGCCGCCATCGGCGCCTGTCCCCCTTTTCTCACCCGCGACTCCAGCTCCTGGAAGTTGCGGCCGTGCGCGCCGGCCAGGGCGTCCGTGCCGAAGACGATCTTCAGCTTCGGCGTCTGCAGCGCCAGCTGGAACATGTGCAGCGCCTTCGGCAGCGCCTCTTCCATCGCCTTGAAGCCTTCCTCCGTGTAGTACTTGCCGTCCAGGAAGTGCTCTTTGTTCTCGAAGTAGTTGCGGAAGATGAGGTCGATCTGCGGATCGAACCACGTGCCATGCCCGGCCATGAGGTCGAGCGCCGCCTGGTCGGCCAGCGCGCCGTGCTCGATCGACGTGCAGCCGGCCAGCACCGCGCGGCGGATGCTCTCCGGCCCGTGCGCATGCACGGCCACGCGCAGCCCGTGCGCTTTTGCCTCGCTGCAGATGGCGTCGAGCTGCTCCTGGGTCAGGGTCGGCGCGCCGCCGGTGCGGATGCTCTGGGAGGCGAACACCTTCACCACATCCGCCCCCTCGCCGGCGAGCTTGCGCACCGCCTCGCGCAGCTGCTCCGGCGTGAGCTTCGGGTCGAGGATCGGCTCGATGGCGGTGAGGATGCGCGGGCCGGGCAAGGTGCCGCGCGCGATGGCGTCGCGCAGCGGCTTGTCCACCGGCGCGCCGAGCGATTGCACCGTGGTGATGCCGCCCATCAGCGTCCGCCACCCGTTCTCCGCCGCGTACAGCACGCCCTCCTCCGCGCTCTCGCCGCGGTCGGTCTCGTCGACGTGGGAGCGGCCGTCCTTCGCATCGAAGTGCCAGCCGATGTGGACGTGCGTGTCGATGCCGCCCGGCATCAGCGTGCGGTCGCCCAAGTCGATGTCGGCGCGCTTCGGGTTGGGGTCGATGCGCACGATTTTTCCGGCATCGACGATGACCGCCGCGTGCTGCATCACGTTGCCGCGCCCGTCGAGCACGCGCGCGGCGCGGATGGAGATGGGATCGGCCATCGCGGACGTCGCCAGGGCGACGGAAAACATGGTGGCTCCGTACATAGGTCGCATGGAAACGAAGTCTAAGGAGGATTTGAAAATCATGAAACGGTTTCTCTTCGCACTACTGATGCTGGGTGCGACAGCGGCGTTCGCCGGGCCCGCCGCACAGCCCCATAACCAGGTCGTTCCGAACGGCGGCGCGACGCAGTTGCTCATCCCCGCCGCCGGCGCGGTGGCCGGCGCCAACGGCGTCTTCTTCCGCTCCGACATCACGCTCTTCAACTACGCCGATCACGCGCAGCGCATCCGCCTGTTCTGGCTGCCCTCGGGCTCCAGCGGCACGGCCATCGCGCCGCGCGAGCTGACGCTGCAGGCGCGCTCGGCCATCGCCTCGGAGGATTTCGTCGGCAATTACCTGCTGCAGACGGGCCTCGGGGCGGTCATGGTCCAGGCCGTGACCGAGCTCGGCAACCTCGATCTCTCGGCGAAGCTGCACGCCACCGCGCGCATCTACTCCAACGTGCCGAACTCGGATGCCGGCACCGTGTCCCAGTCGTTCGACACCCTCCCCCTGACGGCGGTGGACAACCTCCGCCTGGTGATCGTCGGCCTCAAGCACGATGAGCGCTACCGCATGAACGTCGGCATCGTGAATCTGGAGACGACCGCGCAGACGTTCTCGGTGACGTTCGTCGGCACGGCCGGCGGTCAGGGCCCGGACGTGCTCAACGTGACGGTGCCTCCGATGTCGCTGCTCCAGGTGCCGGCCCCGAACACCGCGCACGTGAACCTGCAGGTCGCCGTGCTCAATACCAGCACGCCGCAGGCCGCGAAGTGGACAGCCTATGGCTCGTCCGTCGACAACGTGACGGGCGACGCCTGGTCCATGCTCGGCTTCGTCCAGCCGTGAGCGCCATTCGCCCCTCATCGCATCGCTTGCGCGGTGAGGGGCGCCTTCCGGCATCATGCGCGGTCATGCGCAGAATCTTCGTGGTTGCCTGCCTCGCCTTCGTCGCCTGCTCGACCTTTCATTCATCCCAACAGGGCCGCATAGCCCGCCTTTGGCACGGCCGCGTCCCGGACGCGAAAGCCGCCGAGTATTACGACTATCTCCTCACCGGCGTGCACAAGATCGAGGCGACGCCCGGCAACCGCGGCGTGGACGTCCTCACCAGCAGCCGCGCCGGCGTCACGGACTTCATCGTGATCAGCTACTGGGACTCCCTGGAGGCGATCCACGCCTTCGCCGGCGCCGACGTGGAAAAGACCCACCACCTCCCGCGCGACGCGGAGTATCTGCTGGAGCTGGAGCCCACCGTGCGGCATTACACGGTGCGGATGGCGGCGCGGCGGTAGCCCTACTTGTAATCCGCCGCGTTGTTGTCCGTGGGGCCGATCTTCTTCGCGTTGCCGTGCATCTCTTCCGGGTAGCCGGTGGGTGTCGTCGTCATGCTGCCGTCGGAGAGCTCGGTGGGGCCGAAGCCGCCGCCCATCTGGCGGCGCCAGCGCGCCCAGATGGCGAAGATCGCGCTCAGGCCGACCACGATGGCGATGAGGCCGATCAACATTCCTGTCATGCCCTGCAGAAGGGCAGGCGGCGTGCCAATTGCTACAGCAAACTCATCATGGACAAGAAAGCATCTACCGCAAAGATCGTCGTGGAGCTGGCCGCTCCCGTGGTCGTCTGGGCCCTGACCAAACTGGTCGAGGCGCCGCGCGTGCAGAAGGCGCTCAATACGATCGACAAAAAAGCAAAGAGGAACGCCAAGGCGAACCGCGCCTTCGTCACCGCCGGCGCGGCGGCCCTCGTCCTCGGCCTGGGGCTGATCGCCCGCGGCGCGGCTAAGAAATAGTCCGCTCCAGCATCAATACGGTCAGGTCGTCGTCGATGCGGATGCCGGGGATGGCGCGCAGCGCATCGACGAAGCCGTCCACGTCGCGCGCCTGCCGGGCCAGCGCTTCCACCCGTTCGTAGCCGACCGGCGCCTCGTCGAGAATCGCCTCCGGCAAACCGTCGGAGAACGCGAGCAGGCGATCGCCGGGAGCGAGGCGGATGGACGTCGCCGCGTAGGCGCTCATCTTCCGGGCGCCGAGGGGAAACCGGTCGCCGCGGAAGTCGAGGGTCTCCAGCGTGCCGTTCGCGCGCAGCAGAAACGGATCGGGCATTCCGGCGTTCACCACCTCGGCCGAACCGGTGGCGGGATCGAAGCGCGCGAAGAGCATGGCCACGAACTCGCGGCGCTGCAGCTGCTCGCACAGGCTCTGATTCAGCGCGCTCATCACCTCCGCCGCGCTGCCGGTGGTGGCCAGGAACGGCAGCATGGCCTTGCAGGTGGCCATGATCAGGCTGGCCGCGATGCCTTTGCCGGAGACATCCGCCGCGGCGATGGCGACGCAGCCATCGGCGAGGCGCACCACATCATAGAAATCGCCGGCCACGATGTGCGCGCCATGCGTGCGCGCCGTGATGCGATAGCCGTCGCGCTCGATCTCCGCCGGCGGCAGGAGGCGCTGCTGCACGGCGCGCGCGATCTCCAGCTCCTTCTCCGCGAACTCGTGCTCCTTGAGGCGCGCCATGGTCGACACCAGGCGGTCGTTGCGCTTGCGGTTGTGATGAAGGATCAGCCCCATCACGATCGACGCCACCGCGGCGACGCCGATCGTGTAGGCAAAGTGATAGGAGCCGTAAGCGAAGTCGTCGTCGCCGTAGCCGAACAGCGCGCCGACGATGGTCAGCGCCGCGAAGTAGCCGATCCAGCCGCCGACCATGTAGATCAGCGTGCGGAAGACGATGGCGATGCGGCTCTGCTCGATGGCCCAGCTGAGCATCGTCTCCAGCAGGCGGGCCACGAGCAGGATGCCCAGGCCGAGGATGGCGTTGCGGAGGTAGGTGCGCGGCGGCTGGGGATGCCCCATGCCGCCGCTCTCGATGGCGGTGATGGCGAAACCGATGGCGATCGCGATCACCGACTCGCGCCCCACATCGCTCCAGGACCGCCACCCGTACGTGCGCCGAACGCTGCTCATCGTGAGGCTTACGAGTGTAACGGAGCGGGGTTGCGTACAATCGCGGCAATGCCGACGCTGTTCTTCACCGGTTATCCCGGCTTCCTCGGCAGCGAGTTGTTGCCGCGCCTGCTGCGGCGCGACCCGGAGGCGAACGCCGTCTGCATCGTGCAGCCGAAGTTCGCGGCGCTGGCCACCGAGCGGATGCTGGCCAGCCCGTTCGCCAGCCGCATCCGCCTCGTGGAGGGCGACATCACCCAGCCGAACCTAGGGCTGCGCGAGCCGGTGCGCGAGGTGGCGGAGCTCTACCACCTCGCCGCCGTCTACGACCTCATGGTTCCGCGCGCGGTCGGCATGCGCGTGAACGTGGAAGGGACGCGCCACGTGCTCGACTTCGCCGCCGCCTCGCCGGCGCTGCGGCGCGTGCACTACGTCTCGACGTGCTACGTCAGCGGCTCCTGGCCCGGCCTGTTCAGGGAGGACGAGCTGGAGAAGGGGCAGACGTTCAACAACTGCTACGAGGAGACGAAGTACCTGGCCGAGGTGGAAGTGCGGCGGCGGATGCGCGGCGGCTTGCCGGCGACGATCTACCGGCCGGCGGTGGTGGTGGGCGACAGCACGACGGGCGCGACGCAGAAATTCGACGGACCGTACTTCGTGATCCAGTGGCTGCTGCGCCAGCCCCGAATCGCGGTGCTGCCGGTGGCGGGGCGGCCGTCGCGCTACCGCTTCAACGTCGTGCCGCGCAATTTCATCGTCGATGCGATCGAGGCGCTGAGCGCGCGCAGCGAATCGCTCGGCAAGACGTATCACCTGGCCGATCCCGAGCCGCTCACGGTCGATGAGACCATCAACGCGGTCGCGGCGGCGACGGGACGCAAGGTGCTGCGCGTGCCGCTGCCGAAAGCGGTGGCGAAGTTCTCGCTCGATCACGTGCCGGGGATGTACCGATTGATGCGCATCCCCTCCGGCGCCGTCGACTACTTCGTCCACCCGACGCTGTACGACACGACGAATGCGCGGCGCGATCTCACCATGCCGGTGCCGCATCTGCGCGACTACCTGCCGCGCCTGATCGACTTCGTGAGGGCGCATCCGGAGATCGGATCGGAGGCCATGGCATGAACATCCTCTTCTTTCTCCTCGCCGTCTGCGCGCCGCCCACCGCCGTCCCACCCATCCCGCCCGCCCAGACGGCGGCGTCGCTCTTCCTCATCGGCGACGCCGGCCTGCATCAGCAG
>DASYMJ010000115.1:0-2617 GCA_036009105.1 Thermoanaerobaculia bacterium | reverse complement strand
GACATTGGGCCGGCTGGAGAGCCGGCCCTACATTCTTACTCCGCGGGCAGCGCTTCGATATCCCCCGCCACCACCACGTGCAGCTTCGACGGCAGGAGATGTGCCCGGATCGCGGCGTCGACCTGCTCCTTGGTCACGCGGCGCATGCGGGTGGGGTAGTCGTCGAGGTACGAGGGGCCGTAGCCGAACTTTTCGGCGGTGACCAGGGAGGAAGCCACGCCCGCGTTGCTGCCGAGGCCTACCTGGTAGTTGCCGGCGAAGAAGTTCTTTTGCACCTCCACCTCCTCCGGCGTGATGCCTTCCCGGGCGAAGGTATCGACCACCTCCCGAGTGGAGCGCAAAGCCTTCGAGAGGTTCTGCGGTGCGACGTTCACGTTGATCATGAACACGCCGTCGAGGGCGTCGCTCATCTGGTAGCGGGAGGCGAGGTTGTACGACAGGCCTTCCGTGTCGCGGATCCGTTTGCCCAGGCGCGACGACAGCGAGTTCTGGCCGAGGGCGGCGTTGGCGATGAGGGCGGCCTCGTAGTCGGGGTCGGAGCGGCGCAGGCCGCTGGCCGAGCCGAGGATGAGGTTCATGTTCGCTTTGCCCTTCATCGTCACCGCCTCGCGGACGGCGTTGCCGCCGATCTGCACCCGAGGAGCATCGAGGCGGAGGCGCGAGCCCGCGGGCATCGGGGAGAGCGCCTTCTGCACAAGGGCAACCGCCCCAGAAGCGTCGATGTCGCCCACGATGGAGATGATCGTGTTCGCGCCGGTGAAGCGGGCCTTGTGGAATGCCCGGAGGTCGTCCGCGCCGGCGGCCTCCAGGCTGGCCAGCGTCGCGTCCTTGCCCGCGAAGCGGTACGGATGCGACGGCGGATAGACGAGCTGGGTCAGCCGCTCGAAGGCGCGCGTGCCGGTGTTCTCCGCGTTGCGCAGCACGTCCGTCTTCAGCTCCGACTTTGCCTTGGCCAGCTCCTCGCTCGAGAACGCGGGGCGCTGCAGCTCGTCGGCGAGCACGTCGACCAGCAGCGGCAGATCGCGGGCCATGCCGTTGAAGCTGAACTGCGTCTCGAACGGCGTGGCCGTGTACGAGCGGGTGGCGCCGACGCCGTCCAGCAGCTCGGTGAGCTGCTCCTTGGTGCGCGACGTCGTGCCGCGCGGCAGCATCTTCGCGGTGAGCTGCGCAAGCGAGGGTTTCGACGGCGTGGCCGAGTCGCCGGCGAAGACGAGGCCGCGGATGGCCACCGTCGGGACGGCGTGATTCTCCAGCACGTCCACGATCACGCCGTTCGGCAACACCTGGCGCGTGGTGCGCGCCGCGAAGGAGCCGGCCTTTGATGAGGAAGGGGTGGCGAGAGGAGCAGCAGCAGAGACCCGCGCAACCGGAGAAGGCGCAGCAGGAACAGCAGGAGCGGGAGCGGAAACAGCACCCGGCACGAACCATCCCACCGTCGCGTGATCCGGCACGAGATACGTAGCCGCCACGCGATTCACATCCGCCGCCGTGACCGACTTCATCGCGTCGAGGTAATCGAAGAACCACTTCCAGTTGGCGGACGCCACCGCTTCGCCGAGGTTTGAGGCGAGGTTGTAGGTGCCGTCGCGCTGGCGGATGATCGCCACCTCCAGCTGCTGCTGCGCGCGCTTCACCTCCGCCTCCGTCACGCCGTTCTTCGCCACGGCGAACAGCGCCGCCTTCAGCGCGTCCTCTACCTCCTGCGTCGTCTTCCCCGGCGCCACCGTCGCCTCGAAGAGGATGGGGAACGGATCGCGCAGGGTGAAGTTGTTCGACTGAACGTCGGACGCCAGCCCCTTCTCCACCAGGGCCTGATAGAGCCGCGCGTTGACCCCTTCACCGAGGATGTTGGAGAGGACGTCGAGGGGGATGAAATCGCGGTCGAGCGCGCCGGGGCGGATGAAGCCGAGCTCCACGATGCTCACGTTGCCGGGCCGCTTCACCAGGGCGCGGCGCTCCCCTTCCTGCGGCGGCTCTACGGTGATGACCTGCGGGATCGGCGTGCTCGATTTGGCGAAGCCGCCGAACTGGCGGTCGAAGAGCTCCAGCGCCTTCTCCGGATCGAAGTCGCCGACCAGGATGGCCTCGGAGTTGTTGGGAAAGAAGAAGTTCTTGTAGTGCTCGCGCAGCTTCCCGGTGGAGACGCCTTCGATGTCCGAGCGGTAGCCGATCGTGTCCCAGTGATACGGGTGGGCCTGGATGGCCGCGCCGACCACCGCCTTGTACAGCGCGTTGGACGGATTGTTCTCGCCGATCTCGTACTCGTTGCGCACCACGGACATCTCCGGCTGGCGCTCGCTGTCCAGAATCAATGCGCGGCCGAGGCGGTCCGCCTCGATCTTCATGGCCAGCTCGAGCTTGTCGGAAGGGAGCGTGGAGTAGCCGTTCATCCGGTCGTACCACGTGGTCATGTTCGTCGACGAAAAGTCCGCGCCTGCCTCGTACAACGCCTCGATGAACGTCTTGTGGCCATTTGCGCGGCCAAAGTTCGCTGTCGATTTGTTGAACAGCATGTGCTCGAGCAGATGCGCCGAACCGGTGTTACCCGGCGCTTCATTGCGCGACCCGACGTGATACACGACCATGAATGTGAACACGGGCGTCGTGTGATTCGGCA
>DASYMJ010000114.1:0-27635 GCA_036009105.1 Thermoanaerobaculia bacterium | reverse complement strand
CCGAGCCGGTAGCCTTACCAGCAACACGTTCACGCGCGCGGCGAGGTGCTCTCGCCGCGCGGTTCATTCATCACAGCGTCCGCAGAAACGCCGTGAGCTGCGCCTTCGCATCTGCAGCGAGCGCAGAGAAACGATCACGCGCCGCACGCGCCTGACCGTCATGCGCGGATATCGCCTGCTCCAGCGTGGTGGCGCGTCCATCGTGCAGAAACCGGGTGATGAATCGCAGCCCCCACAACGGTTCCGTCCGCACTTCCGCGCCCGTGGAGCTGGCCATCTCCAGCCCGTCGCCGAGCGATCCCATGTCATGCAGCAGGAAGTCCGAGTAGGGGTGATAGGTCTGATGATCGAGAGCGGCGATCGCACTCGATCCGGTTCTGAGCGTCGAGACATGGCACGCCCCGCATCCGATCGCCTCGAAGATCTGCTCACCCTGGATCGACTCGGCGGTCTGCGCCGCGCGCGGCGGAGCGGCCAGCATCATCATGAAGTTGTCGAGAGCAGTCACTCGATTGCCGGTGTCGTTCAGACCGGGCGCAGGATTGAACGTGAGCTCCGCACAATTTCCCTGCGGACACGACTCGTTCGGGAAGTCAGGGTTCGTGATGCCCATCTCGTTGAGAAGCGCATCCCCCGCGAATTGAAAAAGCGTCGGTACCTGTGCCTTCCATCCAAATTTCCCAACCATCTTGATGCCGGCCCGAATGTCATCGGTCATGTTCACGCGACCGGCAACGCCGTCCCCGCGCGCGGCCTGTGCCGCCGCAAGCGCTATGAAATCCGCGTCAGGTGTCGCGTCGACGAGGCCGAGACCGAAGAGCGGCGTCGTGCGCCGCTGTACGACGATGGTTGCCTGGGCCGGGACTGTCTCCGCCACAAAGTTGTGCAGCGACCCGTTTCGGGTTCCGATCGCGCGGTTCTGAATCAGCGAGCCGCCGAAGGCCGTAAGCGGATCGAAGACACCATTCACCCGGCGCGCGATGCGCGTCACATTTCGGTTGTTGCCGCCACCACCGCCAATAGCGGGCACGGAGTGACATTCGCCGCACGACTCCTGGTTGAACACGGGTCCGAGTCCCGTAGCTGCCGTTTCGTCGCGGTTGAAGGTGCCCCGGCCGGCGTTGAACGCGCCGGCCTGCGCAGCGCTGAGACCCGCAAGCGGAGCTCCGGCAGCGGGCGGCGGCACTACGGGGGCGGGCGGCGTGACACCCACCGCGCGACGGCGCGTTTGCTGCGCAACGGCCGCGGACGCAAGAAGGCAGCACGATAGAACAATCGCAAAGCGTCGCATTTTCTCTCCTTTGGACGCATGTCGGTACGGCGAGAGCTGTGCCACCAGCTTTGCAGAGAAGCTACCGCCGGGACGCGGGTCAGCCTGACTCATGGCGTCGCGTCAATGTGACGCTTCAGAGGTCATTACGACCCCTGTCCATTGACCCCGGTCGAGTCCGACGGCCCGCGCGTCCAACGCAGTGATCGAACGTGATTGGTTTCGACGTCGACGTGCGAGTGCGCTCACTTCACCGCGTTCCGCAACTCCTGAACGTGGGCGGCCTTCACGACCATGCCGGCGGCGACGGTCGGATCGGTGAAGCCGATCGCGGGGAGGCCGAGGAGCGCTCGCGCGGCGGAGACCGCGGAGCGGATCTCCTGGAGGTGGACGGCGCGGATCGGCGTCGCCGCCGTGATGGCCGGGTCGGTGAAGGACGCGGCCGGCTGTCCGGCCGCGGCGCGCACGGAGTTCGCCGCGGCGCGCAATTGGACGAGGTGCGAGGCCATGATCGTCGTTGCGTAGGGCACGAGCGGGTCTTCCGCGAAGACGATCGTCGTGGCGGGATCGGGCGCGCTGTCGGCGGAGCTGCCGGTCCCGCTGACCGCCCGCACAACGTACAGGTAGGTCGTACCCGCGGCGGCTGTGTCGTCGTTGAAGCTGGTCGTCGCAGACGTTCCGGCCAGCGCGTAGGCGCCGTTCGAGCGGCGGCGGATCTCGTACGAGGTCGCGCCCGCCACGGCGGACCAGGTGACGGAGACGGACGTCCCGCCCGTCGCCATGGCGTTCACGGCAAGCGGCGAATCGAGCACTTGTGTCACGTTCTGGGTGAGGACCGCGGAAGTGCCGGGAAGAAACGCGGAGCTCCCTTCGAACGCCGCCGTGATCGCGTGCGATCCGGCCGGCAGGCTGGAGGTGGCGAATGTCGCCGCGCCGTTCGCGACCGTCGCGTAGCCGATCGCGCTCGCGCCGTCGTAGAACGTCATCGAACCGTTGATCGCGCCCGCCGTTGCCGACGTCACGTTCGCGGTGAACGTCGTCGTCTGTCCTGTCGTCGACGGATTCGAGGAGGACGACAGGCTCGTCGTCGTCGCGAGGCCGCCAACGGTGACGGAGCCGGACGCCAGCGTGAGCTTCCGGTTGTAGCGGCTTTCGAAAACCGTTCCGGCCTGATTCGACAGAACAGTGGTTGCCGGATCGAGTGTCAACGCGACGACGGTACCGGCCGTGAGGCCCGGCGCGAGTTGCACGCTCAGCGTTCCGATGCGTGCAACGGCGGTCCCGAGCGGGATCGGTTGCGTCGCCTCCTCGAACGCGCCGAGGTACGCGATGCTCCCGCTCGCGGCCGACGTCCGGTCGTACAGCGGAGTGAGGTTCTGGAGGACACCGCCGCGCGCGAACGTCACGCCGGCCACTTTGGCTGGATCGTAGGCGACCCGGAAAGCGACGCCCTGGATGCGGCGGCCGATCGCAGAGTCCGCTCCGAGCGGCGTGCCTGCAACGTCCTGCAGCGAGACCGCCACGCGCACCGTCGCGCCGGCGTTCCCCGAGGTGGCCGAGAGGGAGAGCGCGTCCTGGCCGAGCGCGGCCAGCGGCATCGCAGCCACGAGGGCGAACAGTGCGGAACGGAGGATCGCGTTCATGGCGTCGGTGCCGGTCCGCCGGCGAACTTGTAGTTGATGAGCTGGAAGACGTCCTCGACGCCGACCCGTTTGTCGCCGTTCGCGTCGGCTGCCGGCGCGAGTCCGGGTGCGCGGCTCATCCGGAAGTCGATGATCGCTGCCAGGTCCGCCGCGTCGACCACTCCATTCCCGTCCGCATCGCCCGGTGTGTCCGTGGACAGCCCGAGCAGATCGATCTCGGATCCGAACCACGAGTCGACGAGCAGCTCGGGGCGGCCGTCACCGGTCGCATCGGCGAGCGCGAGCCGTGCGATGGAATGCTTCGCTACCGCCGAGACGGTGTATGAGGGGCATGTCGCGCCCGAAGGGGAAAGCATGCGCACGTTGCCCGACTCATCGCCGAGGAGGAGACGGGTCGTGCCGCCGATCGTTCCAAAGGTGAGCGAGCTGATGGCCGTCGCCGTCGTGCCGAGATTCGAGGACGTACAGGTCCACCCGGCGGTGAGCGCCGCGCCGGCGAAGGTGCGGACGCTGCCGTCGTATGTGGTGATCGCCACGAACCCCGCGCCCGCTGCCATCTTAGTGGCGCTGGAAAGCGCAACCTGTCCGAGAGCCGCCCACGTGCCCGTGTCGTATGCGTAGACGCCGGTGCTCGTCGTCACGACCAGGTCCGGCACCGAGTCGCCGTTCAGATCGGCAACGGCGGTGTCGACGACGCTGCCGCTGACGGTGACGGCGCGCTGGATGACGTTCGACGCGCCGTTGAGCACGATCACTTTCGAGTCGCTCTGGCCCAGGATGATCTCGTCGACGGAGTCGCCGTCGATGTTCGTGACGGTGAGCATCGACTGGAGGAGGCTCGGCGAGCTGCAGCACCCCGCCGAGGCACTGGTGAACTCTCGTGCGCGGGTCACGCCGTCCCAGGAAATGACCCGCGGATCGTACGATTGCGAGCCGAGGGCGATGATTTCCCGCGCCGGGTCGGCGTCGGCCTGCCCGATGGCCAGACGCGTCACGTGAAAGTCGTAATAGGGATCGGGGGAGAGCGTGCCCTTGGAGACGCCGGTGGCGGCGTCGAAGATCTCGATGACACTGCCGCTGTAGCCGCTGCGGGAGCCGCCGGAGGCGACGACGAGCTCCGCTCTGCCGTCGCCGTCGAGATCTCCTACCGCGCTGGCGAAGGTGCCGTCCAGATCGAGGCTTTGCCAGGTGATCGTCTTGGTGACGGCGTTCCCGATGAACAGCACATCCTGGCCGCTCGACGAGTAGCCGGCGCCCCAGATCACCTCGGCCTTGCCGTCGCCGGTGACGTCGCCGGCGGCGAGACCCTGGACGCCGTGCTCCGGATTGTTGATCGACCACAACTTCAGGCCGTCGCTCGGGCGGCGTCCTTCGATCGAGCCCCACTGATTGTTTCCGGTGATGATCTCGACGGCGTTGTCGTCGTTCGCATCCGCGATGGTGATGGCCTCGGGATACGGCGAGTCCGTCGCCGGAATGGAGGTGGTCTGCATCGTGTCGGCGTTGAGGATCGTGACCTGCTGGGACCAGCTGCCGGAAAAGACGATCTCATCCTTTCCGTCGGCATCGACGTCTCCCACCGCCATCGCGTAGCCGAAGCCGCCCAGATATCCCATCTTCGAAGTGCGCGCTTCTCCATCCAGGATCCAGCCGGTGCTC
Organism: Thermoanaerobaculia bacterium; assembly: GCA_036009105.1. Taxonomy (GTDB): domain Bacteria; phylum Acidobacteriota; class Thermoanaerobaculia; order Gp7-AA8; family Gp7-AA8; genus JAFAVZ01. The sequence goes on along the minus strand of DASYMJ010000114.1, from coordinate 23,063 downwards.
CCGTTGATGACCACGTCGGGGCGGTGATCGCCGTCGACGTCGCCCAGCGCCACCTTGCTTCCGCCGAACCCCTGGCCCGTCCACTCGAGAGCGAGCGTGGCTCCGTCGTAGACATAGGTATCGGTGGAGGTGACGACGACGATCTCGACCGCCGGTTCGATGTCGATGTTGCCGATCGCGATGCTTGCGCCGGCGGCGGTGCCGGGGAGAGTGACGGATGCCGCCGGTCCGCCCAGGCTGCGCGGATCGAGCGCGAGCAGTTTGCCGGGCGAGTCGCTCGTCGTGACGAGGACGTCGAGACCGCCGTCGCCGTCCCGGTCGCCCACCGCGACCGAGGTGCAGCCAACGTCCGGTCCCATCCAGCTGGTCGACCAGGTCGAGGCGCCGGTGCGCGTGACCGCGAAGGGGGAGCCCTGGCTACAGGAGACGACGTCGTTGGTGCCATCCCCATCGAGATCGGCCACCGCGAAATTGGCGGCGCCGACGTAGTCCGCAATGACGCCGACGCGGCGGAGGGGAACCAGCCTCAACTGTTGGGGGAGTGCATCGCCCGCGAACAGCAGGACAGCCACGAGAAAAATGGGGGCCCGTTTCATGGGAAGAGACCGACCGCACGTTATCACATCTCACGGCGTTCTCGCGCGCCTTCGCCGCTCCGTTAACTATGGCTTGACCCGCAGCACCAGCGGCATCGGGGTGTCCGGCGCGGCGGTCGCGATCTCGCGGCTGAAGCGCAGCGTCGCGCCGTCGAACGTCCAGCCGCCGTCGCTGCAGCGCGAGGCGGTCTCGATCGGCTTCCCCTGGCGCACGCGCAGCGCGTTCGCCGTCGCCTCCCGCTCGGCGCGATAGCGGAACGCGCGGCGCCAGACGAATGTGAGGTCCGTCCCCAGCTCATTCTCGGGCGCGTTCACGTCGCACCCGGTGGCCTTGAGCAGCTCTTCGGCGATCAGCCGATCGTGTTCGACCGACATGGCCAGCCACCTGGTCGGAAACATCCGCGCGCCGTCCTGCCAGTAAGACGCCGCCGAATACTGGAACGCCGCGAGCAGCGGCCGCACGCTGTCGCGCTCCTGCAGCTCGCCGAGCCACGCCGGCGCGGGCAGCGGCATCTTCCAGGCGGCCGCGTTGATCATCCGCGCCATGGTCAACGCGGCCGTCTGGGCCATCATCTGCGGCTGCCCGTCCAGCGCGCGGGCGAGCTTCCACACGGCGTGCAAGTCCTCCCATGCCGCCGGGTCGTCCGCCCGCGCTTTGGCCAGCGCGTTCGCCACGAGCGCTCTCGCCACCGTCAGCTGCAGCGTGCGCGTCGTCACCGATGCAGCGTCGCCGCCAATCCCCTGGCGCCGCTGCCAGACGGTCGGCTCGCGCAGCAGCAGCTCGCGGATCGGGGAGACCTCGGGGAGCGCCGGCGGTTTGCCGATGGTGAGCTCGCCCCGCGCGATCTCGCGGGCCACGAAATCATCGATGGCTTCGTTCTTCGGCAACGCGTTGCCGAGCGCCGTCAGCTTCACAGCAGCGTCGTTTGCCCGCAGCGGCGGGAACCGCGCGGCGACCGCGTCGAGCCTGCCCATCCCTCCCGGCCACGCCTGCGCGCCCGAGGTGGCTACGGCCTCCGGGGTCCGGAACCAGGAGACGACCCACACAACGAGCGCGACTGCGGCTACGACGATCAGCACTTTCTTCATCGTTGCCTCAGATTAGAACGCAGAAAGCCAAGTGCCAACGCATTCGCCTGACTCGGGCGACGGCGTCGCCATCCCCCCGGTGGTACCCTAACCCGCTCATGCGCGAGCTGGCTGGCTTCTGGACGAATCGGCACCGGCCTTCCTCCCTCGCGCGCCACGAGTCGCGGCGGACCTATGCCGGCACCGCGGCGGATTTGGCCTGGGCGGTGCTCACTCCGCCCGTTCCGCTCGCGGCCGGCGCAGCCCTTTTCCGCCGCCTATCGCCTCACTTCCGGGAATGTCTCTGAACACGACGGCCGACGAGGCAACCTGGTCGCTCCACGACTACATCTCTCCGGGCCTGCGGGTCGTGCGGCCGGACGACTGCTTTCCGCACATGCGGCCGGGCGACTCGCTGCACCACCCGTGGAAGTACCTCCGCCGTGACGTGCCGCACCGCTGGTACGCGGACGAGCGCTTTCCGCTCATGGGCTTCCTCAATCGTGACGAGGCGGTGCTCCTGCACAACATCGCCCTGCAGTTCGCCGGCAGGCGCGCGCTGGAGATCGGGAGCTGGCTGGGATGGTCGACCTGCCACCTGGCCATGGCCGGCGTGCTCCTCGACGTCATCGATCCCGCTCACCAGGACCCGGTGATCCGGGCCTCGGTGGAAGACTCGCTGCGGCGCTGCGGCATCGCCGAGCGCGTCCACCTCGCGCGCGGACGCAGCCCGGAATCGCTGGCGGAGCTGAAGCAGCGCTGGAGCCTCTTCTTCATCGACGGCGACCACGAAGCGCCCGCGCCGTTGCGCGACACCGCGGCCGCGCTCGCGTACGCCACCGACGACTGTGCGTTCGTCTTTCACGATCTCGCCTCCCCCGCGGTCGCCGCGCCGCTGCGATTCCTGCAGGAAAAAGGATTCAACGTGGTCGTCTACCAGACCGCGCAGATCATGGCCCTGGCCTGGCGCGGGGACGTCGCGCCGGTCGCGCACGTGCCCGACCCGGAGGTCGCCTGGCAGCTTCCGCCGCACCTGGCCGGCCTGCCGATCTCCGGATTCGATGTGCAGTTGCGCTCGCGGCCGGAGTACTCCTCGCTGCGCGAGCGCACATACGGCGGAGCGGAGTCGCGACCTTCCGTCTGCATCGTCACGAGCGAGCTGATCGGACCGTTCAAGAACGGCGGCGTCGGCACGTCGATGACCGGCCTCGCGGAGTTGCTCGCGCACGATGGCTTCCCGACGACGGTGCTGTACACGGGCGCCATCTGGCAGCCGGAGGTGCGGCTGGAGCCGTGGGTGAAGCACTACGCGGCCCGCGGCATCGAGCTGATCGCGCTTTCCATCGAGGAGACGAAAACGGTGGACGGTCCGCTCAGGGACATCGGCTTCGTCCAGCCCTGGCTGGTGTACCAGCGGCTGCGCCGGCGCCGCTTCGACGTCATCCATTTCAATGACTGCTGCGGAGAGGGAAGTCTCGCCCTCGCCGCCAAGGCGCTCGGCATCGCGTTCGACGACTCTCTGCTCGCCGTGGCGCTTCACAGCCCCTCCCGCTGGGTGTTCGATCTGAATCACATCCTGCCGGCCACGCGCGCCTGCGCGGCGTTCGACTACTCGGAGAGGCTCAGCCTGGCCTGCGCCGATCTGCTCTGGAGTCCGAGCCGCTATCTGCTGGACTGGGTGGCCTCGCGCGGTTTCGAGCTCCCCCGGCAGACCTGCATCCAGCAGTACGTGATGCCGGAGCCCCCCGCGTCCGACATAGTGCACGGCCGCACCGCGCCGCCGGAGGAGATCGTCTTCTTCGGACGGCTGGAGGAGCGCAAGGGTCTGCGCCTCTTCTGCAATGCGGTGGACCGGTTGGCCGACCAGCTGGCAAGGCGCGGCATCGCCGTCACGTTCCTCGGCAAGGCGGAACAGTGCGCCGGGATGCCGAGCCTCCAGTACATCGCGAAGCGGGCGGCCGGGTGGCGCTTTCCCGTCCGGACGCTCACGGATCTCGGCCAACCGGAGGCGCTGCAATACCTGCGCGCCGGCGGGAAGCTCGCCGTCATGCCGTCGCCGTTCGACAACTCGCCCTGTACTGTCTACGAGGCGCTCGGCGCGGGCATCCCCTTTCTCGCCGCACGCACGGGCGGCATCCCCGAGCTAGTGGAGAAAGCCGCCCGCGATCACGTGCTCTTCGACTACACCACCGAAGCGCTGCGCAACGCGCTGGAGGATGCCATCGAGCACGGCGGATGGATCGCCCGTCCGGCTGTTCCGCCGGAAGAGACGCGCCGGAGCTGGAGGGAGATGCACGCCCACTGGCAGGAGCTGCTTCCGCGCGCCGGTGACGCAGACCGTCCCGCCGCAACGGTCGCGGCGATCATCGATCATCCCGCCGGCGCGCCGCTCGCGCGCACGCTCGAGTCGCTGTGGGCCTGTCCGCAGATCGACCGCTTGATCATCCTCAACCGGGCCGGCGAAGCGCTGCCGTACGAGAACATCGATCTCCTCTCGGCCGAGGCCCAGACCATCGAGGCGGAGCTCGCGGGCTTGACGGAAGACGCCGTGCTGCTGATCCATTCCGGCGTTGCCGTGCTGCGGGAAGCCTTCGCGCCGATGCTCGATGCGCTCGGCCGCGCGCGCGTGGATGGCCTCATGCCGGCCGGCCGCACCACCGGCAGCTTCGGGACGCGGGTCATCCCGCCGCTGGGCGGAAGCGTGGCCGTCAGTCTTCTCGACGGGGTCACGTCCGGCGGCGCGCTCGTCGTGCGGCGCGAAACGCTGCGCCGCGGGCTGGCCGGCCGCGCGCTCGCCATCGAGTCCCCCTTCCTCGGCGTGGCCGACTTCTGCATCACGCGCAGCGACCGCATCTGGCCGTATCCCGAGCCGGTGGTGGAGCGGCCGGAGTGGTGTGCCCTCGACGTCCGCAGCTCGCTCCCCGCGCGGATCGCGCCGTACGGCGAGACCTCCCCGAACGACCGGTACTACATCCTCGCCGCGGGCTACGAAGCGGCCTCCCGCCGTTCGCCCGACGGATGGGTGCGCCGGCTCGCGCTGGCGGCGATCGACTCCGGCTTCACCTTCGCCGTGCGCGCGGCGTCGGGCGGACGCCGACGTCTGCGCAGCTGGATGCGGCGATGAACGGGGTCGCGCCGCGGTTCTCATCGCGTCCTCGACGTGCATGCACGTGCTGCCCCTCACCGTGCTCCACGCCGCGGCACTACGTCGGAGTGGCGGACGTTCGGCCGTCATTCGCCACGTGACATAATCACGCGCCTCGGATGCCCGGCCCCGTTCCCGAAACGATGTACGTCAGTTACTCGCTCGCGGGCGGCGGCGCGGAACGCCTCCTGACCAACATCCTCCTGCAACAGCGCGTGCCGGGGCACGTTCGCGTCGTGACGTTGCGGTCGGGCGGCGTCTTCCAGGCGGTGCTCGAGGAGGCGGGCGTCGAGGTCGTCGACCTCGGCATGAAGCGCTACCGGGATGCGTTCGCCGGCGTGTTCCGCCTCGCCCGTCTGATCCGTGTGCACCGGCCCGAGGTCGTGCATGGCTGGGACTACTTCACGAACCTGCTCCTCTTTCCGGCGCGCTTTCTGGCCCGCAGCCGTGCGCGCATCTTCTGGGGCGCGTTCGGCACGAACTTCGGGCCGCGGAAGCTCACGCTCCCGTTCCGGGTGGTGGTCTGGCTGAACGTGCTGCTTTCCAGCCGGGTCGACGGCGTGGCCTACAACGGCGCCGAGGTGCGCGATCATCACCGCGCGCTCGGCTTCCGCGAGCCGCGGTCGGCGGTGATCTCGAACTCGATCGATGCGGAGGTCTTCCGGCATGACGCGGAACAGCGCGCGGCGTTGCGCGAGGAGCTCGGGCTCGCGCCGAACGAGGTGGTCGTGGCGGTGGTGGCGCGCGTCGATCCGCAGAAGGACTGGCCGACCGTCTGCGAGGCGGTGCGCGGATTGCGCGGCGTCGTGACCGTGGCCGCCGGCATCGGCACGACGGCGCTGCCGGCGCAGCCGGGCCTCATCGCCCTCGGCTGGCGCGATGACGTGGTGAACGTGCTCAGCGCCGCCGACATCTTTCTTCTCGTCTCCGCATTCGGCGAGGGAATCTCGCTCGCCATCGGCGAGGCGATGCTGTGCGGCCTCCCCTGCATCGTCACCGACGTCGGCGGCAACGGACGGCTGGTCGGCGATGCCGGGATCGTGGTGAAGCCGGGGGACGCCGCGTCGATCCGCGAGGCCATCGTGGCGCTGGCTCGGGATCCGGAGCGCCGCCGTCTCCTCGGGCAACGGGCGCGCGCTCGGGCCGCCGAGATCACCTCGCGAGACGGCGCCATCCAGCGCCTGCATGCGCTCGATCTCGCGGAGGCGCCGTCGTGAGGTTACCGCGCATCAGCCCGGTCCGTTTTCAACCGCTCGACCAGGAGCTGCAACCGGTGGCGCGGTATTTCTCCGGCCGCATGCTCAACGCCGGCAGCGGCTCGCGGGACGTCACCGAATTCCTGCGTGGCAACGGCGTCAGCGACCTCACCTCCTACGACATCAGCTCCGACGATCCGGCCGTCGTTCTCGGCCCCATCGAGTCGATGCCGTTCGACGATGCGAGCTTCGACTCCGCGCTCTGCAACGCGGTGCTCGAGCACATCGTCGACCCCGAGCGCGCCATGGCGGAGCTCGCGCGCGTCGTTCGCAAGGGAGGGCACATCGTCGCCACCGTGCCGTTCCTTCAGCCGTATCACCCCTGCCCCGGCGACTACCGGCGCTACACCGCCGACGGCCTGGCGCAGCTCGGGCGCAACGCGGGGCTGGAGCTGGTGGAGCTGCTGCCGGTGCACTCGATCGCGCAGACGCTCGGCTGGATCGTCTGGGAGTACGCGCGCGAAAAAGGGGGCGTGCTGCGCAAGGGCGCGGCGTGGCTCATCGCCTTCGGGCTGACGAGCCTCTGGACCCGCACCGACCGGAAGGTGATCAAGAATGCGAACACGGTGCAGGCCGTCTTCCGGGTGCGAAACTCAAATGAGGCGGCCATCATCGGCACCAAGTGGCGCCAGCAGCCGCTGCCGGTGGCCTGCACGAAGGTGCCGACGATGCTCGTTCCGGACGAGCTGCACCTCCTCAACTATCTCGCCCAGGACGTCTACCGCGGAGATGGCGCGATCGTCGACGCCGGCACGTTCCTGGGCGGATCGACGGTCGCCCTGGCCGAGGGCCTGCGACGCAATCCTCGGGCGACGCGTTCCATGACCGGCAAGCCGATCCACTCGTACGACCGCTTCGAGGTGGAGGAGTGGACGCGCGGCCTCTTCTTCCCGCAAGAGGTGCCCGCCGGAGCGAGCTTTCGCGAGGAGTTCGAGCGCAACATCGCGCCGTACGCCAACCTCGTCGAAGTGCACGCCGGCGACGTCCGCGAGCATTCATGGAGCGGCGGCCCCATCGAGATTCTCTTCATCGACATCGCCAAGCACTGGACGGTCTGCGACTGGGTGACCTGGCAGTTCTTCCCGCACCTCATCCCCGGCCGCTCGCTCGTGGTGCAGCAGGACTATCTCTACACGCAATGGGTTGCCTGGCTGCACGTGACGATGGAGCTGTACGCCGACTACTTCGAGTACGTCTGCGATACAGAGGTGAACTCGGCCGTCTTCCTGAACACGAAGCCGATCCCGCCGTCGGTGCTGCGGCGCCACAGCGTGGAGAGTCTGACCGTCGAGGAGCGCTGCGCGCTGATGGACCGCGCCGCGGCGCGCTTCGACGGAACGAAACGCGAGATGCTCGTGGCGGCCAAGGCGCATTTCCTTGAGATGATGGAAACGACATGCGCCACTACTGGAAGCTAGCCCTGCGCCGCACCCGGCTGCTGCGCACGCCGGCCTGGCGGCGCTCGTTGCCGCGCTGGGTGAAGGCGAACGTCGAGCCGCTGCTCGTCAGCGAACGGGGCGATGCGCACCTCCGCGAAGTGCTGGAACGGATCACGCCTCGCCTGTCCGGGGCCCTGATGTTGCTCGACGGCGGGCCATCCGCGCTCGACGAGCGCCGGCTCGCGGCGCACCTGCATCACGCGCTCGACCTGCTGGCGTTCTGTCCCGAGATCACCACGAAAGGCGCGAAGCTCCGCGCGTACTGCGACATCGCCGCGACCGTGGCCGTTTTCGACGCGCTCGTGCGCGAGATCGCCGGGGAGTTGTCGCTCGACGAGCTCGACGTGGCAACCCGGCTCGCCGCGGCGGCGGGAAGCGGGCGCGAGGCGCTCGTGGTGGCCGGCCGCCGCATGCTCGCAACCGGCCGGCATGACGAAGCAGCCGCTTACGCACGCCGCGCGCTCGACATCATGACGGCCTGCCCGCTGTCGCAGAAGCTGCTCATGGACGCGTTGCGCGCGCGGCGGCACGCGGGGCAAACCCTCACCGCCCCGGAGGAGAACGGCCTGGCCGACCTTCGCGGCCGCTTCTGTCCGCGGCCGTTCGAGGTGATCGTGAGCGGGCAGGGCCTGCGGTGGAACGAGACGACCGGGACGGTCCAGCAGGTGATGGGCTCCACGTACGCGTGCGATTGCGCGGCCTGGGTGCCCTTCGTCACCGGGAACATGCTGGAAGGCGAGTCGGCCGATGCCGTGTGGAACTCGCCCGGCATGCAGGAAGTGCGGCGGTCGGTGCTCGACGGCGATTACTCGTACTGCAGCCGCACGCTGTGCCCATCCATCACGAACGACCTGCTGCCGCGGACCGAAGAGGTCGCGGCGCCGCGCCTGCGCCGCATCATCGACCATCGGGAGACGGTCGTTGCCGACGGGCCGCTGCTCGTTGCCCTCGGTCATGACAGCTCGTGCAATCTCGCCTGCCCCACGTGCCGCAACGACTTGATCATGGCGAACAAGGAAGAGAGCGAGCGGCTGGATCGGGGGCGCGACCGGGTCATCCTGCCGATGCTGCGCAACCGGCAGATCGGCGTCCACCTCACCGCTTGGGGCGACCCCTTCGCCAGCCGCCACTACCGCTCGATCCTCGAGGCGCTGCGCGGACCCGGTTTCGACGGCGTGGGGCTTTTCCTGCTCACCAACGGCTTGGGCCTGACGCCGCACACCTGGAAAGCGATGCCGCATCTCGCCGAAAAGATCGTCGAGCTGCGCGTCTCCGTCGACGCGGCGACCAAGCAGACGTACGAGAATGTGCGCCGTCCCGGAAGGTGGGAGGTCATCCGCGAGAACCTCGATGTGATGGGCGAGGTGAGCCGCGCCGGCACGTTCCTGCGCAATCGCTTTGCGGGCGGCGCGCATGCGGTCAGCAGCGATCTGCACCTCGACATGGAACGGCCCTACAGCTTCATGATCGCCTTCGTCGTGCAGAGCGCGAACTTCCGTGAGATGCCGGCCTTCGTCCATCTCGCCGAGGAGCTCGGCGCGGACGTGGTTTTCCAGAAGTACTACAGCTTCGGACACGAGCCGTCGGCGATCTTCACGTCGAAAGACGTCACTTCGCCCGCGCACCCGGAGCATGACGAATTTCAGGCCGTCCTGCGCGACCCGGCCTTGCGCAGTCCGCGGGTCCTGCAGACGTTCCTCGCGCAGCTGGAGACCCGCACCGCATGACCAGCCCGGCCCGTCGTGTTGCGCTCCGCCTGATCCGGGCGCCGGCCCGGCGCCTCATCAAGAAAGTGGTCGGACGGGTGAGATACGAGGTCGCGGCCACGATCGCGTTGCTCCGAGGACGCGCGGCCCTGCCGGCGATGCGCGGCGCGTTCGAGCCCTTCGAGCCGCGCACCGGCACGCGCGCGCAGGCAATCCGCCGCATGGCGTTCGAAGCGGCGCGAGCTCGCCGGCAGGCGGCCTCGCTGGCCAGCGCCGATGCGGCCGACCGCGGCATGTTTTTCGAGTCGCTGCTCGCCGCCGCGGATTGCGCGAACGCGACATTCCGCCCCGCGATGGAGTCGTACGTCGACATCTCCATTCACGTCGCGGCCATTCGCGCCCTTGCCGAGTATGTCGCGCCGGCGCCGCTGTTCGGCGGCGATGCCACGCTGGTCACCGCCTCGCTGCTCCGGCACGCGCCGGACGACCGGGCGGCGCTGCTGGGGCACGCCGAGCTGCTCCTCGACCGCTCGCGGGCGGAAGAAGCGGCTCCGCTCATCCGCCGCGCCCTGCGCATGCAGGCAGTCTGTCAGACCGCGCAGCAGTTGCTCGCGCGCGCCGTTCCGGATACGGACTACGACCTGCGCGAGCGGTTCTGTCCGATGCCGTTCACGCACTTGTCGACGAGCTACAAGGGCGACGCGTTCGCCTGCTGCTGCTCGGCATGGGCGCCGTACCCGATCGGCAACGTCATCGATGCGCCGTCCGCCGAGGCGGTCTGGAATTCCGAGGGGGCGGTCGAGATCCGGCGCTCCATTCACGACGGCGATTTCAAGTATTGCAGCCGCACGCTCTGCTCGTACATCGCGGCCCGCACACTGCCGCGAAAAGCGGAGATCACCGATCCCCTTCTGCGCCGCTACATCGACGAGCGCACCGTCATGGTGGAGGAGTTCCCGGCCATGGTGCAGATGAACCACGACCAGACCTGCAACCTGGCGTGCCCCTCGTGCCGCACCGAGGTGATCACCGCCGGCCCGGCCGAACAGCGGGTTTATGTCGATGCCGCCGAGCGCGTGCTGCTGCCGCTGCTGCGCAAAATGAGCGGCATGACCTACATCTCCGGCGGCGGAGAGGCGTTCGGCAGTGCGCACTACCGGAAGATTCTCTCGTCGCTGAATCGCGACGACTTCCCCGGTCTGTTCATCTTCCTGATCACGAACGCTCAGCTCCTCACCGCGAAGCGCTGGGCCGAGTTCCCCAGGCTGCCGGAGATGATCGGCAATCTCTCGGTCTCGATCGACGCGGCGCGCGGCGAGACGTACGAGCGCCTGCGCCGCCCGGGCAAGTGGCACGTGCTCATGCAGAATCTCGAGGTGATGGCGAAGATGCGGGCGGCCGGAACGATCCGCCGTTTCCAGATCAACTTCGTCGTCCAGGCGGACAACTTCCGCGAGCTTCCGGAGTTCCTCGCCCTCGGCGACCGCCTGGGCGTCGACAGCTTCTGGCTGCAGCGCCTCACGAACTACGGCGCGTTCACCGAGACGGAGTTCGCGAAAGCCGACGTCACCTCGCCGCTCCATCCCGACCACGCCGAGCTGCTCACCATCCTCCGCCAGCCCTTCATGAACGATCCACGCGTCGACATGGCGATGCTGATGCCGATCCTGCCGGAGATCGTCCGCTCCGACATCGCGAACCGATGGCTGCTCGTCAGGCCGCGTCCGGAAATGATGGGACTGGAGTCGACGCGCGGCGTGTAAGCGGCGATGGGAGGGTGGGCGCGGGCGCGCCAGCTCGCCCGTCCTGGACGCGCCTGTAAACAACTGCCATCATCTTGGCGTCCCCTTCCATGAGGTATCGAGCATGCCGATCGTGCAGAAGTGTGGTGTCGCCGTGGTTCTGGTGCTCGCGTGCGCCTCGGTTTCCGCCGCAACTCACGCGGTGAAGATCAATGCTGACGGCTCCTTTTCACCGGCCCTGGTTTACATCGCCAGCGGCGACACGGTGGAATGGACGCTCAGCGGGCCCGGCGACTCGATCATTCCGGTGAATTGGAACGGAACCTTGGGGAGCTTCTGCTCGGCGGTGAAGCCGTTCGCGGCGAGCGATCCGAACGAGTTCACCGGTCCGATGCCGCAGGCGGTCTCGGGGATCTTGGCCCTCAGCCCACTCGGCGTCGGCTTCGTGGTGGAACCGTCTCGCAGCGTCTGTTCGTCGGGCCAGCCGCCCGCCGCGGTGGCCGCCGGACAAATGCTCTGCCGCGGCCTGACCGCGGCCGGCGCGACGATGGACGCGACGTGGCAGGATCCGAGTGTGACCGGCGTCTTCATTCGCCTGCTGTGGAAAGATATCCAGATCGCGCCGGGCACCTCCGACGCGAGCTTCGACTTCACCATTCTCGACCGCGAAGTCAGCAAGGCGGTGAAGAACGGGAAGGTCTACAGCCTCGGGATCAAAGCCGGCGACGACGGCACGCCGGACTGGCTTTTCACCAGCGGCGTGACTCCGTTGCAGCTGCAGGACAGCGGCGACGACGCGGCCGGCTGCGGAGTCCGGATGACGCTCGGCAGCCCGACGCAGATCACGTATCAGAATCATTACTTCGACCTTCTGCGCAAGGTGGCGAGCCACCTTCGGGCGCGCGCGGACTGGTACCGGGCGCTGGCTTACATCAAACCGTCGGGCGCCAATCTCCTCACTCACGAGAACCGCCTGCCGAAGCGCTGCTCGAGCGGGTGCATCTGCAACACGCAGGTCTTCGCGGAGCATGGCTACACACCGAACGGCCTGTACGCCTTTTATCAGGCGCAGACGGCACTGCTGGCCTCGGAGTTCCCGGAAAAGACGATGGGGTACGCGCTCATTCAGGAAGGCTTCCCGAGGATCAACAACAGCGGCGGCTACGAGAAGAGCGACGGCACATCGTCCGGGGGAACGCTGCCCGGTGGAACCGAGCAGACGCAGGTGATTCTCAACAACGGCCAGGCTGCTCACGGCCTGCGCTTCGCCGTCGCCCACAACGGACTGACCACGAAGAAGACGGACAATTGCCTCGCCAACATCAATGCCGCGGGATGTCCGAACAAGTTCGTCCTGCAGGAAGGTCTGGAGGGGCAGGTCACCGGCTGGCAGACGAACAACGACGACAAGGTCGCGAACCCGGCGGACGTCGACTCCGCGCTTCAGAATGCGCTGAGCAACTCACAGGGCGTCTATGTCGAGCTGTACGAGGAGCGCGTCTGGGAAGCCCTCCGGCAGCCGAACGGCATTGTCGACCCGGCCGGTTCCGGGCGGACGATGAGCCAGTGGGCCGACCAGTTTCACAGCCGCCGGCGCGCGCTGTTCCCGACGCTGCCCGATCCGTTCCCGCCCATGTACCGGCATACGTTCACCCGCACCATTGCGGACAACGCCGGACATCAGACGTTCTACTACGTGCACGGATCGAAATGCGGGGCGGGCAGTGCCGCCCCGGCTTCCATCGTCCTGCTCGCGCCGGGTGAGAACGCTCCCACGCGGAGACGGGCAGCGCGCCATTGATCAGAACCTGTAAGTCACCCGCGAGTAGACGAAGCGGCCGTTCATCCCGAAGGCGGCGTTGATGGGGTACGAGTTCGTGCCCCCGGCGCCGGACTGCTGAGCGAGGACGCCGGTCACGCCGGTGCCCGGCCCGGTCCCCGGCCGGAAGAGGAAATTGCGGTCGGGGAAGTTGTCGAAGAGGTTCTCCGCCCCTACGGCGAAGGTGTACTGGTTCCAGCGGTACGCCACTTCCGCATCGGCGAGCCACTCCGCGTCGTAGGTCTGATCGTCGATGGGGGCGAGGGTGAGGCTGCAGTACTCGCCGTAGCGGCTCTCCCGCGTGGTGACGTTCCAGCCGGAGCGGTTCCAGCTCTGCATGAGGCGGATGTTGTCGCGGGGCTGCCCGCACTGGAAGCGGCGGAGCTCCTGGCGGTCGAACAGCGTCTGGCCGAAGGCCACGAGCGGTCCCGGCGTCGGCTCCACGTGCACCACCTCCGTCTTGTTGTTGCTGTATGCCGCCGAGAGGTCGACCCGGCCGCCGAGGAGCGGGCGCTGATAGTTGGTCACGAGGTCGAAGCCGTTGGTCTTCGTATCGATCGCGTTGGTGAGAAAGCGGACGCCGCCCACGCCGAACGGCTCCAGGATCGGCTTCAATGCGTCCTGGTTGAAGTTGCCCGAGTAGACGATACGGTCCTTGATGTCGATGTGAAAGAAGTCGGCGGTGAATTCGAGATTGGTCAACGGCTGCCAGACCATGCCGGCGCTCAGATTCTTCGACTTCTCGGGCTTGAGGTCGGTGGCGCCGAGCGCGCGGGCGATGGGCGCATTCACGCGGAACGTTCCGACCTGCACCGCTTCCACCACTCCGGCGGAGTTGGGAATGAAGTTCGTGCTGATGGCGGACCAGAACCCCTGGTTGAGCGCCGGAGCGCGAAAGCCGGTGCTCGCCGCGGCGCGGAAGATCCACTGCCGGGCCGGCGAGTAACGCGCGGTGATCTTGCCGTTCGTGGTGTTGCCGAAGTCGCTGAAGTGCTCGAAACGCCCGGCCAGGCCGAGGCGGAACTTCGCGTGGACGTCGCCCTCCAGGTCGGCGTAGACGGCCCGGCTGTTCCGGGAGACGTCGACTTCGTTGGACGGCTGGAAGCCGGGGAACACCTGCGCGCCGGCCGCGGCGCGGCCGCCGGCCTGATTGGGCACGCCGCCGTTGATGTAGGAGCTCGGCTCGCCGGCGTGCTCCTCGAACGAGTCGCCGCGGTACTCCGCGCCGAAGGCCACGTTCAGCGGACCGGCCAGGCCGACCGAGAAGCGCCGCGACAGATCGAGATTCGCGGTCAGCTGTTTGTCGCCGAGCGCGCCAGCGTAGAAGCGGGTCTGATTGGGCGGGATGTTCGGCCCGAGGGAGGCGTTGAGCGAGTCGGTGACGTAGAAGTCGAGCTCGTTCCTTCCGTACGCCGTGCTCAGATCGTAGAACCAGGTGGCCAGCTGGCCCCGCGCGCCGGCCGTCAGGGAGGTATCGGCCACGCGCGGCTCGATGAGGGGAAGGAACCCGTTCGGATAGATCTGCCGCCAGTTGTTGGCGTCGATGGCGCGGCGGTAGTTGCCGCCGTGCGAGCCGTGCCGGAGGCTGTAGCCGCCGAAGGCGTAGAAGATCTGGCTCCCAGCCGCGTTCAGCGGCAGGTTCAGGTTCGAGAACAGCATGACGTCGCGCGCGTACGAGTCGCCCCAATGCGTGTTCGGCTGGGTGATGCTGTTGTGTCCGGCGTCGCCGGGCACGAACTGGTCGCGCAGATCGGGATTCGCGCGGTTCGTGTCGTAACGGGTGCGATGCTCGCCCGCCACGAAGATCGCGCCGCGTCCCAGGGCCCAGCCGCCGCTCACGGCCAGGTTCAGCATTTCGCCGTCGCCGTGCGTCGTAGTGCCGGCTTTGAGGTCGACCTTGAGCGGCTCCGGCGAGGATTTCATGACCAGGTTGATCACGCCGGCGATGGCGTCCGATCCGTACTGCGCGGCCGCGCCGTCGCGAAGGATCTCGATGCTCTCGATGGCCGAAGCAGGAATGGCGTTGAGATCGACGCCGCTGGAGCCGCGGCCGACGGTGTTGTTCGCGTTGACCAGCGCGCTGGCGTGGCGGCGCTTGCCGTTCAGCATCACCAGCAGCTGGTCGGGCCCGAGCCCGCGAAGCGTCGCCGGGCGGACCGAATCGGTGCCGTCGCTGATGGTGGGGCGCGGGAAGTTGAAGGAAGGGGAGAGCTTCTGGATGATCTGATTCGTCTCCGTCGACGGCGCCGATTCGATCTGTTCCTGAGGAATGATGTCCACCGGAACGGCCTGCTCCTGCTCCGCGCCGATGGCGCGCGAGCCGACGGTGATCTCCTGGCCGAACGAGACGTGCAGCGAGAAGTCCTGGGTGATCTCTCCCTGCCCGACCGTGACCGTGGCCGTACGGGTCTGGAATCCCTGCAGCGCCGCGGCGACCTTCGCCGTGCCGCTATGGCCGGTGGCGTCGAGCGTGTACCGCCCGTCGGCGTCAGTGATTGCGGTCAAGCCCCAGCCTTCGATGGAGACCGTCACGCCGGGAAGCGGCGAGGCGTCCGACTGGAGCACGACCCGGCCTCGAATCTGCTGGGCCGAGAGCGGCAAGGCGACTGCGAGAATGAAAAAGAGAGTACGGCCGAACTTGAGCATGGGCTTAGCTCCTTCGCGCCAGATTTGTGGATGTCGCGAAGTATACGCTGCGCGGAGCGAGCGGTAAGGCATCATTCAGTCGATGAGCCCCCCGATGCATCTCGTCGAGCGTCGCGACCGCGGAGTGATCCGCCACGCGAGCTCGGTGTACGGCGCCTCGCTGGAGGCAGTTCCTCTCACCGTCCATCTGCCGGACAGCGGGAGCGCCGAGATCGTCGTTCTCGCTTCCATCCATGGCGACGAAGCGGAGACCACGGTCGTCGTTTCCGAAGCGCTGCGCTGCATCCGCCGTGGCGATCTGCAGGCGGCGGTGATCCTCTGTGCCAATCCAGACGGCATGCTGCGCGGAGCTCGCGGCAACGCCAGGGGGGTGGACCTGAACCGCAACTTTCCCACCTCCAACTGGAGTCCCGATCCGGTCTTCTACAAGACCCGCGCGAACGATGCCCGCGACATCGCGCTCAGCCCCGGAGCGGAGCCGGCTTCGGAACCGGAAACGGGCGCACTGCTCTCTCTGCTGGAACAGCTGCATCCGCGCGCGGTGGTGACCCTCCACGCCGCGCTGGCCTGTATCGACGATGCCAACGGCTCGCACCTCGGGCGCCAGCTCGCCGCTCGCTGCGCGCTGCCTCTGCTGACCGAGATCGGCTACCCGACGCCGGGATCGATGGGCACCTGGGCCTCCGAACAGGGCTTGACGCTCGTGACCTGGGAGCTCGAGGCGGCGTCGCTCTACGACCTCAAGGATCGCCACGTTCCGGTCCTGATCGACCTGATGACCGGGCGCATCGAGCTCGAGGCATAGCCATGCACATCCTCATCACCGATTCCGGCGTCGGCGGTCTCTCCGTCTGCGCGTACGCCGAGCGGTTCGTGCGCACGAACGGCTTCCCGGAACCGGTCCGCCTGACCTTCGCCAACGCCGCGCCCGAGAACGACTACGGCTACAACGCGATGCCTTCGCGAGAGGTCAAGCTGCAGACGTTCGACCGCTTCCTGCGGAACGTCACCGCGCGCTTCGCACCGGACCTCATCTACGTCGCCTGCAATACGCTCTCGGTCCTGCTCCCCGACACGCCGTACTTTCAGAAGGCGGTCATTCCCGTGAAAGGCATCGTCGAGACGGGCGCCGCGCTGCTGCTGCGGGAGCTGGAAGCCGATCCGCGCACCGCGGCGATGATCTTCGGAACGCAGACCACCATCGACGCCGGCGCTTATCCGCGGTTGCTCGAAGGGCGGGGAGTGGAGGCCTCGCGCATCATCAGCCAGGCCTGCCCCGGCCTCGCCGACACGATCTCGGAAGATCGCGAAGGAGCCCGCACCAGGGCGGAGATCGTCCATTGGGTGGGAGCGGCGATCGAGAAGCTGCAACCCACGGACAGGCCGGTCGTCGCCTGCCTGGCCTGCACCCATTACGGCTATCGCAAGGACCTCTTCGCCGGCGCGCTTGCCGACGCCGGAATCCGCGCAACGGTGGTCAACCCGAATGAGCGAGCGGTGGACGATCTGTTCGGGACGCCGCCGGCCGCGGAAACGAACCGCGAGGTCGCGGTGGAGTTCGTGACGCGTTACGCGATTCCGCGGACGACGGTGGAAGCGCTCGAGTTTTTCCTGGGCGACATCTCGCCGCGAACCGTGGCGGCGATGAAGAACTACGTGCACGTCCCCGAGCTGTTCTAAAGCAGCTTCTCGCGACAGCGCTAAATCTTTCTGCCCGGGTGCGGCCTTCCCGTACGATGACGAAATGCTGCGCGCGGAAGACCACGACCGGAGGTGCGGACAATGAGCCGCATCCTGCCTGGCGATCCGCGCTATCGCGCCGTGATCGAGAAGCAGTTCAACAAGCGGTACCGCGCGAGCCCGGATTACGTCCGGGTGGCCGGCTCGACCGGGCAGGTGGTCGCGGCGGTGGAGGAGGCGGTGCGGGAAGGGCGGCGGCTCGCCGTGACGAGCGGCGGGCATTGCCTGGAAGGATTCGTCTCCAACCCCGAGGTGCGGGTGATCCTCGACATGGCGCCCATGAAGCGGGTGTACCTGGACGCGGAGAAGGACGCCATCGCCGTGGAGGCCGGCGCCACGGTGGGCGAGACGTTCCAGGCGCTGTTCGAGCAGTGGGGAGTGATGATCCCCCTCGGCGAGTATCCGGGGATCGGCATGGGCGGCCACGTGGTCGGCGGCGCGTTCGGGTTTCTCTGCCGCCAGCTCGGGCTTGCGGCGGACTATCTGTACGCCGTCGAGGTGGTCACCGTGGATGAGGGCGGACGTGCGGTCACTGTCGTAGCGAGCCGCGAAAACTCCGACCCGAATCGCGAGCTGTGGTGGGCGCATACCGGCGGGGGCGGGGGCAACTTCGGCGTCGTCACGCGGTACTGGTTTCGCTCGCCCTTGCCCACCGCGCCGGAGTCGATCACGACGTTCAAGGCGGAATGGAACTGGAGCGACGTCGACCAGGAGTCCTTCACCCGGCTGGTCCGGAACCACGGGACATGGTGCGAACAGAACAGCGGCGCCGATTCGCCCAACGCCTCCCTCTGGACGCTCCTCGAGCTCCATCGCAAGCAGTTCGGCAGGATCATTCTCCGCGGCGTGAGCACGGACGGCGACGCGGCCGAGCAGCAGATTCGTGAGCAGCTGGCGGCGATCGGCGAGCCGGGCAGCCTGGAGCTCGCCAGGATGACGTGGCTCGAGTTCGCGTTGAATCCGTTTCCCGATCTCTTCGCCGCGCCTCCGGGCGGGGTGAGCGCCAAGGTGAAGGACGCCCTGCTCAAAAAGCGGCTCACCGATCGGCAGATCGACGTCGCCTACGACTACCTCACCCGCACCGATCATGACGTGGCGGGCGGCATGCTCGGCTTCGCGACCTACGGCGGGCGCGTCAACACGGTGCCATCCGATGCCACCGCCTCCGCGCAACGCGACGCGATCCTGGACATGGCGTGCAACACCGGCTGGCTCGATCCGGCCGAAGCGGAAAAGAACCTGAGGTGGGTCCGTGCCTTCTATGGCCAGCTGTTCGCGGAGAGCGGTGGCGTGCCGGCGCCGGGCGAGGCCTACGCCGGAGCGCTGATCAATCATCCCGACATCGACTTTGCCGACCCGATGCTGAACACCTCCGGCGTGCCGTGGCACACGCTGTACTACCGGGAGAACTACCCGCGCCTGCAGCGGATCAAGGCCCAATGGGACCCGCGCAACGTGTTCCGGCACGCGCTGTCCATCGTTCCCGCGGGGTAGAGCCGCCCCCGTTGTGCACATCTTTCGACGATCGGCGTATTAGCGGTCAAGGAGATCACATGACCGCTCGAATCCCATCGATACTGCTGCTGCTCAGCGTTGCCGGCGGCCTTGCCGCACAGCAGCCCGCGACGACCACCGCGACGACCACATCCACCGCCGCGACGGCCACGGCCACTGCCGGCGAGCCGGGCTCCGACCGCGGGACGCTGACCAGCCAGGAGATCCGCAACGACTTCACCAATCTCCTCAGCCAGAGTCCCTCCGAGCTGCCGACCATCCTCAAGCTCGACCCGACGCTCCTCTCCAACGACGCCTACCTCTCCGGCTATCCCGAGCTGGCGCGCTTCGTGGCCGCGCATCCGGAAGTCCGCCGTAACCCGCGCTTCTACCTCTCCGCCTTCCGCGAGCCGGGCGACGGCGGGCACATGCTCGAACAGATGATCGAGACGCTGAGCATCGCCGGCGTCTTCGCCCTGATCACCATCGCCCTGGCCTGGCTGGTCCGGACCATCATCGAGCAGAAGCGGTGGACCCGCCTCTCCCGCATTCAGAACGAGGTGCACAACAAGATCCTCGACCGCTTCAGCTCCAGCAACGAGCTGCTGGAGTACATCAAGACGCCGGCCGGGACGAAGTTCCTGGAATCGGCGCCGATCCCGCTGCACGCCGAGCGGCCGGTGCAGAATGCGCCGCTGGCGCGGGTGATGTGGTCCATCCAGATCGGCGTGATCGTGGCGATGGGCTCGCTCGGCCTGCTCGTGGTCAGCGGCCGCTTCGACAAGGAGAGCGCGCAGGGCCTCTTCGCCCTCGGCGCGATCGCCTTCTCCATCGGCCTCGGCTTCATCGCCTCCGCCGCCATCTCGCTCTTCCTCTCCCGCCGCCTGAGCAGCCGCTTCGATGACGCGGAAATCGTGAAATGATCGACTCGATGAGCCTGGCCCTGGTGGTCCTGAACGGGACGAAGTCCGAGAGCCGCGATCTCAACGACGCGCTCCACGTGATGGACGAGGAGGAGTTCCGCGCCTTCTACGAGCGCACGGCGCGGCCGCTCTGGTCCTACCTCTCGCGCATCACGGGCGACCGGCAGGAAGCGGATGACGTGCTGCAGGAGGCCTACTACCGCTTCTATCGCGCCGGCGCGCGGCACGAGAACGAGACGCACCGCCGCAACTCGCTGTTCCGCATCGCCACGAACGTCGTGCGCGATGCGCAACGGCGGGCGAGACATCACAAAGATGTGCCGCTGGAGGAAGAGGCGGTGACCGGCGCCCTGCCGCGGAACGCGCGTCCCGCGCCCGAGGCGCAGGCGATGACGAGGACCGACCTCGAACGGGCGATGCAACAGCTCGAGCCGGTGCAGCGGGAGATGCTCTGGCTGGCTTACGCCCAGGGCGCCTCGCATGAGGAGATCTCTCAGATCCTCGGCATCAAGGCGGTGAGCATCCGCACGACGCTGCTTCGGGCGCGCAGAAAGCTGGCGGGGTTCCTCCGATGAACTGCACACGGGAAGACGAACTGCTCGACGCGCTGGAGCGCGGCTACATCGGCGCCGAGCTGGAGGCGCATCTCGCGTCCTGCGTTGCCTGCGGGGAGCTGCGCCTGGTGGCCGGCGCGCTGCTCGGCGATCGCGCGCAGGCGATGGCCGAAGCGCCGATCCCTTCGGCCGGCGCGATGTGGTGGCGGATGCGCATGCGCGAGCGGCAGGACGCCGAGGCGACGGCCCGCCGCTCGCTGCTGATCGGTCAGGCCGTGACGGTGGCCGTCGCCTTCGCGCTGATCATCACCTTCTTCGGCGGCGAGATCAGCGTCGGCGTGCGGAACCTGATCAGCACCATCCGGTTCAGCACGCCGCTGCTGCTCGCCACGGCCATCCTGGCCAGCCTGCCGATCGCCGGCTGGTTTGCGGTGCGTCACAGCGACTGAAGAAACGCCATCAGCTTCGCCTTCGCGTCCAGTCGAACTTGCCGACGGTCTTCATCCCGGCGCGGAGGTTGTCCACCAGGTTCACCCGCCCGGCGACGCCGTTGCCGCGCGAGGCCTGCCTGGCGGCCATGGCGATGAAGTCCGCGTCGGGGGTGGCGTCGACGAGGCCGAGGCCGAAGAGCGGCGTGTAGCGCCGCTTCACGACGATGGTGGCCGTGGCGGGGACGCTTTCCGCGGTGTACGCGTGCGGGGAGCCGTCGGCCGGCCCGGTGGCGTGGTCCTGCATGAGCGAGCCGCCGAGGGACGCGAGCGCGTCGAAGACGCCGCCGCTGCTGCGCGAGAAGCGGGTCACGGTGCGCGTGCTGCCGCCGCCGATCACCGGCGTGGTGTGACACGCGGAGCAGGAGCGCTCGTGAAGACCGGACCGAGCCCGTCATCCACGCCCTCCACTTCGGTGAAGTCTTCCAGGCCGTCGTCGAACGCGGTGCGCTGGGCGGTGGTGAGACCGGCCAGCGGCTCGCCGGCCGCCGGGGTGTTGTTGTTGCCGCCGCCCGGCCGGCGGCGCTGCGCTTCGACAGATATGGTGAGGAACAGGCACAGCAGACCGATGGAGAGAGACCGCATCTTCACACCTCTTTTTCTTCCGATTCGTTGGAACACACCTCCGGCCGAGTCCTCGTCGACCGGGTTCTGGATATCCGATCCTTGGCTGAATGCCCGCTCTTCCAGCGCGACCGGCTTGCGGACGTAGTCGTCGGCGCCGCGGCGGAGGCCGATCACGCCGTCCATGGGGCGGTTGCGGCTGGTGAGGAAGACGATGGAGATGTCGCTGCCGCTCGCGCGCAACTCGCCGCAGACGTCGAAGCCGTGCCGGCCGGAGGCGGAAAGATCGAAGATCAGGCAGTCGATGCGCGCGCGGGAGACGGCCTCGATGGCGCGCTCGCCGGGGCCCGCGGCGAACACGTCGCAGCCTTCCACGCGCAGCCGTTCCCACAACGTGTTCGCATCGTTTGCGACGAGGAGGAGCGACGGCCGATCCGATGCGTGGTCCAACACAGCACCGTCCGGCAAGCACAAGCGGCATGCCACGGCAGCGCACGGAGGGCGCGCGCCGCGGTGGCGTCGAAACGACGCGGGAAGGTGGGTCGTTGTGACGCGGCACCTATCGCTCTGGCTCGCTTCAGCACCTTTAGGTGCAGCCGCTTAGGTGCAGCCGCTCCCGATGCGAGCCGGGCGGGGATCGTCCGGCGGGTTATGCGTGCCGGCGCATGTGCTTCACGCCACCGATGATGCCGATGATCGTGGCCAAGCGGCCCAGTCCGATGGAACGGGCCACGCCGCGCGATGCTTTCTGCCCCACTTTGAACATCAGAAGCTGCTTCAGGAATCGCAACATGTACGCCTCCTGCCGGTGTTATTTTGCAAGGCCAGCGCCAGCTACCCCATCTGCTAACTGGTTCACATCACAATACTTGTAACGCTCGCCAACACCGTGCGCGGCAACGTAGCCGAAGCCGCCCAGAAAGAGCCAGAGGAAGGGGATGGAGACCCATTGGCGGGCGGCCAGCAAGACGCTGCAGGCGGCCAGGAAGAAGGCGGCCATGAGCAGTTCCCCCCAGGGCAGACGCGGCGCGCGGTCAGCAATTGGGCCCGCTGTTGCGCCGCGCTTCGGCGTCCGCCGGAAGTGGCCGCCGCGCTCGAAGAGCCCTTCCAGCACCGCCGTCGCGTTGCGCAGCGACAGGCCGATGCCGATGGGCAGCACGCACAGCAGCTCGCGCACGCCCGGCCGCGGCCGGCCCGCGAAGCGCTGGCCGTCGATGTAGAAGAGGACGACGGAGGCGGTCGAGGCGGCGAACATCAGGAGGTCGCCCAGCAGCGTCCAGCCGAGGCCGAGGCGCTGGCGGATGACGATGGCCGGGACGATGAGGAGGGAGAGGATGAAGGTCAGCAGGTAACACGCGTTGTTCGTGAGGTGAAAGAAAGCCTCGCTCTTCGTGGTAGCCGGCAGTCCGCCGTGGAAAATGCGCGGCAGGATCTTGCGCGCGGTCTGGATGGAGCCTTTCGCCCAGCGATACTGCTGCTCCTGGAAGCCGCTGATGGCGTCCGGCAGTTCGGCCGGCACGGTGATCTCCGGGAGGAAGACGAAGCGCCAGCCCGCCAATTGCGCGCGATACGAGAGGTCGAGATCCTCGGTCAGCGTGGAGGACGACCAGCCGCCCGCCTCTTCGATCGCCTCGCGCCGCCAGATGCCCGCCGTGCCGTTGAAGTTGAAGAAGCGGCCGCTGAAGTTGCGCGCGGCGGACTCGATGGCGAAATGCGCGTCGAGGTAGATGGCCTGCACGCGCGTGAGCAGCGAGGTATCGCGGTTGAGGTGCTCCCACCTTGCCTGCACCATCCCGACGCCCGGCTCGAAGTGCGGGACCATGCGCGTGAGGATGTCGGGCGGCGGGACAAAGTCGGCGTCGAAGACGGCGAAGAGCTCGGAG
>DASYMJ010000113.1:0-3350 GCA_036009105.1 Thermoanaerobaculia bacterium | reverse complement strand
GGGCCATGTACTGGCGGAACTGGCGGACGCTGTCCCGCGCGGCGAAACCGAGGAGCTCCAGGTTGTCCGGGAAGGTGCCGGAGCGGAGGGCGCGGGAAAAGGGGAAGCGCACCGTGTCGATGATCGCGCTGTACTCGTCCAGCAGCGTCTTGAAGATCGATTCCTTGTCCGGAAAATGATGGTAGACGTTGCCGGTGGAGACGCCGGACGCATCGGCGATCTCGCGCATGGTGGTGGCGCGGTACCCCTGGCGGGAAAAAAGCTGCAGGGCGGCATCCAATACCTGGCGACGGCTCCGCTCCGAGCGTTCTTCGCGATGCATGAGACCGCCCGGAAGGCTACAGCAGAAACGTCACATCGCAATGCGAAACTTGTGAAAACCACGGCCGGCCACCCTTCGCCCCGCTCGTGCCGGCCGAAGGCGCCCGGGAGGGCGGATGAGGGGCGCTGGTAGACTCCCCGTCGCCTTGGCGAAACACGACCCTTACGCGCCGCTGCGCATCCCCAACTTCCTCTGGATCCTCCTCAGCTACGGCGTGACCACCATCGGCCGCGAGGCGCAGATGGTCGTCGTCGGCTGGCAGGTCTACGAGGCGACGCGCGACCCGCTCTCGCTCGGCATGATCGGCCTGGCCGAGGCGCTGCCGTTCATTGCCGTGGCGCTCTATGCGGGGCACATCGCGGACCGGGCCAGCCGCAAATGGATCGCCGTCTCCGGCACGTTCGGGCTGCTGCTGTCCGCCATCGCCCTGCTCATCTTCACCCTGCGGCCCCAGACGCTGGCCCATGGGCGGGTCTGGCCGATCTATGTCGTGATCTTCCTCAGCGGCATTGCCCGCAGCTTCACCCGGCCGGCATTGACCGCGCTCTCGGCGGACGTCGTGCCGCGGGAGACGTACGCCAGCGCGGTCGCCTGGCGCTCCTCGACCTGGCAGCTGGCCGCGATCCTCGGGCCGGCGCTGGGCGGCCTGCTGTACGGCTTCCGCGGCGCGGTCGCGGCGTATGCGACGGTGACCGTGTTGATGTCCGCCGCGCTGGTCGTGCTGATGCTCGTCGCGGCGACCGAGCGCGAGCCGGAGCGGGAGGAGATGACGATCGGGGAGAGCCTGCGCATCGGCCTCCGCTTCGTCTTCCGCCAGCCGGTGGTCCTCGGCGCGATGTCGCTCGATCTCTTCTCCGTGCTCTTCGGCGGCGCGGTGGCCCTGCTGCCGATCTTCGCCCGCATGCTCGGCGTCGGCCCGCAAGGCCTCGGCGTGCTGCGCGCGGCGCCGGCCGTCGGCGCGGTGCTGATGGGCCTCGTCATCGCCCACCGCCCGCCCATGCAGCGCGCCGGCCGCTCCCTGCTCGTCTCCGTGGCCATCTTCGGCCTGACCATCATCGGCTTCGGCCTCTCCCGCAACTTCCTCCTCTCCGTGGCCCTGCTGACCATCGGCGGCATGGCGGACAACGTCAGCGTCGTGATCCGCAGCACGCTCGTGCAGACGATGACGCCGCCCAACCTCCTCGGCCGCGTCTCGTCCGTGAACCAGATCTTCATCGGCTCGTCCAACGAGATCGGCGCCTTCGAGTCGGGCGTCGCCGCGCGGCTGCTCGGGACCGTCCCCTCGGTGATCTTCGGCGGGGTGATGACGTTGCTGGTGGTGGCCATCACCGCCTGGCGGGCGCCGCAGTTGCGGCGGTTGCGCAGAATTGACGATCTGTAGGGCGGGTTCTACTCCGCGTGGATTTTTTTGCTGCCGGGAGTGGCCGAGGTAACCTCCAGCCATGAGCGCGATGGATCCCATCAAAGGGCGAGGGGCGAGCTGGAATCCGCACAACCGGTTCGAGAAGCTGGAGTACATCCAGGACGACGAGCACACCGTCGAGCGCGACGACTCCCTGCCCCGCACCATCTACCTGCGCGATCCCTCGCGCTCCATCATCGCCACCAACGACAGCCCGGACGTCGGCTTCGAGGCGAGCATCAACCCCTACCGCGGCTGCGAGCATGGCTGCATCTACTGCTTCGCCCGTCCCACCCACGAGTACCTCGGCCTCTCCGCCGGCCTCGACTTCGAGACGAAGATCCTGGTCAAGGAAGACGCGCCGGAGCTGCTGCGGGAGGAGCTGAACTCGCCGGCGTGGGAGCCGAAGACGATCGTGATCAGCGGCGTCACGGACTGCTACCAGCCGATCGAGCGGAAGCTGCAGATCACCCGGCGCTGCCTGGAAGTGCTGGCCGACTTCCGCAACCCGACCGGCATCATCACCAAGAATCACCTCGTGACCCGGGACATTGACCATCTGCGCGAGCTGGCCCGCTTCGACGCGGTCCGGGTCAGCCTCTCCATCACCACCCTCGACCTGCAACTGCATCACGTGATGGAGCCGCGCACCTCGACGCCCGAGCTGCGCCTCGACGCGGTGAAGCAGCTGGCCGATGCCGGCATCCCCGTCGGCGTGATGGTCGCCCCGATCATCCCGGCCCTCAACGAGCACGAGGTGCCGGCCATCCTCGCCGCCGCGCGCAAGGCCGGTGCGACCTCGGCCGGCTTCGTGGTCCTCCGCCTGCCGTGGGCCGTGGCGCCGCTGTTCGAGCGCTGGCTGGAGGAGCATTTCCCCGACCGCAAGGACAAGGTGCTGAACCGCGTCCGCGATCTGCGCGGCGGCAAGCTCTACGACGCGAAGTGGGGCGTGCGCGGGCGCGGCGAGGGGATCTTCGCCGAGCAGATCGCGGCGCTGTTCGAGGTCAGCGCCCGGCGCCACGGCTTCGGGGAGAAGTCGCTGGAGATGTCCACCGCCTCATTCCGCCGCCGCCGCGCCCAGGCTTCGCTCTTCGAATAGCGGCACCATGCCGCAACAGCCGTCGATCTCGGCCAGCAGCTGATGGATGTCGAACGGCTTGCGGATGAGGGCGCGGATGCCGCTCCTGTCGAAGTCGCGCAGGGTGGCGTTCGAGGCGGCGGTGAGGACGATGATGCGGGAAAGCATCTCCGGCCGCTCCGCGCGCACGAAGCGCAGCACCTCGAAGCCGTTGCTGTTCGGCAGCATGAGGTCGAGCAGCACCGCGTCAGGACAGGAGCGGCGCAGATGGCCGATCGCCTCGTCGCCATCCTCGGCCAGAGCATGGCCGTAGCCGCGATGGGTGAGCAGGGCGACGAGGAGCGCGCGGACACCGGGATCGTCGTCGACGATGAGGATATATGGCGTTTTCATGAGCTTGAAGTTATTTGCTCATATTGGACGCGATTCGGGACGGATGTCTGTCCGCTACCGCACAGAGGAACCAGTGGCACGTGATTGGCTCCAGTAGAGGCATGGCTGAGCCCGAATTGACCCGCAACCTGCTCCTCGCCGCTTTCCCCCCGGAC
>DASYMJ010000112.1:0-3590 GCA_036009105.1 Thermoanaerobaculia bacterium | reverse complement strand
TGAACGGATCGGCCAGCGGGTTGCGCAGCAGCGTCTGGAAGGTGACGCCGGCCGTGGCCAGCGTCGCGCCGACCAGCGCCCCGAGCAGGACGCGCGGGAGGCGGAGGCGGAAGAAGATGGCCGTGGCGATCTCATCGCCGTCGAGCAGCGCGCGCCAGGAGATGGGGGCGGCGCCGAAGGAGAGGGCGATGACGACGCTGATCGCGAGCAGGATTGACAGGATCAGGAAGGGCTTCATTGGAATTGAAAATTGAAAATTGAAAATTGAAAAAGCCTAGGAGCGCTGCGCGCGGTGCAGCATTTTTTTTAATTTTCAATTTTCCATTTTCAATTTGCCATCCAGGATGGCGTTCAACCTCGCCGCCGCCTCCCCCACCCTCGGACCGGGGCGCGTGAAAAGGTTCTCATCCACCGCCACCGCCTCGGCGTGCACGAGCTCCAGCAGCTTGGCCACCTGGGCGCGGCTCACCTCGCGGTCGGGGTACAGAATGATGTCCGGCGGGTGGGCGGCCAGCGACTCGAGGGAGTACTGCGGCCAGCCGTCCACCGGCACAGCGTTTTCCGCGCCGGTGAGGAGGAGCAGGTCGTCGGTGAACGTCTTGCGGCCGGCCACGTAGAGCGGTTCGGCCCAGACGCAGAACAGGACGCGCCGCTTCGTCGGGCGAGTGCGCCGCTGCGCTTCGATGGAGCGCCGGAGCTCGGCCACGGCGGCGTCGCGTCGCGGGCTGCCGAGGGCGGCGCCGAGGCGTTGCATCTCGCGGGGGATGTCTTCCAGACGCTCGGTCCTGAGCACGAAGAGCGGCACGTGGAGCGCGGCGAGCGCGGGAGCGAGGCTGGGGTGGTTGCCGTTGGTGGTGGCGATCACGAGGTCGGGCTTGAGCGCGGCGAGCTTCTCCAGGCTGGGCTGCATGCCGCCCACCTTCGGCTTGTTCTTCGCGGCGGCGGGGAAGTCGGAGAAGTCGTCCGTGCCGACGATGGCGTCGCCGGAGCCGAGCGCGTACACGATCTCCGTGACGTTGGGAGCGAGGGTGATGAGGCGGTGCGGCTTCGCGGGCCGCGGCGTTTCAGGCCGCGCGCATGCGAAGCAGAGGAGTGCGAAAAGGAGAAGCTTGCGCAGGATTACGACTCGCCGCCCTCGTCGTCGTCCAGGTCGTTGGCGATGCCGAGGCGGGCGCAGGCGGCGGCGTACATCTGCTTGGAGGCGTTGATCGCGTTCTGCAGCTCGGCGATGCGGTCCTTCACCTTCGCCAGCTCTTCCTCGATCTGGTCCTTCAGGTCGCTGACCTCCTGCTTCGTGACCTGCAGAGACGTCTCGTAGAACTTGCGCTGCTGATCGGTGATGACCGGCATTTCACACCCTCCAAAGATTCGTGTTGAGCGGCGCGCGATTATAGCTCATAGCTTGAAATCGATCGGGACCGTGGTCCACGCCTTCACGCGCACCCCGTCCTTGGTCGGCGCGGAGAACGACGAGCGGCGCACGATCTGCTCCGCGGCTTCGTTCAGCCCCACCGACTTGGCCACGCCGCGCAGCACTCGCACGTCGAGCACCTGCCCTGTCTCGGAGACCAGGACGTTCACGATCACCGTGCCTTCCACGCGCTGCGCGCGGGCCATGGGCGGATATGGCACCGAGGCGCGGCGGGTCATGCGGGAGGGCGTGAGGCCTTCCGTGCCGGCGGCGATGAGGTCGCCTTCCCGCACGCGCGCCGGCTCGGGCGCGGCGGGCTGCGGCGCCGGGGCGGCGGCCACCGGCTGCGGCTGCGGCGTGGGAGGCGGCGGCGCGGGGGCCGGGATAACCGGGGCGGGGGTGGGCGGGGGCGGCACCACGGCCGCCGTCTGCGGCGCGGGCGCGGGCGCCGGCGGACGGGTGGTCGTTGCGGCGCTCGCGGCGGCGGCCGCGGCCTGCGCGCGCTGCTGCTGGTCGAGCCGGGTGCGCTCGGCGGCGAGGCGCTTGGCCACTTCCTGGTCCACCTGCGACTGGTCGATGACCGGCGCGGTCGAGGTCGGCGGGAGCGTGCCCGCCACGGCGGTGGTAGTCGGGGCGAGGGTGTTCGTCACCGGCACCGGCGCGGTGGACGCCGTCTGCGGCGCGGCCGGCGCGGCGCCCTTGCCGCGCATGAAGAACCACCCGCCGAGGATGGCGAGCAGGACCACGGCCGCGATGGCGATGGGGATCACCGGCGACTTCTTCTTCGGCTCTTCGAAGAACTGCGGCTCGGCCGCGGGGGCCGCCGCAACGGGCGGCGCGATGACCGGCGCGGCGACCGGAACCGCGGCGGCGACGGGCGCCGCCTTGCGCGGCTTCAGCTCCGAGCGGCTGTGCTCGATGTGCTCGGCCTCGCCGTCGTGCATCGGCGACTGCATCGGCGCCGGCTCCGGGCTCCAGATGCGGTGCTGATAGATGGCCAGGTCGGCGCTGGTCGGGGTGGGCCGGAAGCTGTAGAGGATGGAGTCGAGATCCTTGGCCATCTCCCCGGCGGTCTGGTAGCGGCCGGCCGGATCCTTCTGCAGCGCCTTCTGCACGATCTTGTCGACCTCGGGCGGCACTTCATCATTGATGGTCGAGGGCGCCACCACGCGCGCCTCGCGCACCTGCTCGAGGATGGACAGCTCGTTGTCGCCGGTGAAGAGCTTCCGGCCGGTGAGCATCTCGAAGAGCACCGTGGCCAGGGCGAAGATGTCCGAGCGGCGGTCGATGTTGCGGCCCCAGGCCTGCTCGGGCGACATGTACTGCAGCTTCCCCTTCAGCGCGCCGGCCTGCGTGTGGGAGGCCTTGGAGGCCGCCTTGGCGATGCCGAAGTCGCACAGCTTGATGTCGCCTTCCTGGGAGATGAGGACGTTCTGGGGCGAGACGTCGCGGTGGACCAGCCCCATGTCCTTCCCCTCGAAGTCGTGCTTGCGGTGCGCATAGTCGAGGGCGGAGGCGATCTTGGAGGCGATGAAGAGCGCGAGCTCGATGCCCATCGGCTGGTCGCGCTCTTCGCCCCGGCGGAGGATGGTCTTGAGGTCGTACCCATCGATGTACTCCATGGCGATGTAGTACGAGCTCTGGATCTTGCCGAGATCGTAGATGTGAATGATGTTGTTGTGGTTGAGCTGGGCGGCCAGCTTCGCCTCATCGATGAACATCTCGATGAAGTCCTGGTTGTCCGAAAGGTGGGGCAGGATCTTCTTGATGGCGACGATCTTCTGGAACCCTTCCACCCCGCGCATCCGCGCCTTCCAGACCTCGGCCATCCCGCCGGTGGCGATCTTCTCCACCAGCACGTACTGGCCGAAGCGGACGCCGTCGGTCGGCTCGTCTTCCTCGTGCCGGGCCGGCTCCGGCGCGGCCTTGGGGAAGACCGGCTGCGAGACCGGCATCTTCTCTTCCACCGTCGGCGCGGGCACGCGCACGACCGGGATCTTGTCCGTGCTGTAGGCCTGCGCCGGCGCCTGGGCGGCGGGCGCGGGCGTCGGCGTGCGCTGCGGCTGGGTGGGCGGCGGTGCGGGCGGACGGGGGGCGGCGGGCGGCGGAACGGTGGATGGAGCGGGGGGCTGCGCCGGCCTCGCCGCCGCGGGAGGCGGCGGGGCGGGGGCGGGGGGAG
>DASYMJ010000111.1:0-8415 GCA_036009105.1 Thermoanaerobaculia bacterium | reverse complement strand
GGCTTCAGCCCGCCCGGGCCGGCTGAAGCCGGCCCCCACGTCACTTCGCGGAGGCAGCCATGCCCACGCTGACCTTCGCCCAGCTCGCCGCCATGACCGGCGGCACCCTGCTCCAGGGCGGCGATCTCGAGACCCGCTCCGTCGTCATCGACAGCCGGGAGGTGAAGCCGGACTCCGTCTTCTTCGCCATCAGGGGCGAGCGGCTGGACGGCCACCAGTTCGTGCCCCAGGCCCTGCAGACCGCCCGCGGTGCGGTGGTCAGCGAAGTGCCGGCCGATGTGCCGCGGGACAAAGGCATCATCCGGGTCGAAGACACGACCGAGGCGTTGCAGAACCTGGCCCGCTCCATCCGCGAGCAGCGAGACTTCCAGCTCATCGCCATCACCGGCTCGGCCGGCAAGACGACCACCAAAGAGATGATCGCCACGCTGGTCGGCACCGAGCGGCGCACCTTCAAGTCGTGGGGCAACTTCAACAACCTGATCGGCTGCCCGCTCTGCATCGACAACACGCCGGATGACGCCCAGGTCGTGGTCAGCGAGATGGGGATGAACCACAAGGGCGAGATCGCCCGGCTGGCCGGCCTGACCCATCCCGACATTGGCGTCTACACGAACATCGGCCCGGTGCACATCGAGTTCTTCGGCACCATCGACAAGATCGCCGAGGCGAAGCGGGAGCTGCTGGAGAACGTCAAGCCGGGCGGCACCATCGTCATCAATGCCGACAACGAATACGTGATGCGCATCAGCGAACAGTTCGCCTGGCGGAAGGTCACGTACGGCATCGATCACGAGGCGGAGTTCCGCGCCACCAACGTGAAAGAGCGCGGCCTGCTCGGGACGACCTTCGAGTTGGATGCGCCGCTCTCCCCGCCCGGCGGGGAGGGGGTGGCGAAGGCGGGCGAGGGGCGCACGGTCCGCAAGTTCGAGCTCGCCCTCCCCGGCCGGCACAACCTGGAGAACCTCATCGCCGCCATCGCCACCGCGCGGGTGGCGGGCATCTCCTGGGAAGGGATCGAGCGCGGCGTGGGCGAGGTCAAGCCGGCGTATCACCGCGGCGTCATCGTGCCGTGGCGCGGCGCGACGATCTACGACGACACCTACAACTCCAACCCTTACGCCCTCGGCCGCGCCCTCGACCTGCTGCGCCAGGCGGAAGCCATGCGGCGCATCGCCGTGATCGGCGACATGCTGGAGCTGGGGGAGCAGGAGCTCGACTACCACCGCGAGTCCGGCAAGCTCATCCCGCGGGAGATCGACGTGGTGATCGGCGTCGGCCGCCGCGCCCAGGCCCTGCTGGACGGTGCGCGCGAAGCCGGCTTCCCCGAGCTGCATCATTTCGATGACGCCGAATCGGCCGGCGCGTTCCTCCGCGATTTCATCCGCACCGGCGACCTCGTGCTCATCAAGGCCTCGCGCGGGATCGGCCTGGACCGCATCGTGACCATGTTGGAGAAGGAGAAGTAAGCGGTGCTCTATTACCTGCTGCTGCCGCTGCGCAACTACGTCGCCGGCTTCAACGTCTTCCGGTACATCACCTTCCGGACGGCGTTCGCCGCCCTCACCGCGCTGCTCATCTCCTTCGTGCTCGGCCCCTGGCTGATCGAGCGGATGCGGCGCATCAAGCTCGGGCAGTTCATCCGCGAGGAAGGGCCGAAGTCGCACCAGCAGAAGGCCGGCACGCCCACCATGGGCGGCATCCTCATCAACGTGGCCATCCTCATCCCGACCATCCTCTGGGCGGACATCATGAATCCGTACATCTGGATCGTGCTGTTCGTGACGTTCGCCTACGGCGCCATCGGTTTCATCGACGACTACCGCAAGCTGGCCAAGAAGCAGAACCTCGGCCTCACCGCCAAGGAGAAGTTCGGCGCGCAGTTCGCCGTCGCGCTGCTGGCCGGCCTGGCCATCGGCTACCTGCCCTCCATCCACAACAACTACTCGACCGCCATCACCTTCCCCTTCATCAAGAACTTCGCCCTCAACCTCGGGCTGCTCTACATCCCCTTCATCATGGTCGTCCTGGTCGGCGCGTCGAACGCGGTCAACCTGACGGACGGGCTCGATGGACTGGCCATCGGCTCCACCCTGGTGGCCGCCGTGACCTACACCATCCTCACTTACGCCGCCGGCCACGCCCGCATCGCGGAGTACCTGCGCATCGCCTGGGTGCCCCAGACCGGCGAGCTGGCCGTCTTCTGCGGGGCCATGGTGGGGGCCTGTCTCGGCTTCCTCTGGTTCAACGCCCATCCGGCGGAGATCTTCATGGGCGACGTCGGCTCGCTGGCGCTCGGCGGCGCGATCGGTTGTCTCGCCGTGATGATCAAGCAGGAGCTGCTGCTCGTGCTGGTCGGCGGCCTGTTCGTGATCGAGGCGCTGAGCGTGATCCTGCAGGTCGCCTCGTTCAAGTTGACCGGGCGGCGCATCTTCAAGATGTCGCCCCTGCACCATCACTTCGAGCTCTCCGGCTGGCGGGAGACGAAGGTCGTGGTCCGCTTCTGGATCGTCGCCATCATCTTCGCGCTGCTCAGCCTGGCCACACTCAAACTGCGATGAGCAAAGTCCTCGTACTGGGAGCCGGCAAGTCCGGCGTGGCGTCCGCGAACTTCCTCGCCGCGCGGGGCGATGAAGTCACGCTCGCCGACAGCAACGTTTCGCCGTCCTTGCCTTATCCACTGGATGAGCGGGTGGAGCGCGCCTTCGGCCGCGAGGACGGCGCGCTGCTCGACCACATCAGCACCATCGTCCTCAGCCCCGGCGTGCCGCTGACCAACGCCCTGCTCCTGCAGGCCGGCGCGATGGGCATACCCATCGTGGGCGAGATCGAGCTGGCCTATCGCAACCTGAAGGGCGCGGTCATCGCCGTCACCGGCTCGAACGGCAAGTCGACCACCACGGCGCTCATCGGCGAGATCCTGCGCGTGGCCGGCCGCCAGCCCATCGTGGCCGGCAACATCGGCGAGCCGCTCATCAAGGCGCTCGATCCGGAGAAGCCGCGCACGTACGTGCTCGAGCTCTCCTCCTTCCAGCTGGAGACGGTCGACACCTTCCGAGCGGACGTCGCGCTGCTGCTGAACATCACCCCCGATCACATGGACCGCTACCCGCACTTCGACGCCTACGCCGCGGCGAAGTACCGCGTGTTCCGCAACCAGGGCTCGGCCGACGTGGCCATCGTGAACGCGGACGAGCGCCGCAGCGCGCCGCGCGACTCGGTCGCCAGGATCTGGCGCTTCTCCTCGGGCAGCACCGTGGACACCGGCGCGTGGCAGGACGGCGACGACCTCGTGATGCGCGTCGACGGCAACGAGCGCCGCATCCCCCGCGCCGCGCTGCGCCTGCCCGGCACGGCGAACGTGGAGAACGCGCTCGCCGCCTGGCTCGCCGCGCGCGCGGTGGGGGTGGACGACGTCGACGTGCAGATCGCCTTCGGCACCTTCGCCGGCCTGCCCCATCGCATGGTCGTGGTGCGCGAGCGCGGCGGCGTGCAATGGATCAACGACTCGAAGGGGACGAACGTCGACGCCACGCTCAAGTCGCTGGCCTCCTTCCCCGACTCCCGGGTCATCCTCATCCTCGGCGGCAAGGACAAGGCCGGCGAGTTCGAGCGGATGCGCGAGCTCGTGCAGACCAAGGCCCGCGCGGTATTGACGATCGGCTCCTCCGCTTCCCGCATCGCCGAAGCTCTCGATGGCACCACCGAGATCGTGCCGGTGAACGACATGCAGCGGGCCGTGGAGTGGGCGGCGCGGCACGCGAAGGCAGGGGAGACCGTGCTGCTCTCGCCCGCCTGCGCGAGCTTCGACCAGTATCGCAACTTCGAGCACCGCGGAGAGCACTTCGAGGAGTTGGTGCGGGGGCTCGCATGAGCGCACTGAAGCGATCAGCGAGCAGCGATCAGCGATCGAAAGCGGCGACGTCTCTCCTGATCACCGATCGCCGCTCGCCGATCGCCCTCCGGAGGCTCGCATGAGCCGCAAACTCGCCCACGACTCCTGGCTCTTCGGCACGGCCATGCTCATCGTCGTCTTCGGGCTGGTGATGATCTACAGCGCCTCGGCCCTCATCGCCACGCAGCGCTTCGGGGCGACGAATCCGTATCACTTCCTGACCAAGCAGTGCGTGGCCGGCATCGCCGGCGTCGCGGCGATGCTCGCCCTGATGCACCTCGACATCGCCATCCTGCGCGACAAGCGGATCATCTACACGCTGATGGGCCTGGTCCTGCTCGGCCTGATCGTGGTCCTGTTCCAGCCCGCCATCAACGGCAAGCATCGCTGGCTCGTGATGCCGGGTTTCCAGTTGCAGCCGTCCGAGTTCGCCAAGCCGGTGATCATCCT
Source organism: Thermoanaerobaculia bacterium (assembly GCA_036009105.1). Lineage (GTDB taxonomy): Bacteria > Acidobacteriota > Thermoanaerobaculia > Gp7-AA8 > Gp7-AA8 > JAFAVZ01. The sequence continues at coordinate 4,070 of DASYMJ010000111.1, read as the reverse complement.
CTTCCTCGCCTCGTATCTGGCCAGGCGGGAGGACCGCATCAATGAACTGACCTCGACCCTGCTGCCGCTCGGCTGCGTCATCGCCCTTTTCGCGGGCCTCATCGTGCTGGAAGACTTCGGCACGGCCACGACGCTCGTGGCGGTCGCGGCCGGGATGGTCATCGCCGCCGGCATCTCCTGGCGCCGCGTCGCGCTCTTCTCGATGGCGCTGATTCCCGCCGCGGCGGCGCTCGTCTTCAGCACCGCCTACCGTCTCGGCCGCGTGCTCAGCTTCTTCAACCCGGAGGCCGATCCGCTGGGCAAAGGCTTCCAGCCGCTGCAGTCGCTGATCGCCCTCGGCACGGGCGGCTTCGGCGGGCTGGGCATCGGCAACGGGCGGCAGAAGCTCTTCTTCCTCCCGGAGCCGCACACCGACTTCATCTTCTCCATCATCGGCGAGGAGCTCGGCTTCCTCGGCGCGATCCTGCTCCTGGGCGCCTTCGGCTTCCTGGTCTGGCGCGGCTACCGCGTCTGCCGCGGAAGCGAGGAGCGGTTCACGTTCTATGCGGCGCTCGGCGTGACGCTGCTCATCGCCGTGCAGACGCTGATCAACGTCAGCGTCGCCCTCTGCCTCCTGCCCACCAAAGGCCTGCCCCTGCCGCTGGTCAGCTACGGCGGCTCCTCGCTGATCGCCTCCCTGATGTCGATCGGCATCCTGCTGAATCTGTCGCAGCAATCAACCTGAGAAAAAAAGAAATGGGCGAGATGGGCGTGAAAAAACCGAGTGTCATCCTGAGTCCGGCGGAGGACGAAGGATCTCCTGCCATTGCGCGGGGATCCTTCGGCGTCCGCGCGCCTCAGGATGACACCTCGGCGGGAGGCGGGCGTGGCTGAGACCATGATGATCGCCGGCGGCGGCACGGGCGGACACATCTACCCGGCCATCGCCATCGCGCGGGAGTGGCTGGCGCGCAACCCGGAGCGGAACGTCGTCTTCGTCGGCACCGAGCGGGGTCTGGAGAAGACGCTGGTGCCGAAGGCCGGCTTCCCGCTGGAGCTCATCGACGTCGGCGGCCTGAAAGGCAAAGGCCCGGCCGATCTGCTCGAGAACTTGTTGCGGCTCCCCCTCGGCTTCCTGCAGGCATGGAAGCTGGTCGGCAAGCATCGTCCCGCGGTCGTGCTGGGCGTGGGCGGCTACTCCTCCGGCCCGGTGCTCGTGGCGGCGTGGCTGCGCGGCATCCCCACCATCATCCACGAGTCGAACGCCTTCCCCGGCCTCACCAACCGCCTCCTGGCCCGCTTCGTCACCGTCGTGGCGGTCGGCTTCGAGGAAGCGCTGAAGCGGATGAAGACCAAAAGCGGCGTCGTGACCGGCAACCCGATCCGCGCCGAGTTCTTCGATCACCCTCCGGCCGCGCATGCGAACAAGCGTCTCCTCATCTTCGGCGGCTCCCAGGGCTCCCGCATCATCAACAACGCCATGACCGGCGCGCTGATGTTCCTGGCCCGGATGAAGGACCAGCTGGAGATCGTCCACCAGACCGGCCCCCACGACGTGCAGACCGTGCAGGACGCCTATCGCGCCTCGGCCTTCGCCGGCGCGCGCGTGGTGCCCTACCTCGATCCGATCTCGGCCGAGATGGCCGCGGCGGACCTCGTGGTCAGCCGCGCCGGCGCGATGACGGTGGGGGAGCTCGCGGCCGCGGCACGGCCGGCCGTCTTCATCCCCTTCGCCGCCGCCACGAACAACCACCAGGAGCTGAACGCGCGCGTCGTGGAGCAGGCGGGCGGCGGGATCGTCATCACCGAAAGCGAGTTGACGCCCGAGCGGCTGGCCGCCGCGATCGCCGAGGTATTGGGCGATTCGGAGCGCTCCAGGCGCATGGGCGAGGCAGCCGGACGGCTGGCCGCTCCCGATGCCACGAAAAAGATCGTCAATTACATAGAAAAGATTGAAGGAAGCGTTTAAAATTTTCATTAAGACGCCACCAACAGAATGAATTTTGGTGACATTAAGAAGATCCATTTCGTCGGGATCGGAGGAATCGGCATGAGCGCCATCGCCGACATCCTCCACGACGCGGGCGTCTCCGTCTCCGGATGCGATCTGAAACGGTCGGCGGCGACCGACCTCCTGCAGCGGCGCGACATCCCGGTGACCATCGGCCACGCCGCCTCCCATCTCGACGACGTCGACCTGGTCGTCGTCACCTCCGCCGTGAAAGGCAACAACCCGGAGATCGACGCGGCGCACGAGCGCGGCGTGCGGGTGATGAAGCGTTCCACCATGCTGGGCGAGCTGGTGAACCACAAGCGCGGCATCGGCGTCGCCGGCACGCACGGCAAGACCACCACCTCGGCCATGATCGCCGTCGTCCTGGGTGAGGCCGGCCTCGACCCGACCATCCTCGTCGGCGGCGTGCTGCGCAACATCGATTCGAACGCCAGAAGCGGCAAGAGCGACTTCGTGGTCGTGGAGGCCGACGAGTACGACCGCACGTTTCACCAGCTGCACCCCGAGGTGGCCGTGGTGACCAACATCGAGGCCGATCACCTCGAGTACTACGGCAGCTTCGAGAACATCGTGGAGGCCTTCCGCCTCTTCACCGAAGGGGTGAAGCCGGGCGGGGTGGTCATCGCCTGCGCCGACGATCCGGCGGTGATGAAGCTCCTCCGCCGGGTGCACCAGCGCGTGGTGCGCTACGGCCTGGGCGATCAGGCCGAGTTGCGCGCCACGAACCTCCGCTTCGCCGACCGCGGCTCCTCCTTCCAGGTGCCGGGCGTCGGCTTCTTCAAGCTCTTCGTCCCCGGCGAGCACAACGTGCGCAACGCCCTGGCGGCGATCGCCGTCGGCCTGGAGCTCGGCATCGACGGGGAGACGATCAGCGGAGCGCTGTCGAAGTTCCTCGGCGTCGACCGCCGCTTCCAGATCCTGGGCGATTACCGCGGTGCGCTCGTGGTCGACGACTACGCGCATCACCCCACCGAGATCGCGGCCACGCTGGCCGCGGCGCGGAGCGGCTACCCGGAGCGGCGCATCGTGGCCCTCTTCCAGCCGCACCTCTACTCGCGCACCCGCGACTTCGCGCGCGAGTTCGCCCAGTCGCTGCTCGCCGCCGACGTGGCCCTCGTCTCGCCCATCTACGCCGCGCGCGAGCAGCCGCTGGACGGCATCTCCGCGCGGATGATCGCTGACCAGGCGCAAGGGGTGGAGTTCCTCGACCGCAGCAACGCGGAGATCGTCAACGAGATGCGGCGCCGGCTGCTGCCGGGCGACGTCTTCATCACCATGGGCGCGGGCGACGTGCACGAGATCGCGGAGTCGCTGGTCAGCGGCGGGGCGGGGATCAGGCCATGAACAGTTTCGACACCACCCAGCGCTTCTTCCGCCCGACCGACGTGGCAGGCCTGCGCCGCAACCAGCGCCAGATCCAGATCGCGCGCCTGCTCGTCGTGCTGCGCAACGCCGTCTTCGTGCTGATCATCGCCGCGGTCGGCGTCGTGGTGTACCGCCACATCCACCGCGGCGAGCGCTTCGCCGTGCGGCAGATCGAAGTAGGCGGCGCGAAGCACACCCCGCGCGCCGCGCTCGAGGCGGTGACGCGGCGCTACGTCGGCGCAAATCTCTTCGATCTCGATATCTCCCGTGTGCAGAATGACTTGCGCGGCGTGTCGTGGATCCGCGGGGTCAACATCGAGAAGAAGCTGCCCGGCACGCTGCGCATCAACATCGTCGAGCGGAGCGCCGTGGCGCTCGTGCAGCGCGGCGACCGGCTGGTGTACGTGGACGAGCAGGGCATCGAGTTCGCCGAGCTCTCCCCGCGGGTGGGCGACGAAGACCTGCCGCTCATCGCGGAGGCCGGCGGCGAGGAGCTCGCCCGCAGCGTGGCGCTGCTCCGCGACCTGCGCACCCGCGACCCGCAGGTCTACTCGCGCATCTCCGAGGTGCGGCCCATCGCGCCTCGCGGGTTTGCGCTGTTCGACCGCGAGCTCGCCGCCGTGGTCTACGCGAACGCCGAAGACGTCTCGCCGAAGTGGCGCAGCCTCTACGGCGTCATCCGCGCGGAGAACCTCGGACGCGCCTCCATCGA
>DASYMJ010000110.1:0-6630 GCA_036009105.1 Thermoanaerobaculia bacterium | reverse complement strand
CGGCTCGCGCGGCGGCAGCGACCAGTAGCGGCGGATGCGCAGCTCGCCGTCTTCGCGCAAGGTCAGCTCGTGGGCAGGCGGGAGGCGGCGGATGTGCTTGTAGACCGTCGCCGTCTCGTCGTTGGACACGCCGTGCTCGAGATAGTCGGCGATCCAGCCCTCGTCCAGCTCGCGCACGTCGACGGCGGGATGCGCGGTCACCTCCTCCAGCGACTGGGAGTGGACGAGGCCGCGCGGGGTGAGCGCGTAGTAGAAGGGGGTGACGCCGAACGGATCGCGCTTCATCGCAGCGCCGCCGTGTAGCGGAACATCGGGACGCGGTCCGCAAGCGCGGCGGTCTCCTCGAAGATGCGCTGCGCCATCGCGGGGTCGGGCAGGTGGGCGGTGTAGGCGTTGGCGAGCAGCCGTTGCCAGCCTTCGCGCGGCGTCAGGCGTTCCAGGCTTTCCACTCCGCGATCTTCCAGGAAGAGGATGGCGCCGATGGGGCGGTCATCCGCCGGCTGGACCGGCAGGATCTTCTTGTCGCCCGCCGGTTGGCGGATGCGCAGCGCGGGGATCGATGCGCGGGCGACGCCGGCCGCGATCTCGGTGGTGTCGTCGGACAGCACGCGGCGGCCCTGGCGGTGGAGCATCGCCGCCAGGGTCGACTTGCCGCTGCCCGACTGGCCCGCGAAGAGGATCGCTCGTCCGCCGATCTCGACCGCCGAGGCGTGGATGAGCACCGCTTGGCGGAGATGCAAGGCGAGGGCGAGCAGGGGACCGAGCGCGTAGGCGGCGAGATCGTCGATGGTGTAGTGCGGCGGCGCGTCGACCAGCGCAATGGAGCGGGCGGTGACGAGAAACGCGGCGTCATCGGCAAAGCGGGCGAGCAGGGACCCGTCATCCGCCCGATCGATGGTGACCGACTCGCTCTCGTACCAAGGCGCGAACTGCGCGCGAGGCGTGGAGCGAGTGCGGAGGCAAAGCGTGAGGTCGGCCTCGGCCCGCGCGTCCGCTCGCGCGAGCCAGGGGAGCTCGCAATCGGCTGCGAGATGGCGACTTCCCAGCGAGTAGTCCAGAGCGCCAAACGATATCCTCTCTCCGATGCCTGCAGAAACGTTGCTCGCGGTGGCGCGCGGCGAACGCGTTCGCGGCCCGCTCGATGCCGCCACGCTCGACGCCGCGGCGACCGAGGGGCTGACCGGCCTGCTCGCCCGGCTGGCCGAGGAGCCGACGCGCGAGCTGCGCATCCGCGCCGCGACCATCGAAGCGCGCGCTCTCTACCTCGGCGCCGAGCTGGAGCGGATCGTCGCAGCGTTTGGTGATGTGCCGCTGCTCGCGCTCAAGGGCCTCGTCGTATCGCAACAGCTTTACGGCGATCCCGGCCTGCGCGTCTTCGCCGACCTCGACCTGATCGTCGGCCAGCGTGACGCCGACCGCGGCGAAGCCATCCTCCGCACCCTCGGCTACCGCGACGCGACGCCCCTCACCCCCGCCCAGCGCGCGACGAAACGCCGCTTCCAGAGCGGCACCGAATTCGTGCACGACGCGCACGGCGCCGTGATCGATTTCCACTGGCGCTTCGGCCACGTCCAGTTCCCCCTCGCGCTGCCGTTCGCCGACGCGTTTTCCCGCCGCACTCACGTTTCTTCCGTCCCCACCCTTGGCCTGAGCGACCTGGCCGTCTTCACCTGCAGCCACGCCGCAAAACACTTCTGGTTCCGCCTCGAAACGCTGGCCCAGCTCGCCGCCCTCACCCGGCTTCCCATCGATTGGCAGGAGGTGGATCGCATCGCCGTCCGCTCGCTCGCGGCGCGGCAGGTGGGGCTGTCGTTCCTCATCGCGCAGGACGTGCTGGGCACGCCGCTGCCGCCGTTGCCTCGCTGCCTCTCCGCCGCGCGCCAAACGTGGCCGCGCCTCCGCGGCAGACTGCAGAAACCGCACGCCCAGGACCCCCGCGGCCGCGACCTCCTTCTCCTGCTCGACCGCCGCCGCGACGCGCTCGCCGCGGCCGCCGCCGCGATCTTCGTTCCGACGCACGCCGACTGGGCCGCATCGGCAGCGCCGGAGCCGCTGCAATGGCTGATGCGGCCCTGGCGACTGTTGCGAAATCGTTGGCGGCGACGGTGATATAGAATCCGCCCCCTGCGCGGCGCGGTGCGTGCATGGCGCAGACACGAGAGATGGCGAAGGCGAAAAACCAACAGTCCACCGCAACCATTGACGAGGCTGCATGTGCGCCGGAGTGGAGTGACATCCTCCGGCAGATGATCCTCATCCGCCGCTTCGAGGAAGCCACCGAGCGGGAGTTCCGGCGGGGCAAGATCGGCGGCTATCTCCACGTCTACAGCGGCCAGGAAGCGGTCGCCAGCGGCATCCTCTCGGCCATCCAGAAGGGCGACGTCGTCTACTCCGGGTATCGCGACCACGCCCACGCCCTGGCCCTCGGCTCCGATCCGAAAAGGGTCATGGCCGAGCTCTTCGGCAAAGGCACCGGCGTCTCCAAAGGCAAAGGCGGCTCCATGCATCTGTTCGATGCCGAGCACGATTTCTACGGCGGCTACGGCATCGTGGGCGGCCACCTCACCCTCGCCGCCGGCTCGGCGTACGCGCTGCGGTATCGCGGCACGGACAACATTGCCGTCTGCTACTTCGGGGACGGCGCCATGAACATCGGCTCCTTCCACGAGGCGATGAACATGGCCGGCCTGTGGGGCAAGGAAGGGCTCTGCCCCATCCTCTGGATCATCGAGAACAACGGCTACGCGATGGGCACCTCGGTCGACCGCCACTCCGCGCTCACCGACCTGGCGCAACGCGTGCGCGCCTACAACATCCCGGCCGAGAAGGTCGACGGGCAGGACATCTTCGCCGTCCGGGGCGTGGCCGACCGCGTCATCCGCCAGATCCGCGAGACCGGCCGGCCGTACTGCATCGAGGCGGTCACCTACCGCTTCTCCGGCCACGGCGCGGCAGACATCCTGCAGCCCTACCGCACCAAGGACGAGGTCGAGCAGCACAAGCACCGCGATCCGATCCAGATCCTCCGCAAGCGGCTCGGCGAGATCTGCGGCCTGGGCGACGACGACGTGAAGAAGATGGACCAGTGGGCGACCGAGACGGTCGCCAGCGCCGTCCGCTTCGCCGAGGAGAGCCCTGCGCCGGGTGAGGGAGAGCTGTTCAAGGACGTGGTGGCCGAGCATGGGCCGCATCCGGTGCGGGAGGACGAGTAAGCAGCCATGGCCGAACTGAGTTACCGCGACGCCATCCGCGCCGCCATGATCGAGGAGATGGACCGCGATCCGAATGTCCTCATCATGGGAGAGGACATCGGCGTCTACGAAGGGACGTTCCGCATCACCGCCGGCATGCTCAAAAAGTATGGGCCGCGGCGCGTGATCGACACGCCGATCGCCGAGGCGGGGATGGTGGGGACGGCGGTGGGGATGGCCATGCTCGGGCTGCGGCCGATCGTGGAGATGATGACCGTCAACTTCTCCATCGTCGCCGCCGACCAGATCCTCAATCACGCCGCGAAAGTGCGCTACTTCAGCGGCGGGCAGGTCGACGTGCCGGTCGTGATCCGCGGGCCGCAGGGAGCGGGCGTGCAGCTCTCCGCGCAGCATTCGCAGTCGTTCGAGTCGTTCTACGCGCACTTTCCCGGCCTGCATGTCGTGGCGCCGGCCACCCCGGCGGACGCGAAGGGGCTGTTGAAGACGGCCATCCGGGGGAAGGACCCGGTGATGTTCCTGGAGAGCGCCGCGCTGTACGGGATGAAGGGCGAGGTGCCGGACGATCCCGACTTCACCGTGCCGTTCGGCCGGTCGCGCGTGGCGCGCCAGGGGGCGGACGTGACGATCGTCAGCTACAGCCGGATGCTGCAGATGTCGCTCATCGCGGCGGAGAAGCTGGCGGCGGAGGACGGCATCGAGTGCGAGGTCATCGACCTGCGCACGCTGCGGCCGCTCGACCTGCAGCCGGCGTATCAGTCGGTGGCGAAGACGCATCGCGCGGTGGTGGTGCAGGAGCAGTGGAAGCCGTTCGGCGCGGCCGCGGAGATCGCGGCGAGCATCACCGAGAAGATGTTCGACGAGCTCGATGCGCCGGTGGTGCGGGTGACGGGCGAGGACGTGCCGATGCCGTACGCGCGCAACCTCGAGCTGCTCGCCACGCCGCACGAAGAGCATGTGATCGCGGCGGTCAAACGCGCGCTGTACAGGGAGTGAGGATGGCCGAGATCATCATGCCCAAGATGGGCGACGCCATGAGCGAGGGGAAGGTCGTCCGCTGGTACAAGAAGCCGGGCGACGCGGTGAAGAAGGGCGAGCCGCTGCTGGAGATCGAGACCGACAAGGTGAACCTCGACCTGGAGGCGGAGTCGGACGGCACGCTCTCCGAGCTGCAGGCGGATGAGGGCACCGTGGTTCCCGTGGGCGGGGTGCTGGCGTATGTGCTGGGGGAGGGCGAGAAGGCGGCGCCGAAGAGCGAGCAGCCGAAGAGCGAGCAGCGAGCGGCGGGCGGCGAGCAGGAGAAGCCGGAGCCGGAGCAGCGCCGCGCCACGGACAGGAAAGACTCGGTCAAGCACTCCACCGGCGAGTACGGCGAGGCGATCGAGATGAAAGGGCCGCGGGTCGACAAGACGGCCGCGGCGCCTGCGCCTGCGGCGGCGGCGGCGCAAGCCTCGGGTGAGGGCGAGCGGCGCAAATCTTCGCCGCTGGCCCGGAAGATGGCGCGCGAGCTCGGCGTCCGTCTCGAGGCGCTGCAGGGGAGCGGGCCGCAGGGGCGCATCGTCGCGGCGGATGTGAAGAACTTTCAGGGGGCGCCGGCAGTTGGGCGGGCTGAAGCCCGTCCCACGTCCCTCACGAGTGAGCGCATTCCGCTCTCCGGCATGCGGCGCACCATCGCGAAGCGTCTCGCCGAATCGACCGGGCCGATCCCGCACTTTTATCTCACCGCTGATTACGACGTGACGCAGCTGCTCGCCGTCCGCCAGCAGCTCATCGACATCGAGGGCGTCAAGATCAGCCTCAATGACTTCATCATCCGCGGCGCGGCGCTGGCGATGCAGCAGCATCCATTGGTGAACGCCAGCTGGGGCGACGACTTCATCGGGCAGCATGCCGAGGTGCATATCGGTGTGGCCGTCTCCACGCCGGAGGGGCTGATCACGCCGGTGGTGCGCAACGCCGATACGAAATCGGTGCGCGAGATCTCCGAGGAGGTGCGGGCGCTGGCGGAGAAGGCGAAGAACCGCAAGCTGACGCCGAACGAATACCAGGGCTCCACCTTCACCATCTCCAACCTCGGCGCGTGGGGCATCGAAGAATTCACCGCCATCATCAACCCGCCGAACGTGGCCATCCTGGCCATCGGCGCGGCCGAAGCGCGGCCGGTCGTGCTCGACCGGCAGATCGTCATCCGCGACCGGATGAAGATCACCATGTCCTGCGACCACCGCGTGATCGACGGCGCGGCCGGCGCCGAATACCTGCGCACGCTGCGGCAATACCTTGAGCAGCCGCTGCGGCTGGTAATGTAGCCCGCCCTTTCGCGTCTCCATTCCGTAATAGGTGTCGAAGGAGGATCCGATGAGGAAACGTGTATTCGCGGCCGTGGTTCTTCTCTTCGTTGTGGGTGCCACCGCGCACGCCGCCTGCACCGTCAACGTGCACAGTGAGGTCACCCGCGGCGGCTGGCCGCGCGTCTTCTGGGATCCGGTGCCGGGGGCGGAGAGCTATCACGTGGAGATCCTGCGCAAGAGCGAGCACGTCCGCAGCGAGGACCTGACCGAGCCGACCGTCGACGTCCGCTTCCAGGCCGCGACGCGGACCGCGCTCACGTACCGCATCACGGCCGTGAACGACTCCGATCCGAGCTTTACCGCCTGCTCGGCCGCCATCGACGTCACCGTGCAGGGCGACCCCGCCTTCGGACGCCTCACCCGCCGGCTCATCCTGCCCGTGGCCGGCTCCGCGCCGGGCGCGAACGGCGCGTTCTTCCGCACCTCGCTCAAGCTGATCGGCACGTTCCCCGGGGAGCGTGGCCGCGTGATCTTCCACCGGGCCGGAACGTATCCCTCCAGCAACGATCCCTCGCTGACCTACAACTTCAACGTCGGGGGCGAAGCTTTTTACGACGACGTCGTGGCGGCGATGGGGCAGAGCGGCATCGGCTATCTGGAGATCGTGCCGGACGAAGGGACCATCGGCTACATGCCGCGCATCGAGGCGCGGGTCTACAACGACTCGCCGGACGGCACCTTCGGCACGTTCGAGGACGCGGTCAATCCGGTCGACTTCCTCGGCTCCGCGAACGTCGCCATCTACGCCCCGGAGAGCCGCTTCCGGATGAACCTCGGCTTCATCGCGCAGGGCCCCACCTACGGCATCATCGTGGCCACCGCCGCGGATGGGCAGAACGTCTCCAGGCAGATCCAGCTCGAGCCGGGCACTTCCATCCTGGCCAGCGTGCGCGACCTGGTGGGCGTCGATCCCGAGCCCGGCTCGGTGGTGCGGGTGGTCACGCTCAACGGCAGCTCGGCCATCGTCTACTACACCTTCACCGACAATTCGACGAACGACCCGCAGATCTTCGTGCCTCCCCAGCAGCCGGCCGTCGTCGACGTGAGCAACGCGCTGCAGTGATTCGAGA
>DASYMJ010000109.1:0-53565 GCA_036009105.1 Thermoanaerobaculia bacterium | reverse complement strand
CCCCGCCAGTCGGTGGCCGGAGCGGGCGTGGCTGCCCCACCCGGCGCGCGATCGACGCTGTCGCCCGTGGGCGAGGTCGAGGTCGAGGGGCGCTGGATGCGGTCGCGCCAGGTCGTGCCGGGCGCCGTGGCGCCGCTGCCGGAGTCGCGATCGCGAGGGGTGGAGCTGCCGTCGCCGCGGCGGATGCCGCCGTCATTGGAGCCGTTGTCGCCGCCGCGGCGCACGCCGCCGGCGGAGTCGGGAGCGGACGTCGTGCCGCCGCCGACAGTGCTGCCGGAACCGGAACCGGAGCCGGTCGCGCCGCCGGTGCCGCGGTTCACGCGGCCGCCGTCGATCGGCGCCACGTTGCCGCTGCCGATGGGGGCCAGCCCGCCGCCGCCGATGGGAGCGAGCGAGCCGCCGCCGATGGGGGCGAGGCCGCCGCGGGTCACACCGGTGGGCGCGCTGCCGCCGTCACGGGGAACGGATGCGGTGGAGCCGCCGCCGGAGTTGCCCGAGTTGCCGGAGCCGCCGCCCGCGTTGCGCGTGATGCGCTCCCGCACGGCAGTCGAAAGCTCCGGGTCCCGACGGAAGAACGGCGTCATATCCGTTACTCCCGCCGGGGACCCGGCGCTTCCTGTGCCGGTACCACTACCAGTCCCGCGGCGGATCACATTCGCAACCGCCGTGGCCGGATCTTTGAGCTCGGGGCGGGTGAACCGCGCCGGGTTGTTCGTGACCGTGGCCGTGCCGCCGCCATCGCGCATGAGGCGGTTGCGGACGGCATCCGTCGTCAGCGCCGCGCGGTCGATGCGCGTGGAGACGAACTGGCCGGGGGAGACGAACGTCCAGGGGCGGAGGTCGACTTCGTTGATGCGGATGTGGCCGAAGAAGCCGAAGCCGTGATCGATCGAGGCGCGCGCGGCGTTGCCGCGGTAGCACCAGTTGTAATAGGGCTGATAGCAGTCATACCAGCCGGCGGGCGCCCAGCCGACGTAGCCCGCGCCGTACATCCAGTAGACCCACGCCGGCGCGTAGCCGGTGCCGGGCAGCCACACCCAGCCGTACATCGGGTCATAGGCCCAGCGGCCGTAGTGATAGGGCACCCAGCCCCAGGGCTCGTAGGAGACCCAGGTCAGGCAGCCGCCGCGGCCGTACATCCACTCGCCGTAGTAGTAGGGACGCCAGCCGGCGGCGACGGTGGGACGCCAGGACCAGCCGTAGTTGCTGATGTAGATCCAGTTGCCGTGCTGGCCGAGGTCGTAGTCGGAGTATGCCAGCGAACGGTCGAGATAGCGGCTGGAGCCGTGGCCGTAGCGCTCGGCGCGCTTGAGGAACCAGCGCTCGAAGTCATCGGCCGAGTCCTGCGAGTCGCTGACCAGGCCGTACACCCCGTTGTTGTCGATCTGGGCCTGCTCGCCTTCGCGCAGCCGCGTGGTGCGGGACGGCGTCCGCACTTCCACGGTGCCGTCGAAGACCGTGACCCGGTCCTTGCCGCGGCCGTCGGCCTCCACGGTGTAGATGGCCTCCTCGTAGGCGATGTAGCTCGCCGCGTCGGTGTCGAGGCGGAGCGCCTCGCGGCCGACCGCGGTGCGCTGGACGATGGCGTGCCCGAAGCGCAGTTCGACGACCGTCTGCGGATCGTTGCCGTCGTAGCTGTCGAGGAGGGAGCGGAAGCGGACGTCGGTGGAGCGGTCCAGGCCCAGGACGTTGCCGTCGGAGAGGCGGATCTCGGTGCGGCCGCGGCGGCTGGTGGCCACCTCGTCGCCCGAGTAGAGCGGCAGGTTGACCCGGCCGTCGATCTCTTCGCCGTTTTCGCCCTGACGGACGATGGTGCCGCCGTCGTCATACGTGAAGTAGGACTGCGACTTCCCGACGGCGTAGGAAGGCAGGGCGATGGAGAGGGTGAGGAGGAGGAGTGTTCCGATTCGTCGCATTGAGAGATCTCCAGGCTGCTGGCGGGCCGAAGTGCGGGGGACGTGCCATTCCACATCCCTGTGGTTTCAGTAACTTACGTTTGACGCGTCCGCACCGCTTCACCTGTTGGTGACAGTGGCGTCCTGATTAGCGAGCAGCGAGTGTAGGGCCGGCTCTCAGCCGGCCCGCTATCCGTTGATGCTGGGCCGGCTGAGAGCCGGCCCTACATCTCAGGTCCCGTTCGCCAGGCGGTCCGCCAGGATCCGGGGCAGGCCGGCCTTCAGGATCGTGGCCTGCGTCTTCTCGACATCATAGGGAACACGGAAGAACTGGATCGTCATCCGCTTCGAGTCGAGCATGGCGAAGGAGGAGTCGGGATTGCGGTCGCGGGGCTGGCCCACCGAGCCGGGGTTGATGAGGTAGCGGCGCTCGGGATCGAGGCGGAGGATCACCTCCCGGCGCACCGAGTTGCCTTTGAGCCGGCCGCGCGCATCGATGGAGAAGATCACCGGCAGGTGGGTGTGGCCGTAGAGGATGATCGGCGCGTCGTGCACGGCGAACACCTGCGCGGCGTGCTGCTCGGTGAAGACATACTCGTCCTCATCGTGCGGCGAGCCGTGGCAGAGCAGCACGTTGTCCCGCAGCATCGGGCCGAGCGGCAGGTCCTGCAGGAAGCGGCGGTTGGGGGCGCTGAGGCGGTCGCGCGTCCAGAGCGCGGCGTACTTGGCGGCGTGGTTGAAGCCGGTGCCGTCCTCCACCCCCGCCACCACCCGGTCGTGGTTGCCCCGGATGTAGAGCTTGCGGGCGCGCATGGTGCGCATCATGTCCAGCACCTGGTTCGGCTGGGCGCCGTAGCCGACGAAGTCGCCGAGGCAGACCACGTCGTCGAACTTCTTGCGGCGGACGCGGTTCATCACCGACCGCAGCGCCTCGGCGTTGGAATGGAGGTCGCTGACGATCAGCGCCCTCACGCCCGCCTCCACACCTGGGCCGCCTTCTTCGCGGTCTCCAGAATCGTCTTGGGCAGTTCCAGGATGAGGCGCTCCACGATCTCGCCGGGCGTCTCCTCCTCCCGGATCTCGATGGTGATGTCGCACATTTTGTAGTACTTCAGCCGGCTCTTGTAGAGCTCGTGCGCCGCGATGTCATCGCGGAACAGCGGCCGCTCCGCCGCCTTCTCCCCCACCCGCGCCCGCAGCAGCGCATACGGCGCGGAGAGATAGACGGAAAGCCCCTCGCACTGGATGAACTGGATGTTCTCGTCGAAGGTGAAGGTGCCGCCGCCGGTGGCGACGATGCCGCTGTCGAGGTACTTGGTGGAGCGGAGGATGTCCCGCTCGCGCTTGCGGAAATGCGCCTCGCCGTGCTGGGCGAAGAGGTCTTTGATCGACATCTTCTCCGCCGCTTCGATCAGCTCGTCGAGGTCGAAAAACGGCGCGTCCAGACGCGCCGCCAGCTCCCGGCCGATGGTGGTCTTGCCGGCGCCCATGAACCCGACGAGGTAGATTTTCATTGCTGAGGAGGAATCACGGTATCACGACCGCAACTGCTCCATGAACCGCGTGGAAATGTCGCCGCGGATGAAGCGCTCGTCCTCCAGGATGATGCGGTGCAGGGGGATGCTGGTCTTGATGCCCTCGATGACGAACGATTCCAGGGCGCGCCGGGCGCGGGCCAGCACTTCCGGCCGGTCCTTGCCGCGTATCACGAGCTTGGCCACGAGGGAGTCGTAATGCGGCGGGATGACGTAGTCGCGGTAGGCCGCCGTGTCCACCCGCACGCCGGGGCCGCCGGGCAGATGGAATTCCCGGATCTTCCCCGGGCTGGGGGCGAACGTCACCGGATCCTCGGCGTTGATGCGGAACTCCATGGCGTGGCCGCGCAGGAAGAAGTCCGGCTTGTCCGGAACGGAGAGATGCTCCCCCGCCGCGACGCGGATCTGCTCCTTCACCAGGTCGATGCCCGTCACCTCCTCGGTGACCGGATGCTCGACCTGGATGCGGGTGTTCATCTCCATGAAGTAGAAGCGGCCGTCCTGGAAGAGGAACTCGATGGTGCCGGCGTTGACGTAATTCACGGCCCGGCAGAGCTTGACCGCCGCATCGCTCATCTCCCGCCGCAGCTCGGGCGTGACGGCCGGCGAGGGCGACTCCTCGATCAGCTTCTGGTGGCGGCGCTGGATGGAGCAGTCGCGCTCGCCCAGGGCGACGATGCGGCCGAACGAGTCGCCGAAGACCTGGATCTCGATGTGCCGAGGGTGCTCGAGGTACTTCTCGATGTAGACGTCGGCGACGCCGAAGGCGCGCTCCGCCTCGCTGCGCGCCGTCTGGTAGGCCGTCTCGAGATCGGCCTCGGTGCCGCAGATGCGCATGCCGCGTCCGCCTCCGCCGGCGGAGGCTTTCAGGATCACCGGATAGCCGATCGTGCGCGCCACTTCCTGCGCGTCCTCGACCGAGGTCACCGGGCCGTCGCTGCCGGGAAGGATGGGGACGCCGGCCAGCTTGGCCTGCTCGCGGGCCTGGGCCTTGTTGCCCATCAGGCGGATCGCCTCGGGAGAGGGGCCGATGAAGGTGAGTCCGCACTCCCCGACGATCTCCGCGAAGTGCGGGTTCTCGGCGAGGAAGCCGTAGCCGGGATGGATGGCATCCGCCCCGGTGATCTCCGCGGCGGCGATGATGCTGGAGATGGAGAGGTACGACTGCCTGGAGGGAGGCGGGCCGATGCAGACGTCGTCATCGGCGTAGCGGACGTGCAGCGCGTCGCGGTCCGCCTCGGAGTGGACGGCGACCGTCTTCAGGCCCATTTCCTTGCAGGCGAGGATGATGCGGAGAGCGATCTCCCCGCGGTTGGCGATCAGCACCTTCGAGATCATGAGGTCTCGATGCCGAACAGCTTTTCCCCGTACTCGACCGGCTGCCCGTTCTGCGGATAGATGACCGCCACCCGGCCGTCCACATCCGACTCGATCTCGTTCATCAGCTTCATCGCCTCGATGATGCAGAGCACCTGCCCCTTCGAGACGCGGTCGCCGACGTTGACGAAGACCGGCGCTTCCGGATTGGGCGAGCGGTAGAACGTGCCGACGATGGGCGAGGTCATCACGTGCAGGTTCTCATCGGTCGGCGCCTGCGGCGGGGCGGGCGGCGGCGCGGCGCCCAGCGCGGCCGGCCCGCCGAGGCCCGGCGCGGAAGGGGGAGCGTCGCGGCCCGGCTCGCCGTAGGAGTGGATGATCTGCGGTCCCGCGCTCTTTCCTTCCACGCGGACCTTCGTGCCGGCCGTCTCGACCTCCACCGCGGCGATGCCGCTGGAGGCGACCTTGTCGATGAGCTCCAGGATTTCCTTGAAATTCAAATCGCTACCCTCAGACCAGCTCGTCCTGCAGGAGATGTTTCGCCCGCGCGAGCTCGAATCGTGCCCGGCCGTAGTTCCCCTCCGGGCGAAGGACGAGGAGTATGTAGTAATCGGGCGTCACCGCGGAGAGGAAAGTGATGTATTGCTCGGTGACCAGGGAGAACTGCAGCACTTCTCCGCTCCCGATCTCCGTGTTGGGACGGATGGATTTGATGAAGCTGCCGAACTCCGCGCCGAGGACGTCGAGCGGCACCCCCTCGTCGCCGCTGACCGTCTCCACCGGGATGCCGTCCAGGGAGATCAGGCTGACGGCCAGCGCGCCATCCACCCGGTCGCGGATCGCGGTGAGGACCTTCTTAAACACGGGTCACCTTGGCCAGCCAGTTCTCCAGCCTGTGGATCTTCGCGGAGCGGGGATCCTCGGGGGTTTCTGGCTCTTCGGTATGTAGGGCCGGCTCTCCGGCCGGCCCAACATCCTCGTGCCCGGGGCCGGCTGGAGAGCCGGCCCTGCGTTCCAGTTCCCCCAGCTTGGCCCGTACCGCCTCGTTCTCCGGGTCCCGCTGCAGGATGTGCTCGTAGATCTTGCGCGCGTCGTCGGTGAAGCCCTGCCTCGCGTAGAGGTCGGCCATGGTGATCGTCTCGGTGGTGTCCTCCGCTCCGAGGATGGCCTCGGTGGCCAGGGCGAAGATCTCCGCTTCTTCCGTCTCCGGCGGCACGACCGGCTCCGGCAACTCGGCGGCGAGCGGCGCGCTCGCGATTTGGAAGCCTTCCGGCTCCTCCACCGTCAGCGCGTCGCTTCCGTAGCCGGCCTCCACGCCCGGCTCCTCGAAGGGGCTCTCCTCATGCGCGGCGCTCATCGGCTCCGCGTCGCCGGTCTCGACCGCCACTTCCTCTTCCCGGGCCAGCGCCTGCTGGGCCTGCTCCACCGCGGGCGGCCCCCAGGGCGACTCTTCCTCGGCCGCGGGCGCGAAGGAGGGCATCGGCGTCTCCACCGTCGGCTCGATGGAGGGCTCGGTCTGCTCGAACAGCTCCGGCTCCACGAACGCCGGCGGCTCTGGCTCGGGCGCGGGCGGTGGAGGGGGCGGCGGCGGAGGGGGGTTCAGCTCCTGATCGAGCCGGGCGATCAGCGCCTCCAGGTCCTGATCGGACGGCAGCAGCGCGTGCACCAGCTTGTACTTTTTGATCGCCTCCAGCTTGTCGCCGCGGGCCATGTAGGCATCGGCGAGGAGACGCGCGGCGACGACGTTGCCCGGATCGAGCGTGAGCGCCTTCGACAGCGCCTCGATCGCGCCATCGTCCTGTTTCAGCTCGCGCAGCACCCGGCCGAGGCTGACCCAGGCGGAGAGATAGGTCGGATGCGAGCCGAGGCCGCCGCGCAGCACCTGCTCGGCCTCGGTGAACTGTCCGATCTTCCGCAGCTCCTCGGCCAGCGGATAGAAGAGCCGGCTCTTCGGATCCGCTTTCAGCCGGAACCGGAGCTCTTCGACTTTCGGACTGCTCGCGGATTGCGCCATCTCTCTCCTGGCTGGAACGACGATTCTTCCTCAAGTCTGCCGCGCAGACAAGATGACCGCCCACGAGGGGCGGTCATCGCTACATCGCGCGGTGTGGCAAAGCGCTAGGGGGTACCGGTGCCGCAGATCGGAACGGCGATGGTCGGATTGGCCGGATCGTTCGTGGTGAAGGTGACGGTTCCGTTCTGCACGCCCGGGGCGCTGGGATCGAAGGTGACGGTGAAGACTCTCGACTGGCCCGGCGCGACGGTGACCGTGCCGCTGGGGTTGATGGCCACGAAGTTCGCGCCGCCGCTGGTGATCGCACCCGAGACGTTCAGCACGCCGGAGCCGGCCGATGCCGTATTGGAGACCGTGATCGTGATCGGCGCGGTGCCGCTCGCGGCGGGAACGCTCGGTCCGGCCGGGCAGGCCGGGCTGGCCTGGCTGGCCGAGGCGGTAGCCGGTCCGACGCAGGGGTTCGGGCCGGGCGGCGTGATGGTGACCGCGTTGCCGAGCGTGTCGGTGCAGCCGGTGGTCACGTTCAGGAAGACGATGGGGAAGGACGTCGGTCCGAGCTGGGTGCCCGGCTGACCGCCGCCCGTGGTGCAGGCGATGGAGGGGAAGCTCAGCCCGGTCGGCACCGTGACGGTGAACGTCTGGCTGCCCGTTCCGTTCGTGATCGGATTCGGCGTGGCCGTGGTCTGCTGGCCGCCGACGGTGAAGCGCACGTTGGCCGACCCGAGCGGGCCGACGCCCGGATTCAGCACCGTGACGTTGATCGTGTTGCCGGGCACCAGCGGCGTGGAGTTGGGAGTGGCGGAAGTGACCGTCGGCGACACGCCGACGTACTGGAAGCCGCCGGCGAAGTTCGGCGCGATGCCGGTGCTGGCGACGTCGCCGTTCTCGACATTCGTCACGCTGACCGGGCCGGTCGAGCCGCCGCACGGCTGCCCCAGCGCGCCGCTGCGGACGAGCAGCTGCGAGCCGGAGACGCGCAGGACCTGCGCCTGCACGCCGGCCAGCGTGACGGTGACCGGGTCTTCGAAGCCGATGCCGTCGATGGTCACGTCCGTGCCGCCGAGGGAGCTGCCCAGCTGCGGGCTGACCGAGGTGATCTGCATCTTCGGCGTGAAGCGGAAGATGTTGTCCACCGTGGCCGAGATGCCGGAGGCGATGTTGTTGACGCGCAGGTCGACCGGACCGGTGACGGGGATGCCGCCGTTGGGCGAGGTGGAGCGCGCGTCGGGGGTGATGGCGACGATCTGGTTGAACGTCACCGAGATCACCTGCGCGTCCTGCCAGGCCGGCACGGAGAGATCGCCGAACTGCACCTGGACGGGGGCCTGGAAGCCGGAGCCGAAGATCGTGACGCGCGTGCCGCCGGTGATGGGACCGGAGGAGGGGCTGATCGACTGCGGCACCGGGGTGAGCTGCTCGGCCACGAATGTGAACGGCTGGGAGGTGGCGCGCTGCTCGGTGGCCGAGCCGGCCTGGGTGATGACGATGATGGTGGCCGGCTTGGTCTGCCCCGCGCCGAGGTCGACCTTCGGGCTGAGCACCCGCAGCTGGGTCGAGGTGGAGTCGGGCAGGACGAAGGCCTCGACCGGCGCGGTGTTGTTGCCGAAGTCGAAGAAGACGCGCACCGGCTGGGTGAAGTTCGTGCCGTTGATGGTCACCGTCTCGCCGCCGGACGGCTTGCCGAAGGTCGGCGTGACGCCGGTGATGGTCGGGTTGGTCGGCGTCGGCGTGGGCGTCGTGGCCGCGGCCCGGAACGTCACCGTGCCGGATTTGGCCACGTTGTTGATGGTGGCCACGACCGTCGCCGTGCCGGGCGTCGTGGCGTTGAGGATGGCCGTGGCCACGCCGTTGGTGGTGGTGCGGATGGTGCTCGCCGTGCCGGTATCGGAGAACGTGCCGAGCGAGGTGGTCAGCTCGACGGCCGTGCCGTTCGGCACCGACGTGTTGTTCTGCGTCACCGCGGCGCTCACCGTGACCGGCGAGCCGACCACCGGCGAAGTGTTGGAGAACGTGACGGTGATGACCGTGCCCGTGGCCGGCGTGCCGCCGCCCGGGGTCGACCCGCCGCCCGTGCTCGGTGGCGGTGCCGTCGGCGACTCGCCCTTGCATCCGGCGAAGATCACCAGCATCGCGAGCAGCGCGAACAGGAACTTCCGCTGTCTGAACATCTTCATGTCAACCCCCGTCAGCCTTCCTCACACCCACGCGCCCTCAGCGTCGGGCCGTGTCATCGGCGAGCATCAACCGCAGCCGCCGCACTGAAAACAAAAGTCCAAGGGAACCCGCGTCGTTGCCGAAACGCGCTCGCCGGCCAGCGTCTCGCCGAAGATGGTGAGAATCGCGTCCAGCGACACCACCGGCCGTCCCGTCTCCGGATCGCGGCCGCCGTTGTTCGGGAACAGCGCCTGGAACGGCGCGTGATTGATCGCGTCGACCTCGAACGCCTGGAAGCCGGAGAGCGCGGCAGGCGACCCGCCCGGCGTGAGCAGGTTGTCGATGCTGCGCACGAACGTGGCCGGCACGATCTTGCCGCCATCGGTCCGGACGTACGACACCTGGTAGCGGTTGATCCGCACCTGGTTGAACGTCTGGTCGGAGATCTGCGTCGGGTTCTTGAGGAACGCCTGCAGACTGACCGTGGCGATCGTCTCCGTACAGCGCGTGCCGCCGTTCAGGTCGATCACGTTGAGGTTCTGCGAGTTCGTCGCGACCAGTTCCACCGGCGACGCATTGCGGTTCAGATCGTTGCTGCAGCCCGTGATGCCGGCCACCGCCACCGCCGCCGCAATCAGAGTCTTCGTGTAGTGCTTCATAGGTCTCCGCCTCCCTTCACCCGGGGGTTTCCTTCCATCCTATTACGACCCGCGAACGATGCGCGGGGTGATGAAAATCAACAGCTCGTCATGGGTGGACGAGATGTTGTGCGTCCGGAACAGCGCGCCGATGATCGGGATCTGGTGCACGAACGGCAAGCGCGACTGGCTGTTGTTGTCTTTGGTCTGGTAGATGCCGCCGATGACCGAGGTGCCGCCGTCGCGCACCATGAGGCGCGTCCGCGCCTGGCGGGTGGAGAGCGGCGTGCCGGCGCCTCCTTCGATGGCCAGACCGGTGGCCGGCTCCGTCTTCTGCACCGCGATGTCCATGATCACCGTCCCCGCCTCGGTGATCTGCGGCGTGACGGACAGCCGCAGCGTGGCGTCGACGTAGGTGATGGTGGTGGTGAAGTTGATCCGGGTCTGGTACGGGATCTGGAAGCCGCTCTGGATCTCGGCGGCCTGGTTGTCCTGCGTGGTCACGCGCGGCGCGGAGACGACCTTGACCAGGCCCTCCAGCTCGAACGCGTGCAGGGCGAGGTCGAGGTTGAAGGAGCCGAGAACGTCCGTCAGGCTCAGACCCAGAACCGGAGGGGCGCCGCCGGTGAAGCTGAACGGGCCGCCGGTGAAGCCGACCCGGTTGGGGAACACGAGGCCCGTGCCCGTGCCCAGGGCCGGGTCGAAGGCGCCGTTGAAGCCCCACTGGAAGCCGTACTGCTGCGCGAAGTTCTTCGTGGTCTCGACGATGCGCGCCTCGATCACCACCTGCTTGGTCGGCACGTCCACCGTGTCGATGAGGTTGCGCATGGTCACCAGGTACTGCGGGATCTCGCTGACGATGAGCTGGTTCGTGCGCGCGTCGACGATGATCCGCGCGCGCGGCGAGGCGATGGCGGCCAGCAGGGCCTGGACTTCCTGGGCCCGCGCGTAGGAGAGCTTGAAGCTGATGGTGCGCCGCGGCACGTTGAGCTGCTCTTCCTCCTGCAGCCGCCGCGTGGCGGCCGTCTCGTTGGCCAGGCGCTCGATGGTGCCGACGCGCATCACGTTGCCTTCCACCACGAAGGCGAGGTTGTTCTGGCGGAGGATGATGTCCAGCGCCTGGTCCCACGGCACGTCGACGAAATCGACCGTGACCTGGCCGGTCACGCCCGGATCGACGGCGATGTTCAGGCCGGTGAGCTGGGCGAAGGTGCGCAGGACGTCCTTGAGGTCGGCGTCCTTGAGGTTGAGCGAGATCGGCTCGCCGGTGAAGACACGGGGGCCTTCGCTCAGCGTCCGCGTGCCCTGCGGCGTGGTGGCGTTCTGGATCTGCGGGCCGGAGAGGTCCTGCGGCTCGGTGAAGACGTTTTCCGGATTGGCGTTGGAGGGCGCCGGCACCGGCGTCGAGGTGGTGGTGCGCTGGCGGCGGCTGGTGGCAGGCGGCGCCTGGTCGGCCGGCGCGTTGATCTTGGAGCGGGCGCCTTTGGACGCCGTCTCCGGCATGCGCCAGGTGGCGGCGTTCTCGGCCACCGTCGGCACGCTGGCCGGGATGTCGGTCTTGTGCGCCGGCCGCTCGGTCACCGTCATCGTGCTCGCGGCGGCGGTGGCCGGCGCGGGCGGGGGAGGCGGCGCGATCGTCTTCTGCACGGGCGCCTGCCGCTCCACCACCGGCGCGGCGGCGAACGTGGCCGGCGCATCGCCGAAGACGACCGTCACGTGGTCGCCTTCATCGACCAGGCGATAGTCCGCCTTCGAGCCGAGATCGAGCACCACCCGCGTCACCGGCTCGGGGCCGGACTTGAACTGCGACACCCGGACCTTTTTGACCGGCGAGTCGTTGATGGTGATGGCGTTCTTCGGAAGCTTGTTGATGCCGTCGATGTCGAGCACCACGCGCGAGGGGTTCTCCAGGCGGAAGGCCTTGTACTTCATCGCGCCGTCGCCGTTGATGCGGATGTCGGCGCCGGAGCTCTCGATGCGGCGGATGGATTTCGCGGCGGGGAGCGGCAGCGGCTCGGCCGTGGCCACCGGCTCGGCGGGGATGCGGTTCGGTTCCGGAAGCGCCTCCACATGCGGCGTCTCGGCATGCGGCGTCTCGGGCGGCGGCTGCGGATCGGCCACGGCCGCCACGAGCGGCGGCACGGTGTCGACCGGCGCCTTCTCCGGGATGGCGATCACCACGTCCGTCCCATTGACGGAGGCCGTCGGCGAGGCCGCCTCGCGCAGGCGCACGGTCACCCGGGTGAGCCGGTTGCCCATCTCCACCGCTTCCTCCGCGGCGATCGAGGTGACGCCGGCGGGGAGGGTGGCGGGGATGACCACGCCGGAGGCCTTCGAGGTGGCGGTCAGATCGACCACGAATACGTCGGGCGAAGGGCTGTACGAGGTGTACGCCGGAGAGCCGCTCGTGTGCAGCAGAACCCGCGATCCTTCGATCTCCACGGCGGAAAGGGTCTGCCCTGCTGCCGCCACGGCTGCCGGCTCGGCAGTCTTGTCGGTCTTCGCGCGCTTCCACAGCGATGCGGAAGCGGAGTCCAGACTCGCACTCGCCACCACGATGCCCGCTACGAGCACGAATCGCCTGGCTCTTGTCATACGTCCCACCTTCACCATCTCGCCCTCCACACAGCCCCTGACCTGACTAGCCCTTCCGTTGCGCCTCGGGGATCAGGTCCTTGACTACCTCGCGGTACCGCTCGATCTGAGTCGGATCATTGACCTCCTGCCGGAAGACGATGGAGGAGGCCGTAATGCGAATCACTTCGCCATCGAGGACTTTGTCTCCCACGTGAACGAGGTAACCCTTGTTGTCCGGCCCGTTGATCATGGCAACGAGCCCCTGTTTGGTCTTGACCACTCCCTGCAGCTTGAGCTCATCGATGAGGAACCCGGGGATGCCCGGCGGACGCTGCCCCGGCTGCAGGCGCGGCGCCGGCCCGACCAGCGACTGGAACGGATCGCGCCGCCCCTGCGGGTCGTAGCGGTACGTCTCGCCGGTGGTCGGCTCCTCCAGGATCTCCTGAAGCGTCTGCTGCACGCCGGCATTGTCGGCCGCCGTGTTGGCGGTCGTGGTGGAAGGGGGCGGACCTCCCGCCGGTCTGGAGCCGACCGGCTGCGCGAGCACGCCGGCGACGGCGAGCGTCACCAGCAGCAGCGACTGGGCGAACCTGCGCATGTTCATCCGTTAGTCCCCGTCCCCGGACGACCCGCCCGGCTTTCCTTTCGTCTTCGCCTTCGGCTTCTCCTCCGCCGGCTCGACGTAGACGAACGTCTTGGCCACGAAGTCGGTGCTGATGGTGCGGTCGGTCTGGCTGGCCAGCGCCGAGATGTTGATCTGCTCCACGTTGATGATGCGCGAGAAGTTGCTCAGGCGATTGAAGAGGATCGCCAGGTTGTGGTACCGCCCCTCCACCGAGACCGAGATGGGCCACTCCGCGTAGGGGTCGCCCCCCTTCGGCGTGGTCAGGACGGGGAAGGTGAGGCGCTTGAGGGCGAAGTCGCCCGTGTCGACCAGCGCCTTGAGTTTCTTGATGATCTCTTCCGTGTTGCGGGAGGAAGGCAGGATGCGGCGCAGCTTGTCGAGCTCCAGCTCCAGGCGCGCCACCTCGGCCCGGAACTGGGGGAGCTTCCGCTCCGCGGCCCGCCCCTGTTCGATCTTCCGGTCCAGCTCCGCGATCTGGGCGTCCTTGCCGGCGATGTCCTCTTCCGTCGGGGTGATGTAGAAATAATAGAGAGCGTACAGCCCCACGCCCGCGAGCAGGAGTCCGATCAGGAAGCCGTAGTACCAGGGTTTTCCTTCCAGTGTCAGCGCCATCGGCCCCCTCCCCTTACGGCTTCGCCCCGCCCGGCGCGGCGGTGGTGCCCGCCGTTCCGGTGCTCCCGGTGGTGCCGGTCGTCGACGTTGCGCCGGCAGAGCCTTCCGCCGTCTTCGGCGCGTACGAGAAGCCGAAGCTCATGTCGAACGTGTAGACCAGCGGCGCCACGGACGTCTGCGTCATGGAGCCGACCTGCGGCTCCTCGAAGTACGGATCGTTCTTGATGTTCTCCACGAAGTTGGCGATGGCGTTCGGGTTCAGACCGCGTCCCTGCAGAGCGATGCTCCCGTTGTTGATGGTCATCTTGTCCAGCCAGACCAGGTCGGGAAGGTCGCGGCTGACCTGGTCCATGATCCGGACCGGGCCGCGCTGGTTCTGCTTGAGCTGGTTGATCAGGTCGATGCGCTTCTGGAGGTTGTCCTTGCGCTTCTGGTACTGCTCCACGTCGCGGATGATGGCCTCCAGCTTCTCGGCCTCCGCCTTGCGCACGGTGATGGTTTCCTCGCGCTCGTTGAGCTTGCGCTTCTCCATCCACCACCAGGCGCCGGCGATGAGGCCTCCCACCACGAGCAGGAGCACGATGAGGATGCTGTTGATGTCCGTCCCGCCGCCGCCCGCCATGGGGGTGACGGCCGGTTGGGCCACGGCTCCCGCGCCGCGAACCGCCCGCCCTTCCCGCACTAAGTTGATCTTGATCAAGCGTCCCCCAACTTCCGCATGGCCAGACCGACGGCGATCGCCATACTGGGCGCAATCTCGGCCAGTTCCTCGGGGTTGAACTCGCCTTCATCGACGGCGATCTTCCGGAACGGATCCATGATCGTGACCGAGATGCCGAACTTGTCGCGCAGGATCGCGTCGAGGTTCAGCACCCCGCTGCCGCCGCCGGCCAGGACGATCTCGTCCACGCGGTCCGCTCCCGAGGTCGCGGTGAAGAAGTCGAGCGTCTTGCGCAGCTCGCCGGCGAAGTCCTCGGAGACGGAGTTGAGGATGGGGATGACCTGCTGGATGGTGTAGTCGGCCACCGGGTGGCCCCGCTTGAGCTCTTCCGCCTGCTCGAAGGAGAGGCTCAGCTCGCGCTGGATGGCGTCGGTGTACTGGTTGCCTCCGAAGGTGATGTCGCGCCAGAAGAGCGAGATCTGCCCGGACAGGACGTTCACGTTCGTCACCGAGGCGCCGACGTTGACCAGGGCGATGACCTTGTCGCCGTCCACCTCGTGGTTCACCTCGTAGCAGTTCTGCAGCGCGAAGGCGTCCACGTCCACCAGCACCGGCACCTTGCCGGTCTGGCTGATCACCGAGGTGTAGTCGTTGATCTTTTCCTTCTTCACGGCCACCAGGATGACGTCGATGTTGTCGCCCGTGCCGGGGGCGGTGAGGGGGACGTAGTCGAGGTTGACGTCGTTGATGTCGAAGGGGATGTACTGCTCCGCCTCCCACTGGATCGACTCGGCCAGCTCCTCCGGCGACATGGCCGGCAAAGTGATCTTTTTGATGATCACCGAATGGCCGGACAGGGAGGTCGCGTAATTGGAATTCTTGACGCCTTTTTCCGTGTTCAGCCGCTGAATCGTTTCCACGACCATGGAGGAGTCCATGATCGAGCCGTCAACGATGGCTTCGGGAGACAGCCGCTCGATGCCGAGCTTGACGAGTGAGTAGGCCCCGCCCTTCTTCTCCTTCAGCTCTACCAGTTTGATTGCCGAGGAGCCGATATCAAGGCCGACAACGTTTTTGCTCTTTGAGAAGAACACCGCTCACCCCATCCATCTCACACACACACTGACTTCTCGCTGGCTCCGGATGTCGAAAGGTGGATCGAAATTACAACACCTGCAAAGGTGTGTCAACCGTACGGGAATAGATAACTTGAACGAATGCGCGTGTTTGCCGTCCGCGAGGCCCGAAAGGGTTGCGCCTCGGGGGCACGCTGGTTAGAATCCACGCCTTTCGCGTTATTTGAGGGAGTCATCAATGGCAAAAATGTGTGAAGTCTGCGGGAAAGCACCCGTCTTCGGAAACCGAGTCAGCCACGCCCACAACGTTTCGAGCCGCCGCTGGCTGCCCAATCTCCAGCGCGTCCGCGTGCTGGTCGGAAGCGCCGTGAAGCGGATGAACGTCTGCACCCGCTGCATCCGCACCGGCAAGATCCAGAAGGCCGCGCGCTAAGCGGCGAGCAGCGAGCAGCGAGCAGGAGAGCAGTTCTCCTGCTCGCCGCCCGCTTCCCCCTCCCCGCTCACTTCTTCGTGAGCTCCTTCCACCGATTCCGAGCGTGGCAGAATCGCGCCGCGAGAGCGCGCACGATCTCCCCATCCGTCTTCAGCGCCCGGCAGTCGTAGCCAAAGGCGCCGGTAGGCAGGTGATCGGAGCCGGAGTCGTTCTCGAAGGGGTAGTTGACGAGCCGTTCCTGTCCTTTGTGCCGCGTCTCCAGCGACTCGTGGACCAGCAGCGGCAGGATGTCGAGCAACTCCTCCACCGTCCAGATACGTTTCGCTGGCGGAGGATGCACCTTTTTCGGCCACTTGACCGTCTCAACTTCCTCTGCCGTCAGGCCCCAGATGCCCAGACCGCGATCGTTGGCGAAGGCGTCGATCACCTCCACCCGGCCTAGCCGCTTGATGAAAGTCCAGGAGTGCCCGCAGTGGCTCACCTGCCAGATGGCGCGCTCGTGCTGCTGGAGGGAGATGCAGAGGCTCTTGAAGGTCGCGATGTGCGGGCTCATGTCGAGCGCATTGCTCGCCCCCGCTCCCGTGACCCCCACCTTCTCGATCTGGCCGCCGCCGAGGATTTGGAGCATCGACACGGCCGAAGAGTGGCAGTTCGAGACTTTCGCCAGTGCCGGGCGGCTTCTCCACGCCTCCCTGAGCGTGATGAGCTCCGGCTGGCTGTCCGCGCAGGTGCCGAGGGCTTCCTCGTTGTGCCAGAGAAAGGAGATGTCGAAGGCGAGAACGGCGTGCTGGTCACGCTTGCCGGGGTCGAAGGGTCCCACGGTTTGATAGATCAGTCGAATGAGCGCGCCTACCGGAAGCCGGGAGCAGTCCTCACCCAATACGCCCAGGAGCTGCTTGACCGGATTGCAGCATGCCTGGACATCATCAGCATCGTCCTCTTCCACCTCCTTCCCTTCCGACTCCGTCGTCGTTTTGCAGTTGTTCGTCACCACCGAAGTGGAAGGAAAGGCAAGGAAGGGGGACTCCGTCTGCGGGTTGAACGGGCTGGCGTCCGAGCCGCTCGAAACGTCCATACCGACGATGTCTTCGATCCACTGCGTGTCGTAGTACTCCGTGCTCACCCCGCAGTCCTGGCAATCGTATGAATCGTCGTACGGGCGGCCGCACTGCGGGCATCTGTAGATATCGACCAGAGGCACCGGTCATCCCCTCTCGTCGCAGAATGCCCGTGCTGCCGTCCAGACGCCTTCCGGCAGATCCTGCAGCCGCTTCATCCGGCGCTCCTCGGATGACGGCCGGGCCAGGATGGCGGCGATCGGCGGGTACTCGTCGAAGCGCTCGCCGGCGGTGAACGTCGCCGCCACGAACACGGCGATGGAGCTCTGGAAGGTCAGGCCATGACTTGCGGCGGCGCGAGCAACGGCCGAGGCGATGCGCGTCCGCAGCTCGCCCTCGGCAATGCCCGCCACCGCACGCGGATAGCCGGAGAGCAGGAACCGGCGCAGCTCGTCCTCGAAGCGCCGCTGCGCATCCGCCGCGAGCGCGTCGAACTGCTCCTGGCGCAGGATCACCATCGAACGCGCTAAGCCGTGGCATGCCGGATGTTGTACTTCCGCCCCACCTGCAGCACCCCGTCCAGCCCCTGAATGGAGCGCGTCACCTTCTCCAGGTGCTTGAGGTCCGCGATCTCCAGGACCATCTCCGCCGTGGCCTTGCCCTCGCCGGAGCGGGTGTCCATCTGCCGGATGTTGGTCTTCAGGTTGGAGATGGTGTTGATGACGCGGGCCAGGATGCCCTGCCGGTCCTCCATCATGATCTCCAGCTCCACCTGGAACTGCGACTGGCGCTGGTCGGCCCACTCCACCGCGATCTCCCGGTCGGGGTTGAACATCAGGTTCTTCACGTTCGGGCAGTTCGCGCTGTGCACGGCCACCCCCTTGCCGCGGCTGATGTAGCCGACGATCGGCTCCCCCGGCAGCGGCGTGCAGCACTTGGCCAGATACGTCATCAGGTCGTCATAGCCCTTGACCTTGATCGCCGTCTGCGATGAGGTGAAGGGGAAGATCCTGCGCACGGCCTGCTGCAGCACGCCCGCATCGGTGGTGGCCGGCCCCTTCTCCTTCTGCTCGTCGGTGACGAAGCGCTCCACGATGTGGCGCGCCGAGACCTTGCCGTAGCCGACGTCCGCGTAGAGATCGTCCAGGCGCGGCAGCGCGTACTCGTGCAGCACGCCGTCCAGGGCGTTCTCCGCCACCAGCTTCCGCCACTGCACCCGGTACTTCTTGGCTTCCTTCTCGATGAGCTTCCGCCCCAGCTCGATGGAGCGGTTCTTCTGCTCCGCGTTCAGCCAGTGCCGGATCTTGTGCCGGGCCCGGGCGGTGACCACCATGTTCACCCACTCCCGGCTGGGGGTCTGGCTGGCGCCGGTGGCGATCTCCACGATGTCGCCGTTCTTGAGCGGCGTCCGCAGCGGCACCAGCTTCCCGTTCACCCGCGCGCCCTGGCAGCGGTGGCCGACGTCGGTGTGGATGCGGTAGGCGAAGTCGAGCGGCGTTGCGCCGCGCGGGAAGGCGAAGACGTCCCCTTTCGGGGTGAAGGTGTAGACCTCGTCCGGATAGAGGTCGATCTTCAGCGAGTTCATGAAGACCCGGGGATCCTTGATGTCGTGCTGCCACTCCACCAGCTGGCGCAGCCAGAGGAAGGAGGCGTCGTCCGGCGAGGCGCCGATGCGTCCCTCCTTGTACTTCCAGTGCGCCGCGATGCCCTGCTCGGCGATGAGGTCCATCTCCCGGGTCCGGATCTGCACCTCGAAGGGCTGGCCTTTCTCCGCCACCACCGTGGTGTGCAGCGACTGATAGAAGTTCGGCTTCGGCATCGCGATGTAGTCCTTGATGCGGCCGGGGACCGGCCTCCACATCTGATGGATGATGCCGAGGCAGGCGTAGCAGTCCTTCACGGACGGGGTGATGATGCGGAAGGCGAGGTAGTCGTACAGCTGGCCGATGTCGATCTCCTGCCGCCGCATCTTGGTGAAGATGGAGAACATCGACTTGACCCGGCCGTAGACTTCCCCCTCGATCTCGTTGGTCTTCATGTGCGCGGCGAGCGTCTCCCGGATGCGCTCCACCACGTCGCCGGAGACGGCCATCTTCTCGCTGACCGACTTGTTCAGCTCCTCGAACTCGCGCGGATGGAGCCAGCGCAGGGAGAGGTCTTCCAGCTCGCTCTTGATGCGGCCCATGCCGAGGCGGTTGGCGATGGGGGCGTAGATCTCCAGCGTCTCCTTGGAGACGGCGAGGCGCTTCTCGTCCGGCAGGTACTGCAGGGTGCGCATGTTGTGCAGGCGGTCGGCGAGCTTGACCAGCACCACGCGCAGGTCGGAGACCATGGCCAGGAGCATCTTGCGGAAGGTCTCCGCCTGCTGCTCCTCCTTCGAGACGTAGGCGTAGCGGGAGATCTTGGTGACGCCGTCGACCAGTTCCGCCACGTCGTTGCCGAAGATCTCCTGGAGGCGCTCCTTGGTGGTGAGCGTGTCCTCCAGCACGTCGTGCAGCAGTCCGACCGCGATGGAGGTCTCATCGAGACGCATGTCCGCCAGGATGTAAGCGACGTTGAGCGGATGGATCAGGTACGGCTCGCCCGAGCTGCGAGTCTGCCCCCGATGCTCGCGCGCGGAGAAGATGTAAGCCTTCTCCAGCAGCTCCTCATCGAAATCCGGCTTGTAGCTCTCGATGCGGTCGAGGATGTCTTCGAAGCGGATCATGGGCTCTCGCTGAAACAGCCGGCCATCGTAGCAGTCTTCCGAGCGGTCAGCGATCGGCGGTCAGCGAGCAGCGATCAGGAGAACGCGGCGCACGCCGCCGCTCCCACGAAGCAGCCTCACGTCCGGACGGGCTATGCCAACCAACGCACCGGCCCGTGGCCGGCCCGTGGCCGGCGGTGGCCGGCGGTGGTCCGCGTTTTGCTCCGCTGCACCATCACAGGCCGTCAACCCAATGACGCGCCGGGATGAACGAAAAGGAGGTTTGCTGTCCATGCGTCTTTCCAAGTCGTTGTTCCTGGTTCTCTTCCTTGTTGCTTTTGCCGCGATTCCCGCCTTCGCCGGACCGGTTCCGTCGAAGACCGCGGCGAATCAGAGCCTCGATTCCCGTGCTGCCGATATCGCGCTCGTGCGCGACGTCGCCGGGAACGAGGAAGTGGCGAAAGTGCTCGCCGCGCACGGGTTCACGCAGGAGCAGGTGAACGAGCGCGTCGCGCAGATGTCGTCGCAGGACCTGCATCAGCTGGCCCAGAATCTCGATCAGCTTCAGGCCGCCGGCCTGACCAAGCAGGAGTGGATCTGGATCGGCGTCGGCGCCCTCGCCGCGCTCATCCTGGTCGTCGCCCTCAGTTGATGCATCTTCCCGGCGCCGTACGGCAGAATCGGGCGAGTGTGACACTCGCCCGATTCATTTTTGCCGCGAGCTGCTCGCTGCTGCTCGCCTCCTGCGTCACCTGGACGCCCCGCTCCCAGCGGGTCAGCCCCGCGGCCACCGTCATCCCCAACATGCCGATGCAGAAGTGGGGCATCGAGTCGTGCGGCCCCGCCTCCCTCTCCACCGTCCTGCAGCACTACGGCGATCCGCTGACCATGGCCCAGTGGGACGCGAAGCTCCCCAAGACGCGCGGCGGCGTGATGTCCATCGACCTCGTCCTCGCCGCCCGCCAGCGCGGCTTCGAGGCGCGGCTCGTCACCGGCACGCCGGAAAGCGTGGCCGCCGAATTGCGCGAAGGCAGGCCGGTCATCCTCATGCTGCAGGTGGTCGACTCCCCCGGCCACGAGTACGACTTCTTCCACTTCGTGGTCGCGGACGGCATCGACCCCCAGCGCAACCTGATCCGCACCCAGTTCGGCGACGGCAAGGCGCGCTGGGTCACCTTCGACCGCCTGGCCAGGCCGTGGAAGGGCGGCGGCCATGCAGCGCTCTTCATCAAGCCCGATCCGGACCCGGCCAATCTCCTCCGCACCGCCGTCGCGCTGGAAGACGAAGGCAAGTACGCCGACGCCGCGGAGCGCTACCGCGTGGTCCTCCTCCGCCACCCCGACAACGTCGTCGCCTGGACGAACCTCGGCAACGCGGAATCGCAGCTCGGCAGCTACCAGGCCGCCGAGGAAGCATTCCGCAAGGCGCTGGCCCTCGATGACTCCTCGCGCGACACGCTGAACAATCTCGCCTGGCTGCTCTTCACGCAGAAGCGCCTGCCCGAGGCGGAGACGCTCGCCCGGCGCGCGGCTTCCATCCCGGGGCCGGATTCGTACCTCATGCTCGACACGCTGGCCCGCATCCTGGCCGCGAAAGGCTCCTGCGAAGAGGCGGCGGCCACGTTCCGCGAGGCCATCGAGTCGGTTCCTGCCACCCGCGCCCAGGCCCGCAGCGACCTGGAGAAGGGGCTGGCGGAGACGCGCCAGAGCTGCCATTCTTAGGGCGTTGTTTTCCAAACGCGCCCACTGGAGCGCACCGCCCAACCGCCTCACCCTGGCCCGCGCCCAACGGTTGCCGCTCCTCGACCTGACCGAATCGAACCCCACCCGCGCGGACATCGCCTATCCGGATGATGAGCTCGCGGAAGCGCTGTCGCGCGCCTCCCGCGCCAGATACGATCCCGAGCCGCTCGGCCTCCGCTCCGCCCGCGAAACGGTCGCCCAACACCTCGGCTGCAGCGGCGAAGACGTCGTGATCACCGCCTCCACCAGCGAGGCCTACTCCTTCCTCTTCAAGCTGCTCACCGATCCGGGCGACGCAATCCTCACCGCGACGCCGTCCTATCCACTGCTCGAGCACCTCGCCTCGCTGGAGCTCGTGACGCTGAGGCATTTCCCGCTCGAGCTCCACCGCCGCTGGGAGCTCACCGACGTGCCGCTCGACGCCACCGCGCGCGCCATCGTGGTGGTCAACCCGAACAATCCCACCGGCTCGTTCGTCACTGCTGCCGAACAGGACGCGCTCGCCGCGCACGGCCTGCCGCTCATCAGCGACGAGGTCTTTCGCGACTACTTTTTCACCGAGCCGGCGCCATCCCTGGTCCGGGATGATGTCCTTTCCTTCGCGTTGGGCGGCCTGTCGAAATCGGCCGGCCTCCCCCACTACAAACTCGGCTGGATCCGCGTCGGCGGGCCGCCGTACTTGAAAAGAGAAGCCATCGAGGCGCTGGAGCTGATCGCCGACAACTTCCTCTCCGTCGCCACTCCCGTCCAGGTCGCGCTGCCGGAGCTGTTGCGCCTCGGCGCCACCATCCGCGACCGCATCCGGGAGCGCATCCGCGCCAACCTCGCGTATCTGCAGGAAGCCGTGAAGCGGCGCAACGACTACCAGCTGCTCCCGGTGGAAGGCGGCTGGTCGGCCGTGATCCGCATCCCGGCCACGCAAAGCGACGAGGACTTTGCCCTCCAGCTGCTGGAGCGGCACGGCGTCCTCGTCCATCCCGGCTATTTCTTCGACTTCCCGTCCGACGGATACTTGGTCGTCTCGCTCCTCACGCCGCCCGCGACCTTCAGCGATGGAATTGAAAAAACATTGGCTCCTTGACCCCGCCGTCACGTTCCTGAACCACGGCTCGTACGGCGCGACGCCGATCGCGGTGCTGGCCCGCCAGGCCGAGCTGCGCACGCAACTGGAGCGCGAGCCGGTGCGCTTCATGAACCGCGAGCTCGAGCCGCTCCTCGACGAAGCGCGCCGCACGCTCGCCGCCTTCCTCGGCGCCGACGAAGCGGGCCTCGCCTTCTCCGGCAACGCCACCGCCGGCGTCAACGCCGTCCTCCGCTCGCTCGACCTCGACAAGCTCGACGAGCTGGTGGTCACCTCGCACGAGTACAACGCCTGCCGCAACACGATCGACTACGTGGCCGGCCTCGCCGGCGCCGCGGTCATCGTCGTCCCCATCCCCTTCCCCATCGCCTCGCCGGACGAGATCACGGAGCGCATCCTCGCCGCGCTCACCCCGCGCACCCGCCTCGTCCTCATCGACCACGTGACCAGCCAGACGGCGCTCGTCTTCCCCGCCGCAGGCATCGTATCGGCGGTGCAGGCGAGGGGGGTGGATGTGCTCGTCGATGGGGCGCATGCGCCGGGCATGCTGCCGCTCGACCTGCGCGCCATCGGCGCCGCGTACTACGCCGGCAACCTGCACAAATGGGTCTGCGCGCCGAAGGGCGCCGGCTTCCTCTACGTCCGCGACAACCGCCGCCTCGGCCTGCACCCTTCTGTCATCAGCCACGGCGCCAATGCCACCCGCAAAGACCGCAGCCGCTTCCACCTCGAGTTCGACTGGACCGGCACGATGGATCCCACCGCCTGGCTCTGCGTGCCCGAGGCTTTGCGGGTGATGGAGTCGCTGGTGGAGGGCGGGTGGCCGGAGATCATGCGCCGCAACCGCGACCTCGCGTTGCGCGCCCGCGACCTGCTCTGCCAGCGCCTCGGCATCGCCCGGCCGGCGCCGGACGAGATGCTCGGCTCGATGGCCGCCATCCCCCTGCCCGGCGAGGGCGACGGCCAGGCGCTGCAGGACCGCCTCTTCTTCGAGCACGACATCGAAGTGCCGGTCATGCCCTGGCCGGGACGCCTGCTCCGCGTATCGGCGCAGCTGTACAACACCATGGAGGACTACGAGAAGCTGGCCGACGCGCTCGCCGAGCGCTAAACGGCGAAATACCGCGCCAGCGCCGTCTCCAGCTCATCCGCCTTCGTCGGCTTGGCCAGGTAGTCGTCCATCCCCGCGGCGAGGCACTTCTCCCGGTCGCCTTCCAGCGCGTTCGCCGTCATGGCGATGATGCGATGCCGGACCGCTTCCGAGCGGCGGATGTCCATCGTGGCCTGGTAGCCGTCCAGGACCGGCATCTGGCAGTCCATCAGGATGATCTCGTAGTCGCGCTTCTGCAGCGCCTCGAGCGCTTCCTTCCCGTTCGCCACCGAGTCCACCGGATAGCCGAGCTTCTCCAGCTGACTCAGCGTCAGCTTGCGGTTCAGGAAGTTGTCCTCGGCCAGCAGCACGCGGATCGACTTGCGCTTCTCCAGCGGCACGGGCGGCGGCGGCATGCGCGAGTCGTACGGCTGCCCCGCGGCGCGCGCCAGCGGCAGCGCGTCGCCCGCCAGCGCGACGGTCATCGCATCGAACAGCTCCCCCTGCCCCACCGGCTTCATCACGTACGCCGCGACGCCGGCCTCGCGCATGGCCTCGTCGTTCACCCGGCCGTTGCTGGCCACCAGCTGCACGAAGCTCGTGCCGCGCGGGAACGCCGCCGCATCGAGATCCGCCACCACGACGCGATAGGGATCGCCGAGCTCCGCCGCCCGGCGCAGCATGGCCAGCGCCTCGCTCTCCGTCTCCGCCACGTCCACCCGCATCTCCCAGGTCAGGGCCAGGTAGTGATGCACGATGCGCCGGCTGGTCGGCAGCGGATCGGAGAGCAGCACGCGCTTGCCCTTGAACTCCAGGTCCGACGAGCCGATCGGCTTGCGGGAGGAGACCAGCTTGGGGAAGGGGATGGTGAACCAGAAGGTGGAGCCGACGCCCGGCGTGGAGTCGACGTCCATCAGCCCGCCCATCATCTCCACCAGCTGCCGCGCCGTGGCCAGCCCCAGGCCGATGCCGCCGAAGCGGCGCGTGCTGGTGGCCTCCACCTGCGAGAAACGCTCGAAGAGCAGCAGCCGGTCTTCCTCGGCGATGCCGATCCCGCTGTCCCGCACCTCGAAGCGGACCACCCGATGGGTCTCCGTCTCCGTCTGCAGCCGCACCCGCAACACGACCGTCCCCTCTTCGGTGAACTTCACCGCGTTGTCCATCAGGTTCGTCACCACCTGGCGGATGCGCGCCTGGTGGCCGCGAAAGATCGGCGGCAGCTGCTCATCGAAAACGAACGAGACATCCAGCTCCTTGCCCAGCGCCGCGATCTTCATCACCTCGACCACCCGTTGCAGCGTGCGGTACAGGTCGAAGTCGACGTTCGCCGCGGCGAGGCTGCCCGCCTGCACGTGGGAGACGTAGAGGATGTTGTTGACGATGGCCAGCAGCTGGTCCGCGTTGGCGCGCGCCTGGTATGCGAAGTCCTGCTGCTCGGCGCTGAGCGGCGAGGCCATGAGCAGGTCGATCATCCCCACGATGCCGTTCATCGGGGTGCGGATCTCGTGGCTGACGTTGGTCAGGAACTGCGTCTTGAGCCGCGCCGCCTCCAGCGCCGCATCGCGCGCGTTGCCGAGCTCCGACTCGAACTCCTTGCGGTCGGTGATGTCTCGGAAAGTCACCCGCGCGAGCACGGGATGGCCGTCCACCAGGCGGGGCCGCAGCGAGCCTTCCACCGTGATGCGCCGCCCGCCGGAGGTGACGAAGACGGTCTCGACGCGCTGCGCCTCGCGCGTGGAGAACGCCGCGGCGAACGCGGCGCGGAAGCCGTCGCGCGCCTCGGCATCCATCAGCCGCACCAGCGGCGCGCTGGCCAGCTCCTCGCGCGAATATCCCAACGCGTTGGCCACGGCCTGGTTGGCGTGCAGCAGCCGGCCGTCCGGACCGATGCTCATGATCAGGTCGTCGGTGTGCTCGAAGAAGTCGCGGAAGCGGTCATCCGCCTCGGCCACCGCTTCCTCCAGGTCGCGCACGCGCAGCTCGCGCATCACCACTTTCGCCAGCGCGCGAAGCCCGGCCAGCTGCCCTTCGTTGAGCGTGCGCGGCGCGCGGTCCATCACCGAGAGCGCGCCGGCGAAATTGCCGTTCGGATCGAGGATCGGGGCGCCGGCATAGAAGCGGATGTTGGGCGCGCCGGTGACGAGCGGGTGGTCGGCCAAACGCGCGTCCCGCGTCGCGTCGGCGATCACCACGACGTCGCGCGCCTCGCGGATGCGCGCGGCGAACGACTGCGCGAGCGGCACCGAGGGCCGGTTCCAGCCGCGCGTGGCCCGGATCCACTCCGCGCCGCCTTCCAGAAAACCGAGGTAGGCCACCGGAACGCCGGCGATGGCGGCGGCATCCGCCACCAGCGCGTCGAGCTCCGGCGCCCGGTCGCGGGCGACCGGCGGATGGTGAATGGGGTGTGTTGCCATCGGAACCGCGGCGGATGATAAGGCGCATTGCCGTTTGCAGCGGACGTAAGTCCATCACC
The DNA here is from genome assembly GCA_036009105.1 of Thermoanaerobaculia bacterium. Taxonomy (GTDB): domain Bacteria; phylum Acidobacteriota; class Thermoanaerobaculia; order Gp7-AA8; family Gp7-AA8; genus JAFAVZ01. The sequence continues at coordinate 27,897 of DASYMJ010000109.1, read as the reverse complement.
ATGCTCTGGACCACTTCATGCAGCGAACACGCTGGAAAGGAGCCTGAGCAATATGAAGAGACTTTGCATCCTGGCGCTCTGCGTGTTCGCGCTCGTCGCCTGCCACAAGGAGACGAACACCTCCGCCGATACGACGGACACCACCATGACCAGCGTGTCGATGACCGACACCTCCACCACCACCTCGACCACGTCCTCCGCCGCCACCTCCAGCGGCTCGGTCAGCCCTCTCACCGACGACGAAAAGACGTTCGCCATGAAGGCCGCGCAAGGCGGCATGGCCGAGGTGACCCTGGGCGGCACCGCCGCGCAGCGGGCGACCAACGCGGACGTGAAGAACTTCGGCAATCAGATGGTCACCGACCACGGCAAGGCCAACGATCAGCTCAAGACGTGGGCCACCAACAAGGGCATCGCCCTCCCCGCCGAGCTGGCCGAGGAGCACAAGAAGACGGCGGACGACCTGGCCAAAAAGACCGGCGGCGCCTTCGACAAGGCGTACATGGACGCGATGGTCAAGGACCACGAGAAGGACGTCAGCGAGTTCAAAGAGGCGCAATCCAAAGTCACCGATCCCGACCTCAAACAGTGGGTCGATACGACCCTCCCGGTGATCGAAGGCCACCTGAAGATGGCCAAAGACATCCGCGGGAAGTTGAAGTAGGGCTGTCGGGCGCGCGCCGCGGCGAGAGAGGCCGCGGCGCGCATTTTGGCGCGCCGCTCGCCGGCTTCGCTACTTCTTCAACGTGGCCAGGTAATCGCGGCTGGCCGCGCGAGCGTCCTCGGGGCCGCGGTAGCGCAGCGCGTCGACCGTGACTTCGATCGGCGCGTCGTCCGCGACCGTGGCCAGCCGCTTGGAGAGGCCGGCGATCGCCGCATCCTCCTTCAGCTTCGCCACCAGCGCCGGATCGATGCGCGCGGCGGAGGTGATGCTCGCCGCGCGGTGCTCGAACACCCCCTCCAGCGTGCCGTGCCGCTTGAGCAGCTGCGCCGCGGTCTTGGGGCCGATGCCGCGCACGCCGGGGATGTTGTCGACGGCATCGCCGGCCAGGCCGAGGTAGTCGGTGATCTGGTCGGGGCGGACGCCGAACTTGGCCTCCACGCCGGCCGCATCGAAGCGCAGCCCCCGGCCGGGATCGACGAGCGTCACCGTCTCGGACACGAGCTGCGCGAGGTCCTTGTCCGTGGTCACGATCACGAAGTGCGCGCCGCTCGCTTCCGTCTGCCGGATGATCGTGGCGATGAGGTCATCCGCCTCATACCGCTCGTCGATGAACGTGGCCATCCCCAGCGCCTCGGCCAGCGCCACGCACGGATCGACCTGCCGGTCGAGCTCCGGCGGCGAGGCCTCGCGATGCGCCTTGTAGGGCGGGTAGAACTCGTTGCGGAAGCTCCCGTTGAAGTGCCGGTCGAACGTGACCGCGATGTGCGTCGGCCGCTGGTCCGCCAGGTACTTGGTGAGGAAGCCGCTGAACCCGTAGACCGCATTGATGGGACGCCCCTTCCCATCGGCCACCGAGCGCGGCACGGAGAAGAACGCGCGGAAGAGATACGGGCTGGCGTCGATGAGGTGGACGGTGGGCGGCATGAGTGCGACGCATTGTCTATCATCGAGTGAGGCTCTCGATGCCGCGAACGAACTCGATGAAACTGTGCAGCGTATGCGTGTTCTTCAGTTGCGACGACGTGTAGGTGGCGTGAAGAGGGGCAGGAATCACCAGAAGAACACCTTGTCGACGCATCTCCTCCATCTGGAAGTGAGAGATGGACGTCTCGAGCGTACACAGATGTTTGGTCGGGATCCGAGTTGCTTCCGTCAGGACTTGTGTCCATCTCTCTTTGCATGACGACTTGGCGGCGAGCATCGTGAGCCTCGCGGGATCGAACGTCGGATCGTGGTAGGACGCCGTTCCGGGAAACAAAAAGTCAGGACGTTTGCGGTTTTCGGTGAACGCCTGCGCGTCGAACCGAAGCCCTTTTAGCCGAAAGATCTCCGCGAGATGGTTTTGCAGCGCCAGCCCCATTCGCGATTTGCGCCGGTTTTGTACTGACAGCGAATACTTGATGAAGTCGTCGACACCGGCGAACCCGCTCTGCAGCTTGACCTCCACGACGAGACGTTCAACAGCGCGAAAAACCTGCTCCTCGGTTTCGAGCCACCGCAGCAGCGTACTGTCCGCGTCGGTCAGATCCGTCATCACGGTCTCCCTCGCGACGACCGCCATTCTCGCCGCCGAGGGGAAGGCAAGCCCCTCAGCTCGAGCGCGTCGAAGCTCCCGTTCGGCAAGTGCCTCGACGTCGACGGCCTGGGGCAGCTCGATATCGAGCTGGAGCTCGTCGATGATCTGTGCCGAGACGAATTCGACGGTGTGACGATCCAGTTCGTTTTCGCCGATCACCTCGAAGCGGCGCTGATCACTATCCACTTCAAAAAGGACTTGGGCGGAGCGCATCCAGCTCGAGCCGCCCTCGAAGACGAGCGCATGAATGTCTTCCGACCGCGTGCGAGCGAGGATCAACAAATCGCCTGGAGCCGCACGCGCCAGGAAGTCGCCGGTGTAATACATCCGCCACTCGGAGCGTCCGGTCCGGTCAGCGCTTTTCAACCGCGAGTCGTAGAACGTAAACGTGCCGGCGGCATGTGCCGGCTCGTCGCCTTCTGCGAAGTAATGCCATTGCAGATCACCGCTGACCATTTCTTCGCTGAAGAACTCCCGCAGCCGAGCCGATCCGTTCAGCTCATGCTGATTCGAGCCGTGTTTCGGAAGATCGACCAGAGCCAGTCGTTTTGCAGCAATCGCAGCAAAGACCGAGGCCAGAGATAACGTCATCGGTCACTCCCGAGAAATCGGTGAATCCGAGCTACGAGGCGTTCCGAATCGGAAGTCTCACATTGCCAAAGCACCAGCGCCTGCCATCCGTCGCTGCGAAGACGCGCCATGTTGATCTTGTCGCGGAGCACATTGCCCTGCCGCTTCACTCGCCAGAATTCGGCATTCGTTACTGGCGCAACCCGGCCCAATCGGCAGTCGTGAACATGCCAGTAGCAACCGTGGACGAAGATCACCTTCCGGCGGCTTCGGAACACGAGATCAGGCTTTCCCGGCAGGTCGCGTCCGTGCAGACGATAGCGGTAACCGAGCGCATGGATGAGACGGCGGACGCGCATTTCCGGCTTCGTATCCTTCGACCGGATCCGCTGCATGTTTTTCCTTCGCTGGGCTGGAGAAAGGACGTCGACCACGGCCTCAGGATTCTACGTGGCGTGGAGTTTCTGCGAGAAAGAAAACAAGCCTCGGAATTCGCGCTCTGCCGAGGTATTCTGTTTTTCAGATGACCGCCTCCAAGTCCTGCCGATTCATCGATCTATTCGCCGGGATCGGAGGCTTCCGTCTCGCCCTCGAACATCTGGGTGCGAGCTGTGTTTTCTCTTCCGACTGGGACCGCTTCGCGCGCATGACCTATGCGGCTAACTTCGGTGACGAACCCGCCGGAGACATCCGGGCTGTCGGCGAGAAAGACATCCCGGAACATGACATTCTCACCGCGGGCTTCCCCTGCCAGCCGTTTTCTATTTCCGGCGTGTCGAAGAAAAACAGTCTCGGCCGTCCACACGGGTTCGCCGACCGCACCCAGGGAACACTCTTTTTCGAAATCGCGCGCATTCTCGCTGCCCATCGACCGCGCGCTTTCATTCTAGAGAACGTTCGAAATCTCCTCACGCACGACCATGGCCGGACCTTCGATGTCATCCTTCGCGTTCTAACCGAGGAGCTCGGGTACGACGTTCATTCCCGAATCGTCGATGCGAGAGACGTCGTCCCGCAACACCGGGAGCGGATCTTCATCGTAGGTTTCCGCGAGCCGCGCGATTTTCGCTGGCCGGAACTGGCGAGAGCCGGTCAGCGGCCAAAGTTGCGAGACCTGCTCCAACCGAATGTCGACCCTAAATACACGCTCAGTGACAAGCTCTGGCAATACCTGCAGGATTACGCCCGCAAGCATCAATCCGCGGGTAACGGCTTCGGATATGGTCTGGCGGACCTCGACGGAACGACGCGCACGCTGAGTGCTCGCTACTACAAAGACGGATCCGAGATTTTGATCCCGCAGCAGGGCAAAAACCCCCGCAGGCTGACGCCGCGCGAATGCGCACGCCTGATGGGCTACCCCGATTCCTACCGGATCGTTGTTTCCGATACTCAAGCCTACAAGCAGTTCGGCAACTCGGTGGTGGTTCCGGTCATAGAGCGAATCGCCGGGGGAGTACGCGAGGCCCTCGCGCAACCCGCAACGCGAACCCGTACCGTGCAGTTGGCACTGGTCGAACGACGCCAGTCTCCCCCGTCCGAAGTGCAGCCAGTCGCGAACGTCGGCTAGAGACCGTTCCGGAACCTCAGCGTGCCAACTGCGCCGCCATCCGGTCGGCCAGCATCCCCAGCGCCTGGCTCATGCCGGTCGCGACGTTGACGCTGTCCAGCGAGGCGACGTCCACCGTGATCCGCTCGTGATGCGTCTGGCTCGCCCGTCCCGATTCGTGCACGCTCCACCGGCCGTCCAGCACGACCACGTTCGTGGGGCCGGCGCCGAGCTCCTCCAGCACCACGTCCACCGAGCGCGCGGCGCCGGCCGGCCTCACGGCGCCGGGCAGGATCACCATTCCCTCCGGCAGACGCGCGGCCAGATCGAAGGCGAGCGTGTGCAGCACCAGCGGCTGCAGCGATGCCGTCCACTGCTCCGCGCTCCGCACCTGCAGCTGATGATCGGCCTGGCGGACGACCACCTCCCGCCGGTCGGCGCCGGGCGGGAGCTCGATGCCGTCGATGGCGATCGGCACGCCGACCACGCGCGTCGGGGCGACGGGCGTGGCGGGCGGGATGCGGTCGAGCGAGTAGAACTTGCTCTGCGAGCGGGAGAAGAACGAGCAGCCCGCCAGCAGCAGGATGGGCAGCAGCCGTCGCATGGTCATTTCGCTTTTCCTCTCCCCTTCAGCAGCGCGTCGGGGTTCTCTTCGATGTACGAGGCCAGGCCGCGCACCGACTCCGCGGCGCGGGTCAGCTCCTTGATCAGCGAGCCGAGGTCGTAATTCTGGCGGGGCGCGCTGCCCATGATCGTCTCGGCCCGCGCGGCGGCCGCTTCGGCCGACGCCGCCGTATTGCGCAGGCTTTCCACGATGGGGCCGACGTTCTGCTTCGCCGTCGCCGCGACGGATGCCGCATCGCCCGAGGCCTTGCGCAGGTTGCTGGCGATGGGGCCGATGTTCTCCCGCGTGGTGGCCGTGATCTTCTCCACGTCGGCCAGAGAACGGTTCAGCCGCTGCAGGCTTTCGCTGAGCGCCGGATCGTTGACCAGGGTGTTCAGCCGCTGCGACGTGCTGCGCAGATTGCCGGCGATCTCTTCGATGGGTAGATTGCGGATGCGGCCGGCGATGTCGTTGACGGCGCCCAGCGCGCCTTCCAGGCCGTTGCCGCTGGAGGAAGCGGGGATGATGGGCGGATCGGCGGTGACCACCAGCCGTCCGCTGCCCGGCGAGGCGACGGTCTCCAGCGAGACGCCGCTCGAGCCGGGGAGGATGAGGCTGGTGGCCAGCGTGGCCCGCATCCCTTTCTGCACCAGCTTGCCGAGGGCGTCGTTCATCCGGTTGCGCACTTCCTGCTGCGTGGTCGCCCCGCTCAGGTCGAGCTCCAGCTTGCGCGGATCGATCTCCAGCATCACCGGCGTCTCCAGCGAGGCGGTGGCCGGGAGGTAGCGCAGCCGCACCTCCCGCACGTGGCCGACCTGGATGCCTTTCATCTGCACCGGAGTCCCCGGCGTGAGGCCGCGAACCGGGCCGGGGAAATAGGTGACATAGGTGAGGTGCGGCCCACCCGCGGCGGCGATGGCGGCTCCCTCCGAGTCGTAGAGGTCGAAGTGCGTTCCTTGCGCCACTTCCTCGCCCGGCAGAATCTCCGGCGTGTAGAACGCGACCGGCGAGGTGAGGAGCGAGCCGAGCGAGGCGCCGTTCACGGAGACGCCGCCCCCGCCCAGCGACACGTTCAGCCCTCCGGCCCGCCAGAAGCGGGTGCCCTGCCGCACGTGGCCGGCGAAGCGCTGCACGATGAAGGCGTGGATGGCGGTGATGCCGCTCCGGTCGTCGAATTCGGCGCCCAGGATCTGGCCGACGCGGACGCCCTGGAACTGGATGGGCGCGCCGACCGAGACCGAGCCGAGCCCGTGCGCTTCGAGGATCACGTTCTTGCCCGCCTCGGGCGGAGTGAGGACCGGCGCGTACTCCTGCCCCTTGAACTCGCTCGTCTGCTCCCCCTGTCCCGGCGCGATGCCGACGTACGTGCCGGAGAGGAGACCGCCCAGCCCGCCGCCTTCCAGCCCCGGCTCGACGATCCAGAAGCGGGTGCCTTTGTTCAGGGCATGACTCATCGCGGCGTCGAGCGAGATGCGGACCACGACCTGCTGCAGGTTCTCGTCGATGGTGATCTTCTGCACGGTGCCGACCTTCGCCCCGCGGAAGCGCACCGGGCTGTAGCGCGCCAGGCCGCGCGCGTCGGCGAAGCGGACGGTGATGTCGCCGCCGCCGGCGAAGCCGTAGCGCACCACCAGCCAGCCGGCCAGGAAGATGGCCAGCACCGGGACGATCCACACCCAGGGCGACCACTTGCCGAGATGCACCTTCGCCTCGGCCGGCGCTTCTTCCTTGCGGCGCTCCTCCTGGTGATGGTCGTACTCGCTCATGTCGTCAGTTCTCCGGCGGTCTTCCACATCAGCCGCGGCTCGAAGAGGCGCACGGCGAGCATGATCAGGGCGATGACCAGGAAGAGCGGCGTCGCGCCCGGCCCGGCGAAGATGTCATCGATGCCGCGGAAGTCGACGATCGGGGCGGCGATGGCGGCGACGAACGGGATGACCATCGGCCAGCGGATGAGACGCTGCAGCACGCGGTACACGCGCGTCCGCACCACCAGGCCGCGGCGGCTCGGAAAGCGCACGCGCGCCAGCAGCCAGAACAGCCCGACCAGCTCGATGACCGGAATCACCACGCCCGCCACGATCATCACCACGCCGATCTGCCAGTAGCCGCGATCGGCGAGCAGCTGCACGGTACCGAAGACGGTGTGCTCCAGCACGCCGGTGAGCTGGTCGTTCACGATGATGGACGCCGTATAGGCGGGCAGGCAGAGCGGAATGGCCGCGGCGACGGCCGCGAGCGCGGGGACGAACCGCGGCTCGATGCGGCGATCGAGGCGGCTGCCGCAGCGGGGACAGGTATCGCCCGGTCGGCGCGAGATGACGGTCATTTCACAGACGTCGCACGAGGCGACGTGGCGATGCGGCAGGGCGGGGGGATCGGGCAGGATCGCGCTCCACACCGCGCGCCGGTCGAGGCTGCGCTCGCTGATGACGGAGAGCGCGGCGACGGCGACATAGCACCACGCGCCGATGCGGATCTCGACGTCGGCGGAGATGTTGGCCCGGAAGTAGGCGATGACGCCGGCGATGACCACGACGTCCGTCATGCTCCAGATGCGCAGCTCTTCACTCCAGCGGAAGATGCGGCCCCGCTGGGGGATCTTCCAGCGCAGGCGCAGCGAGGCGAGGACGACGATCTGCAGCGCCGCGCGGACGGCCGGAAAGAGGAAGGCGAAGAAGAGGAACCCGAACGCGAACGGGAACCAGACCTCCGAGTAGATGACCGGCACGCTGGAGACGAGGCGGCTCTCATCGAAGACGAGCCGCTTGATGCTGGAGTCCATGAGCGGCATGAAGACGGCGGGGGGGAGGACGAGCATGATGGCGATGGCGCAGGCCAGCGTGAGGTCGACGCCGGTGGTGGTACGCCGGACCAGCAGGCGGTCGCAGCGATGGCACTCCGCCAGCCCGCGCGGCGGGAGATCGGGGATGACTTGGGTCTCCCCGCAGTCGGCGCAGGTGATGGTCATCGGCACCGAAGCGGTCGGGACTGCAAGAGGAGTTCCCGGTTGGGTGGGGGTTGTCAGTTGTCAGTTATCGGTTGTCAGTAAGAGCGTGGTCTACGGACAACCGACGACCGACAACTCCTACTTCACCCTCCCGCACGCCTCCTGGTCTCCCCGCTCGCAGGCGCGCTTGTAGTACGCCATGGCGCGCGCCTTGTCCTGAGGGACGCCGTCGCCGTTCTCGTAGGTGACGCCGAGGTTGTAGCAGCCGAAGGTGTCGCCGGCGGTGCAGCCTTTTTCGAGCAGGGTGAGAGCGAGCGGGATGTCGCGCGGCGTGCCGGTGCCGAGGAGATAGGCGGTGCCGGCGAGGGAGCAGGCGCGGGAGAGGTTGGACGCGTCCTGTTCGTCGCCCTCGCGGGGGCGGCGGTCGCAGAGCTCGCGGAAGATGCGGTTGGCCCGGGGGCGGTCCTCCGGGATGCCGGCGCCGTCGCGGTACATGCGGCCGAGGTTGATGCAGCCGGTGTTGTTCGGGCCGGTGCAGGAGCTGCCCTCGCAGCCGCGTTTGTAGAGGCGCAGCGCGGCCTCGTGATCGACCGGCAGGCCGGTGCCGTTCTCGTACATCCAGCCGAGGTTCGTGCAGGCCAGCGCGTTGCCGCCGTCGCACGCCTCCTTGTACGCCGCGGCGCCGTACTGCGTGTTGCCCAGCTCCAGGCCGAGGAGGTAGCAGCCTTCGTGGTCGCCCAGGTCGCAGCCGAGCTTGAGCAGATCGCGCGCGTCGTTGTGGGCGCGGGCGAGCGCCGTACAAGCGGCGCCGTCGCCGTTCTGGCAGGCCTTCTGATCGTCGGGCTTCTTGCGCTTGAAGCGCGAGGCGTCCTCGAGCTGCACCACCAGCGTGAGCGTCTCGCTGCCGCGGCGGATGGCCAGCCGCGCGGCGCCGCAGCCGAGGCCCTCCACGGCGGAGCGGACGTCGCACACGTTCTGCACCAGCTTCGTGCCGACGCCCTGGATCACATCGCCGGTCCTCACCCCGCCCCGCCCGGCCGGCCCGCCCACCCATGCCGTGCGCACCAGCGCGCCGGCGACGTAGTCCGGAATCTCCCGCGTCCGGCGCAGGCTGTCCGAGATGTTGGTCAGGTCGGCGCCGAGCGTCGGCGTGCGGCAGGGAGGAGGGGCGGCCGTGGCCGCCAGGAGCAGCGCGGCGATGAACATCCGAGCATTGTCGCTTACCCTTCCCAAATGATGACCGCGGCTCGCATCGGCGCCCTCTCGCTCGTCCTCTCCGCGTGCGCGAGCACCGCGCCGCGCACCCTCGACTACGACACGCCGGTCGACGACGCCCTGCAGGCGCGCATCGAGTCGATCGATGCCGAACTGCGGACGAAGTACGGCATGACTCCCCAGCAGACCGACGTCGGCGTGCTCGACCTGCGCACGCCGCGCCTGGCCATGATCCATCCCGATCAGATCGAGTACGCGGCGAGCGTGGCCAAGATCGGCATCCTGCTGGCGTACTTTCAGAAGCATCCGGAGGCGGCGAGCGGCCTCGATGCGACCACGCGTCACGAGCTGGGGCTGATGATCAAGGCCTCGAACAACGAGATGGCGGCAAAGTACTCGCGCGAGCTCGGCCTGCGCGAGATCCAGCAGGTGCTGAACTCGTACGGCTTCTACGACGCGGCGCGCGGCGGCGGCCTGTGGGTGGGCAAGCACTACGGCCCGAACAGCGAGCGCATCGGCGATCCGGTGGCCGATCACTCCCACGCGGCGACCGTCCGCCAGCTGCTCCGCTATTACCTGCTGCTGGAAGAGGGGAAGCTCGTCTCGCCGGCGGCCTCGAAGACCATGCGGGAGATCTTCGCCTCGCCCGACATCCCGCATGACGATCTCAAGTTCGTGCACGCGCTGGCCGAACGGCCCGAGGTCAGCCTGCTGCGCAAGTGGGGCTCGTGGGAGGACTGGCTGCACGACTCGGCCATCATCAGCGGCCCGCGGCGGCACTACGTGCTGGTGGGGCTCACCCATCATCCCCGGGGCGACGAGTACCTGGTGGACCTGGCCCGGGCGGTGGACGACCTGATGATTGCAACGGCGCGGTGACGTCGCGTACCGGATCGTTGTCCGATCCGACAGGACTCCGCGGCGCGAACGGCCTACCTTGGAGGGGAAAGGAGATGTTCGATGAAACGTCTGGCCATGATCCTGGTCCTGCTGTTCACCGCCGCGACGCTGTTCGCCGGCGGCAAGGAGTGTGAGGCGCAGAAGAAGGCTGCAAAATCGGTCGAGCTCAACGGCTCGCTGCGCACCGACGGAGGGCAGACGCTGTTCCGCGCGTCCGACTCCGGCCACGACTACAAGGTCTGCGAGAAGACCAAGAACGCCGTGCTCAAGCTCGGCACCGACGGCGCCGCGCTCCACGTGAAGGGGAAGGTGGTCAGCTGCGGCCAGGGCGAGGAGCTGCTCATCGAGTCGGCGAACAAGATCTGAACGGACAGGTTGTTGGTTGTCAGTTGTTGGTCCGGTGTGCGTTGCGGATCCGCGCGGCACCTCGGACCAACAATTGACAACCAACAACTATCGGCAACTGCACTCCACGCAGCCGTGCGTCGCGCACGTGCCGCACGCGGCGCGCACCTGCTTGCGCAACGCCTCGCGGGCACGGAAGAGGCGCACGGCCGCGTTGTTCGCAGTGATGCCCATCTCGCCGGCGAAGGTCTGCACCGGCACCTCATCCAGCTCCACGCGCCGGATGGCCGCGGCGTATTCGGGCCTGAGGTTCCCGACGAGGCGCCCGACGCAGGCGCAGATCGCGCCGCGCACCTCGGGCGGCGGCTCGGCGGCGCCTTCCATTTCCCTGGCCAAGGCATCGAGCGCGCGGGTGCGAACCGACCGGCGGCGGTGATGATCGATCACCGCGTTGCGCAGCAGGCGGTAGAACCAGGCCACGGCCGCTTCGTCGTCCCGCAGCTCCCCTCCCCGCTCCATCGTCTTCACGAAAGCGTCCTGCAGGATGTCCTCGGCCAGGGCGCGGTCGCCCAGGCGGCGCTCCAGGAAGGCGAGGAACTGGCGATGGCTTTCGACCAGGCGCTCCGCGACCGTCATCGGCCGACGATCCGCTCCAGCAGCTTCGGGTCATCGGGCATCAGGCCGGAGCGCGCCAGGCGCGGCGTCAGCTCGCGCCAGCCGGGCTCCATGGCGAAGGCGCGGGCAAAGAGCGGCAGCGCCTCGTCGACCCGCTGCATGTTCACCAGGGCCACGGCGTGCCAGAAGATCATCTCCGCGTGGCGGCTCACCGGGATCCCGGCCGTCGACGCCGCGATCCCCTCGGCCGCCGAGTACTCGCGCAGGGCCGCCTCGTTGTCCTTCTGCTCCACGGCCAGGTCGCCGGCGTTCATGTGGTTGTAGGCGCGCTGCAGCGCCACGAGGCGGCGCAGCTCGGCCAGCGGGGCCGGGTTGTCATCGACCCGCAGATCGAACACGCGGTCCTGCCACGGGCGGCCGCTCGGCTTCGCGTTCACCACGATCAGCGCCGCCGACTGCTTGCCGCGGATGTCGCCGCCCACGCTCTGCGCCGCATCGAGCGCGGCGAGCATACGGTCGGCCAGATCGCCTTTCGCCGCCGCGTAAGCCTGGGCCATGGCCGGCCAGACGCGGTCGTTCGCCATCAGATTCGCCTGCACCGCGAAATCGCGGCCGACGTGCAGCGTCCCGCCGGCGGCGCCGCATGGCACGTCTGACTTGCCCGTGGCATTGCCGGCGATGGAGCCGGCGGCGAGGATGTCGCGGTTGCCGGTGAACGAGGCGACCTCGCCCGCGGCGTCGACCATCGCCACCTGGCGCACCTCGCACGAGGCGTCGCCGCCGAGGAGGGCGCGGAGGGCGGCGGGGGCGCCGCGGCCGGCGCGGAGGAGGTCGAGGCCGACCTTGCCGTACGTCGGATCGACGAAGCTCTGGGTGGCGACGGCGCCGACGCCCGCCTCCGCCCACGGCACGATCTGGCCGACGGCGAACCAGTGCGACTGCACCGCGACGCCCAGCTGCCCGGTGGCCGGGTCGCGGGCCACGATGGAGAAGGTATTCACCGGCCGGAGCTGGGCGCCGGCGGCGGGGGCGAGAAGCAGGAGGCAGAGCAGCGTTTTCATTTCGGGAATGCTACTGTTCGCGGCCATGAAAACGATCACCGCAATCACCGCAACGATGATGATGATGCTGACGGCGAGCGCTGCCGAGAAGCCGAAGACATCGAAGACGACCACCACCACCAAGAAGACAGCGACCACCACGACCACGGCGAAGAAGCCCGATCCGAAGAAGCTCCTCGATCCGTCGAAACTGACGGCGAAGGCGCCGGCCATCTTCAATGCGCGCTTCGAGACGTCCAAGGGACCGTTCGTCATCGAGGTGCACCGGGACTGGGCCCCGATCGGCGCGGACCGCTTCTACAACCTGGTGTCCAACGGCTACTACGACGACGTCCGCTTCTTCCGCGTCATCCCCGGCTTCATGGCCCAGTTCGGCATCAACGGCAATCCCGAGCTGAACCGCATCTGGCGCGAAGCCAACGTGGTCGATGATCCGGTGAAGGGCTCCAACACCCGGGGCATGGTCAGCTACGCCATGGCCGGCCCGCATACCCGCACGACGCAGGTCTTCATCAACTTTGCGGACCGCAACGCCGGTCTCGACCCGCAGGGCTTCGCGCCGTTCGGCAAGGTAATCGAAGGGATGGACGTGGTCGATGCGCTGTACGGCGGCTACGGCGACACCCCCAACCAGGGGCGGGCGCAGCAGGAAGGCAACCAGTATCTGCAGGCCTCCTTCCCCCAGCTCGATTACATCAAGACGGCGCGCATCGTCCCCGCTGCCAAAAAATAGCGGGCACGACTCTCGCCTCAGCATTCGGCGTGTATCGCTATCTCCGCTACGTCCCGAAGAATCATCTGAGCCGCGCGGTCGGCCGGCTGGTGCATGCCCGCTGGCCGCGGCCGATCGCCCGGCGCCTGGTGCGCTGGTTCGCGAGCACGTACGAGATCGACCTCGACGCGGCGGGCAAGCCGGTGCACGACTATCCCTCCATCGGCCACTTCTTCACCCGCGACCTGCGCGAAGGGCTGCGCCCGATCGAGGGCGAGCTGGTCAGCCCGGTGGACGGCGTGCTGCGCGCGTTCGGCCCGGTGCGGGACGGCCGGCTGGAGCAGATCAAAGGGAAGGACTACACCCTGGCCCGCTTCCTGGGCGACGAGGAGGAGGCGCGCCGCTACGAGAACGGCGCGTTCTTCAATCTCTACCTCTCCCCCCAGGACTACCACCACGTCCATTCGCCGGTCGGCGGCGGGATCACCCGCAGCCTGCACATCCCCGGCAAGCTCTGGCCGGTGAACGACTGGTCGCTGGCGAACGTCGACGAGCTGTTCTCCATCAACGAGCGCGTGGTGACGTGGATCGACTGCACGCTGGGCCACGTGGCGGTGGTGATGATCGGGGCCACGAACGTGGGGAAGATCTCCGTGGTGTACGACTCGTTCATCTCCAACGTCCCCCGCTCCGAGAAGCGCGCGCGCAATTACGCGCCGCCCATTCCCATCGCCGCCGGCGACCGCCTCGGCACGTTCCACATGGGCTCGAGCGTGGTCCTGCTCTTCGAGCCGGACCGGGTGGATCTCTCCCGGGTGCGGCTGGAGGCGGGCCGGAAGGTGCGCTACGGGGCCGCTATACTGCATTCATGAATTTCGAGGCGCTGCCGGCCTGAGAGCTGATGCGCGCCGGTCTCGCCGACGCCGCGCATTCGCGAGCGGCCGGAGCTGTATCGCTATCCGGCCATCACTCCGGCGGTGTTCCGGCGATCGGTGGAGGCGTACGTGCGCCGGCGCTCTACCCCCGCTTGAACTTCGCCACCAGGTAGTCCCGGTTCATCCGCGCGATGAAGTCGACCGGGATGCTCTTCGGGCAGACCGCCTCGCACTCCCGGAAGAGTGAGCAGGTGCCGAAGAGCTCGTCCATCGTCTCCACCATGTTCACCACCCGCTCGTAGCGCTCGGGCTGGCCCTGGGGGAGCAGGCCGAGGTGGGCCACCTTGGCAGCGGTGAAGAGCTGCGCCGCCCCGTTCGGGCACTGCGCGACGCAGGCGCCGCACTGGATGCACTCGGCGGCATCCATGGCCGTCTCCTGAATCTGCTTGGGGATGGGGAGCGTGTTCGCTTCCACCGCGCTGCCCGTATTCACAGACACATAGCCGCCGGCCTGGATGATGCGGTCCAGCGGAGAGCGGTCGACGATCAGGTCCTTGATCACCGGGAAGACCCGGGCGCGCCACGGCTCGATGCGGATCTCGTCGCCGTCCTTGAACTGGCGCATGTGCAGCTGGCAGGTCGCCGTGCCGCCCAGGGGGCCGTGCGCGACACCGTTGATCATCATGCCGCAGGAGCCGCAGATGCCTTCCCGGCAGTCGTGCTCGAAGTGGATGGGCTGCTCGCCGCGGTCGTTGAGCCCCTCGTTGACCACGTCGAGCATCTCCAGGAACGACGCGTCGGGGCTGATCCCCTCCGCCTTGTAGGTAACGAAGCGGCCCGCGTCGTCGCGCGAGGTCTGCCGCCAGACGTGGAGTGTCAGATTCATTTGTAGGACCTCGTCGCGAGCTGCACTTCTTCGTAGACCAGCGGCTCCTTGTGCAGGACCGGATCGGCGCCGTCGCCCTTCCACTCCCAGGCGCCGACGTATGCGTAATTCGCGTCGTCGCGCAGCGCCTCGCCGTCCGGGGTCTGGTACTCCGCCCGGAAGTGGCCGCCGCACGATTCGTTGCGGTGCAGCGCGTCGACGCACATCAGCTCGGCCAGCTCGAAGAAATCGGCCACCCGGCCGGCCTTCTCCAGCGCCTGGTTCGGCTCCTCGCCGGCGCCCAGGATCTTCACGTCGCGCCAGTACATCTCCCGCAAGTCGCGGATCATCCCCCGCGCCCTGGTCAGCCCCTCGGCCGTGCGGGTCATGCCGCAGTAGTCCCACATGATGTGCCCCAGCTCGCGGTGATACGAGTCGACGCTGCGCGTGCCTTTCGCGGACAGCAACCGGTCCACCCGCGCCGCCACGTCCTGCTCCGCCTGCTTGAACTCCGGCCGGTCGTTGGGCACCTTCTTGCCGAACTGGGTGGAGAGATAGTCGCCGATGGTGACCGGGGTGATGAAGTAGCCGTCGGCCAGGCCCTGCATCAGCGCGCTGGCGCCAAGGCGGTTCGCGCCGTGGTCGGAGAAATTCGCCTCGCCGGTGACGTAGAGGCCGGGCACGTTCGACATCAGGTTGTAGTCGACCCACAGACCGCCCATCGTGTAATGCGGCGCCGGATAGATCCGCATCGGCGTCTCGTACGGATCCTCGGCCGTGATGTCGTGGTACATCTCGAACAGGTTCCCGTAGCGCTCCTCGATGGTCTTGCGGCCGAGGCGCTTGATGGCGTCCGCGAAGTCGAGGTAGACGCCGCGGCCGCTGGGGCCGATGCCGCGCCCTTCGTCGCACACTTCCTTCGCCGCGCGGGAGGCGATGTCCCGCGGCGCGAGGTTGCCGAAGCTGGGGTACTTGCGCTCCAGGTAATAGTCGCGCTCGGACTCCGGGATGGAGGCCGGCGGGCGGGTGTCGCCCTGCGTCTTCGGCACCCAGATGCGGCCGTCGTTGCGCAGCGACTCCGACATGAGGGTCAGCTTCGACTGGTAGTCGCCGGTCTGGGGGATGCAGGTGGGGTGGATCTGGGTGTAGCAGGGATTGGCGAAGAACGCGCCGCGGCGGTGGGCGCGCCAGATGGCCGTCGCGTTGGAAGCCTTCGCATTCGTGGAGAGATAGAAGACGTTCGCGTAGCCGCCGGTGGCCAGCACCACCGCGTCCGCGGCATGCGACTCGATGCGCCCGTTGATGAGGTTGCGCGTGACGATGCCCTTCGCATGGCCGTCCACCACGACCAGCTCGAGCATCTCGTAGCGGTTGTACATGGTCACCCGGCCGGCGGCGATCTGGCGCTCCAGCGCCTGGAACGCGCCGAGGAGGAGCTGCTGGCCGGTCTGGCCGCGCGCGTAGAAGGTACGCGAGACCTGCACGCCACCGAAGGAGCGGTTCTCCAGCTGTCCGCCGTACTCGCGCGCGAACGGCACGCCCTGGGCCACGGCCTGGTCGATGATGTTCACGGAGAGCTCGGCCAGGCGGTAGACGTTGCCTTCCCGGGCCCGGTAGTCGCCGCCCTTGATGGTGTCGTAGAAGAGGCGGTAGATCGAGTCGCCGTCGTTCTGGTAGTTCTTCGCGGCGTTGATGCCGCCCTGCGCGGCGATGGAATGCGCGCGGCGCGGAGAGTCGTGATAGACGAAGCACTTCACGTTGTATCCGAGCTCCGCCATCGACGCCGCCTCGGCCGCCCCGGCCAGGCCGGCGCCGACCACGATCACGTCGTACTTGCGTTTGTTCGAGGGGTTGATCAGCTTGTAATGCGACTTCGCCCACGACCACTTCTCTGCCACCGGCCCGGGCGGGATCTTCGAGTTCAGTTCCATTCCGTTACCTCAGGATGCCGAGCAGCACGGCCACCGGCATCGAGATGTTGCCGATCGTGATGACGAGCGCGAAGGCGACGGCGAACCAGCGCCGGGCCACGTTGAAGTTCGGGTGGTTGAGGCCGAGGGAGTCGAACAGCGCCCGCAGCCCGTGCCAGAGATGGAGCCCCAGGGCCAGGTTGGCGATGATGTAAACCGCCGCCACCCACCACACCTGAAAGCCGGCCACGACGTTGTGGTACGGGTCGTTCTCCACGAACTGCGCCGGTGCCACATGCACCCCGAAGGTGAGGTGGAGCAGGTGATAGAGGATGAAGAGGAGGATGATCACGCCGCCCCAGCGCATGGTGCGGGAGGCATAGCTGGCCACCACATTGTCGCGGCGGGTGTAGGCCAGCGGCCGCGCCTCGCGGGACTGGAGGGTGAGCTGCGTCGCGGCCTGGATGTGCAGCCAGACGGCCACCACCATCAGGATGCGCACGATCCAGAGCAGCGCGCTGTGGGGCATGGCCGGCGCGCCCATGGTGCGCAGCCACTTGGCGTACTCGTTGAGGTGCTCGGGGCCCATGAAGATCTTCAGGTTCCCGGCCATGTGGGCCAGCACCCAGCCGGCCAGGAAGGCGCCGGTCACGGCCATGACCGCCTTCTTGCCGAGGGCGGTGCGGTAGAAACTCGCAATCCACGACATCCGGAAATCACCTCTCGGGTAGGGTTGCGCAGCGGGTACCGCTGCGCGAGCGGGGGGGCGCTCCATTCGTGGTGTCCATCATATCGTTCAGGGCGAGGCGGTCAACCGTCGTCTCACCTCTTCTCGAACACGTTTTCCGCTCTTCGTCTTCTCGCAGTCGAAGACTTCGCGGTAGGGGCCGTTGGCCAGGAAGTCGGCCGCCGCCACTTTGTAGCTCTTGTCGCTCTCGATGCTCGCCGGCCTGGCCACGTAGGCGAAGGCGTCGGTGCCGCGCTTCGACTCGGCGAAGGCGAGCACGCGCTGCAGCTGCGCGCCGCTCATGGTGCAGAGGACGATCTCGTTGTCGTACGGCATGGCGTTCCGCAGCAGCTCTTCGGTGAGCGTGCCCGAGGGCAACGGCTGGCGGAAGCTGCTGGTGGTGGAGAGGGCGGCGTCGGCATCCGTCGCCGCGGCCATCACTTCGACCGTCCTTTGTCCGAGCTCGTCCTGCGTCAGGGCGTGCTGCAATCTGCCGATGGGGCGGAAGAGGTCGGGATGCTGCTGCTCCAGCGCTTTCTGCATCGTCCGGACGCGTTTCGCAACGCTCTGGTCTTCCCTGATCCTTTTGTCGATCCTCACCAGCTCGCCCCTGGCTTTGGTGACGCGGTGATCACCGATCGTCAGCTGCACGCGGCTGACGTAGGTCAGGTACTGGAACGGCGAGATAAAGTACGTCTGCGTGCCGTCGATCTTGGTCAGGGCCTGCTTGATGTGGCTGTGCGTGCCGAAGATGAGGTCGATGCCCTGCACGGCGCGGGCGAGTCTTTCATCATCCTCGCGGTGCTCATGGCCGATGTAGACCACCACGTCGACATGCTCTTTCTCCCGCAGCGCCCGCACCGTTTGGCGCGCCGTCTCGATGTCCGGGCCCGCCGTGGCGAAGGCGCCGATGCGGACGCCCTGGCGCTGGAAGACCGCGTACGGCTCGAAGCCGGGGGTGTTCGCGCTGAGGATCGGATAGGTCACCGACTTGCGGCACCGGACCAGCTCGTCCTGGCCGTAGTCGGCGTCGTGGTTGCCGAGGGCCATGGCGTCGACCACGCCGTTGAACCAGGACCATTCGGCGCATTTGTACTCGTCCGACCAGGCCGGCGCGCCGCGGTTCATCATGTCGCCGCCGCTGAAGATGAGCGCCCCTTGCTGGCCCTTCATGTAGCCGATGGCGCGCGCGATGCCGCCCTGATCGGCCCGGTCCTCCGAGTACGAGGGCACGGCGTGGGAGTGGTAGTCGGAGAAATGCAGCAGGGTGATGACGGTGGCGAGCATGACGCGCATGGGCATCAAGTGTATCCGTGGGCACGTAGGGCGAGCTCTCCAGCTCGCCCGGCCGGCTGGAGAGCCGGCCCTACGTTCCCCTGCCGCCGGCCGTGATCACCACCCGCCTCACGCCCGGCACGCGCTTGAGGGTCGCCTCCACCGAGTTGCGGATCGCCTGCGCGGCGCAGGCGCCGCCGACGTTCTGCAGCCGCTCGTTGAAGTCGATGGTCAGCACGCCGTCCGCGATCTTCACCGACTGCACGGACGAGCCTTCCGGAAAGGGGTTCGTCGCGCCGCGCCGCTGCTCGACGTCATTCGGCCCCTCCACCAGCGCCTCGGCCACCAGCTCGGCGTCATTCGGCATCGGCCGCTCGAACGGATCGACTTTTTCGCAGTCGGTCGGGAAGTAGAGGAGGACCGTGTCGCGGGCGATCTTCACGTCGATCGGCAGGCCCGGCTCCGCGGCCGGCGCCGGCGGCTCCTTCCCGCATGCTGTCAACATCAGGCAAACGACGGCGACGCTCGCCGCGCCGCGCGCGTAGAAGGAGATGCGCGTGCAGCCTGGCCCGCGCGAATGTCTTTTTGGCTTGTGAGGTAAGTACATTTCATGAAGTCCCTTCGCTCTCTCCTCCTCCCTCTGCTGCTCGTCGTTCCCACCATCGTATCCGCTCAGAACATCCCCGCCGCCGTCATCCGCGACGTCCAGCCGCGCCTCGGCTCGTTCAAGGGCGGCACGCTGGTCAGGATCACCGGCGACAACCTCTCCGTCCCTCCCAATTTCGCCTGCTTCGCTCCCTGCCCCACGCTCGTCACCTTCGGCAACGTCACCGTCACGCCGCGCGCGGAGAGCAATACGGAGATCGTCGTGGTGACGCCGCCGCATGCCGTAGGGCCTGTGGACGTCACGGTGAAGACCGGCGACGGCCGCACCGCCGTCGCGCCGAACATCTTTCTGTTCTCCCGGACCGCGGAGGACGAGTACGAGCGCGTGCTGCTCCCCATCTATCTCGACTTGCCGGTGGCGGGCGGCCAGGGATCGCTCTGGAAGACCGACCTCTGGCTGCGCAACCACGGCACCCAGCCGGTGCCCCTCGCGCCGTGGCCCTGCCCGGCGGACGGCGTCTGTCCGGCGGTGTTCCCGAACACCAAAACGCTCCAGCCGAACGAGGCGCTGCATAACCTGACCCCGTTCTTCCGCCTGCCGCCGGCCAATCCCGGCCGGCTGCTGTACGTGCTGAGGAATCAGGCCCAGAACGTCGACATCAACCTGCGGACGCTGGACGCCTCGCGCGACGCGCTCAATGCCGGCACCGAGCTGCCCCTCGTGCGGGAGGGCGACCTCCATACCGCGACGCTGCATCTGCTCAACGTGCCCATCTCCTCCCGTTTCCGCCAGACGCTGCGCATCTACGACACCGCCCCCTCCCCCTCCCGCTTCGCGGTGCGCGTTTACGAGCTCGCGGAAGGGAAGACCGGCGCGCTGCTGGCCACGGCGAGCGTGGAGGCGGCCACGGAGGAGACGGGCGAGTTCCGCGACCTTCCGTCTTTCGGCCAGATCGCCGACCTCAGCTCGCTTTTCGTGACGAACGGCTCCCCGGACACCGTCCGCGTGGAGATCGAGCCGCAGACCCCCGGCAGCCTCTTCTGGGCCTTGGTGAGCGTGACGAACAACGACACCCAGCACGTGACTCTGGTGACGCCGCAATAACATGCTTTATCGGGGAGGGCGGCCGGCGGTCCGCTCTCCCTCTGTCCCTCCCCAGTATTTCGAGCTCACCCAATGCGTTTCGAAGGGCCGCACCTGCGCCTGGAAAACGTACGCCTTGACCGCCGGATCGCCGTTCACCACGGAGCTGGCCTCGGCGTCGGAGGCCGCATCGATGATGATCACGGCGGCGTTGTCCCAATAGTCGCCCTTCACCCCGCCCGCCAGGAGCGCTCTGCCCGTCCGGACCTGTTCATCCCAGTACCGGACGTGCCCCTCCAGCGCCGCGTTCGCCGCCGGGTCGTCGGGCCACTTCCCGCTCGCCTTCCACCGCGCAAACAGGTCATAGCGAAGCCGGAGCAGGACGATGTAGCCGTCGCGGTGACCGCCGGCCGTCTTGGAAAATGCGGCCGCGCGCGGCGCGGAAGCGCCGAGCAGCAATAATGCGAGGCAGGCGAGGAGGAGGCTGCAGTGCTTCATTGCGGCATTGTATGCGGGCCTCTGTCGCGCACCCGCACCGTCCCCGGATCCATCCTCCCCAGGTGCACCAGGCGGCTCCTGATGGCGCCCGGCGTCCGATTGTGCTGCCGCGCGATCTGCGCCACGGGAGTTCCCTCGTCGTATTCGCGGCACACCGCCGCGTCCTCTTCCGCGTTCCACCGCGCGCCCGCCGCGGCCAGGCGGGGGCGGGCGTTGTCGCGCTTCAGTGCCTGCGCGGCCGCGGACAGCGCCCGGATGACGTCGGGCGACTGGAACAGGTCAGCCGGCAGTGCGGCGCCAGTGGTGGGATCGAGGCCGCCGGCCAGGGACTCCAGGATCGAAATGACTTGTGCGTTCTGCACGATGCACCTCCGCCTCCGAGATTACCTCGGCCCCCGGACCGCTCTCGCGGTTGTAGAAACGACGGTGCAATAAGGGGAGATTTGGCGTCAGGAGGAGCGCTTATGTCTATTGAGAGTAGAACGCGGCTCCTCTGCGCACCAGCGGCAGCCACCGTCCGTTCAGGCACCATCTAAGCCGGGAACCGTAACAGTCGCTAGTAAGCCGAGCATCGACGTCCCGGCAGGCACGCTCGGAAGTGTCTGCAAGTAAGCCAGATTAGGCGAACACTATGGAATACCTGGTCATTGTAGAGCGGGGCGACACCTCATTTCGCGCATACGTGCCCGATCTTCCGGCTGTGTTGCGGTCGGTGAAACACGGGATGAAGCCATGCAGCTCATTCGCGAAGCGATGGAAATGCACATAGAGAGCTTGCGTGCCAGCGCCTGCCATCGGGCAATGGCCGGGCGGGTTCATTAGAGGATCGTGACGTGGCCATCGTTCGTGCGCGTGGCGCGTTCTCATAGCGGCTGAAGACGTGCGCAATGCAGCCTGCAATGGCAACGCATCCTTCACCTCAGTTACGAAAGACCAGACCGATGCGCTCCGTGATGTATTCGCGCGTGGTCAGCACCTAGAAGAGGAAATGACTATCCGGTGCAATGGAAGTTTTCAAGCGCGCGGCGTGCCGGCGGCATAGACCGTTTTGCGGTCCGCATTCAAGATGCATAAAAACAAAAGAGGCGCACGAATGTGCGCCTCTTTTGACTCGGGAACGCGTTTTTCTTACTTCTTGACGACGTCCTGAAGCTCCTTGATGGCAGCCTCGCGGCCCTTTTCCTTGGCGATCTTGGCGTACTGTGCGCGGCGGTTCTCCGGCACCTGGCGGATGAGCGCCAGGTAGCGGCCCTGCAGCTGGCGCGAGGCGAGCTGCTCGGGGGTGATTGCGGCGCGGCGTCCACGGCGGCCGCGACGACCGGCGCCGGCCTGTTCGCCACCGCCCGTCCCCTCGCCTTCGCCACCGCTCTGCGCGCCCGCCGAAGCGGGCGGACGGCCGCGGCGGCGCGCCGGCGCGCCGGCGCCCGTACCGCCGCCTGCACCCGTACCGGCCGCGGCGCCGCTGCGCCGTCCGGGCGGTCTGCCCCGCCGGCGTCCGGTGCCGGTGCCCGCGCCCGTACCGGAGCCGGTACCCGTGCCGGTCCCGGAGCCAGTGCCGGTGCCGCCATGAGCGGCGCGCAGTGAGGCGAGTTGCTGCTCGAGGCTTTCAATCTCGCGGGCCATCTCGCCGACGTAGCGCTGAATGTCGCCGGCGGAAACCCGGCGGTCCTTGATCAACCGTTGCAGCACGTAACTGGACTGCCCATGGGTCAATGATGATGATTGGGATGTTCCCTGTCGTCTCGGTCGCGGCACATGTCCTCCTTGTGCGTATTACGCACACAGAATTGTGCAGGATTGTTCAATTGTCAACAAAAAGGCGAGCCGAAATCGGCTCGCCAGCGGGTCAATCTCTGATTCCGTGCGTCTCAATACCGATAATGGTCGGATTTGAACGGCCCCTCGGGCGGAATGCCGAGGTACCTGGCCTGGTCGGAGGTCAGCGCGGTCAGCTCCACCCCGAGGTGCGCCAGGTGCAGACGGGCCACTTCCTCGTCCAGCTTCTTGGGGAGCACATAGACCTCTTTCCGATACTCCCCGGTGTTGTTCCACAGCGCGAGCTGTGCAAGCACCTGGTTGGTAAAAGAGGCGGACATGACGAACGACGGGTGGCCCGTGGCGCAGCCGAGGTTCATGAGGCGGCCCTCGGCCAGGATCAGGACGCTATGGCCGTCGGCGAAAACCCACTCGTCGAACTGGGGGCGGATATT
Source organism: Thermoanaerobaculia bacterium (assembly GCA_036009105.1). Taxonomy (GTDB): domain Bacteria; phylum Acidobacteriota; class Thermoanaerobaculia; order Gp7-AA8; family Gp7-AA8; genus JAFAVZ01. The sequence continues at coordinate 5,086 of DASYMJ010000109.1, read as the reverse complement.
CACCCGCTTCACGCCGGGGAACTTCCGCAGGCCGGCCATGTCGATCTCGTTGTCGAAATGGCCGATGTTGCTGACGATGGCATTGTGCTTCATGCGGGACATGTGGTCGGCGGTGATGATGTCCTTGTTGCCGGTGGCGGTGACGAAGATGTCGGCCCGCTCCACCACGCTCTCCAGCGTGCGCACCTCGAAGCCTTCCATGGCCGCCTGCAGCGCGCAGATCGGATCGATCTCGGTCACCACCACCCGCGCGCCCTGTCCCTTGAGCGCCTGCGCGCAGCCCTTGCCCACTTCGCCGTAGCCGGCCACCACGGCCAGCTTGCCGGCGATCATGACGTCCGTGGCGCGATTGAGGCCGTCAATGACCGAGTGGCGGCAGCCATAGATGTTGTCGAACTTCGACTTGGTCACCGAGTCGTTGACGTTGATGGCGGGGAAGAGCAGCGCGCCCGCCTCCTGCATCTGATAGAGGCGGTGCACGCCGGTGGTCGTCTCCTCGGAAACGCCCTTGATGTCTTTCGCCACCCGCGTCCAGCGCTGCGGATCGCGCTTCAGTTCCGCGCGCAGCAGGTCGAGGATGACGCCCCACTCTTCCGGCTCATCGGACGGATTGAAATCGGGAACGTGGTTCTTCCCTTCGAACTCGACGCCCTTGTGCACCAGGAGCGTCGCGTCGCCGCCGTCGTCGACGATCAGGGTCGGGCCGCTGCCGTCCGGCCACAACAGAGCCTCGGAGGTGCACCACCAGTACTCCTCCAGCGTCTCCCCTTTCCAGGCGTAGACGGGGATGCCGCGCGGGTTCTCGGCCGTGCCGCCGCTCTCGGGGCGGCCGACCACCACCGCCGCGGCGGCGTGGTCCTGGGTCGAGAAGATGTTGCAGGAGACCCAGCGCACGTCGGCGCCGAGGAGGTGGAGCGTTTCGATGAGGACGGCGGTCTGGATGGTCATGTGCAGAGAGCCCATCACCTTGGCGCCGGCCAGCGGCTGCTGCGCGGCGTACTTGGCGCGGACGGCCATGAGACCGGGCATCTCGTGCTCGGCCAGGCGGATCTCGGCGCGGCCGAGGGTGGCCAGGGACAGGTCTTTGACTTTGAACGGCTCGCGGCCGGTCGACGTCGCGGCGTCGAATTGATGGACGTTCTTCTGACTATGGGCTTCTAGTGTCGCGGTCATGCAGTGGGGCTCCTTCGGTTGGTTCGGGCGCGGCCGACAAGCCGGCGCGCGGAGGAAAACGGGATTCTAACCTATGGTGGCGATCAGCGATTAGCGATCAGCGATCAGGAGAAACCCGGCGTGCGGCGCCTTATCTCCTGATCGCCGATCGCTGATCGCCGATCGCTCAATCGGCTTCTATGGCTTCGTGCCGCTCCACCGTGTCCTTCGGCAGATGAGGGCGGAGCCAGATGCGCTCCACGATCGGATAGGCGGCCACGAAGGGGAGGATGAGCACGGCGCCGACCGCGCCGGCCAGCGCCGCGCCGACGGTGATGGACAACAGCACGGTGAGCGTGGAGAGGCGCATCTGGCCGCCGTAAATGCGGGGGATGATCCAGTAGCTCTCGATGAGGTGATAGGCGGCATAGACGATCACCACCGTGACGGCCTGGACCGGGCCGACCATCATGGCCAGCAGCACGGCCGGAACGCTCATGATGATGGTGCCGACCACCGGGATGAGGTCACAGAAGAACGCCAGCACGGCGAGGGGCAATGCGGCCGGCACGCGCAGCACGGTGAGCGTGACGAGCGCCACGCCGCCGCAGAGGAAACAGGTGATGGCCTGCCCCCGCATGTAGGCGAGGATCACCTGGCCCACCTCGTCCGCCGTGCGCCGCCACCTCGGCCGTTGCTCCGGCCTGGCGAAGCTGACCAGCCATTCATAAATGTCCGCCCCTTCGACCAGCAGATACAGGGTGATGACGAGCACGAGGATGATCGCGGTCAAAGCCTCGAGCGCGTATTGGCTCGCCACCAGGCCGCGCAGGAGCCAGGCCTTCATCTGCGCGACGTCCGGCCGGCGTTGCGCGTCCTGCAGCAGCGGCGCGGTCATGGGGAAACGCTGGATGACCTGCTGGGAGACCTTCGGCAACTCGCCGCTCAGCTCCTTCACCTGCCGCCCCATGGCCGGCACGATCACGGCGAAGAAAAAGCCGAGGAGCCCGAACAGCACCATGGCGATGACGCCGATGGCCAGGCCGCGCCGCATGCGATGGCGGGTCATGAAGCGGACCGCCGGCGCGAGCATCACCGCCAGCAGCACGGCCACCACGACCATGACCAGCACCGCATAGAGCTCGTAGATGGCCAGGGCGAGGAGGCAGAAGAGGGCGATCTTGAGGAGCGTGGCGAAGGGGACGCGGATGTTCATGTCGGGCACGGAGGGAGAGTATTGCAGGATAGCCGCCCGGGGCAGTTGTCGGTTGTCAGTTGTCGGTAGCGACGGTCCTACTGACAACCGATAACTGATAGCTGTTTCCCCGACACATCCCGTCACCCCACCGTCACAGCACCACGCCGCGCGGTGCGCCTACCCTCTTCGGCATGCGAAAGCTTGCGTATCTCGCCGCGCTCATCGCCGCCGCGCCGCTCTTTGCCCAGCAGCCGAAAAACGTGCAGTTGCTCGAGGGGCTCACCCCGATCCAGCTCCAGCGCACCATGAACATGATGCGCGCCTCCATCGGCACGCATTGCGACTACTGCCACGTGGTGAGCGACAAAGACGGCTGGGACTTTGCCAGCGATGCGAAGCCGGAGAAGAAGCGGGGGCGGGAAATGATCGCCCTGACCAGGGAGCTCAATGAGAAATCGTTCGGGGGACGGCCGGTGGTCTCCTGCTACACCTGCCACCGCGGCGCGCTCAAGCCGGTCAATCTCGTGGCGCTGCCGCAGACCGCGCCCCCCTTCCCCACCCCCGCCCCGGACAAGCCGCAGCGCCCGGCGCCGAAGGACGTCATCGCCCGCTATGCGGCCGCGATCGGCGACACCTCGAAGCTGGGCAACCTCACCCTGAAAGGGACGCGGGAGGGATGGGACGGCAAGCAGGAGCCGCTGGAGATCGCCCAGCAGGGGGAGCACTTTCAGGTGAAGGTGGGCCAGGTGGAGCAGGACTTCGGCGCGACGGAAGGCACGGTGAACGGCAAGCCGATGAATGCCGGGCAGTTGGAGAACATGCACCAGCTGGCCGGCGCCTTCGCCTTCATCAGGCCGCGAGACATCCCGGCCGATGCCAGAGCGATCGACGCCACCACCCTCGCCGCGGGCAATCAGCGCTTCACCTTCGACGCCGACGGCCTGCTCATCCGCCGCGTCGTCCTCACCGATACGCCGATCGGGCGCATCCCGCAGCAGACCGACTATTCCGACTACCGGGAGGCCGCCGGGGCGAAGCTGCCCCACACCATCAAGGTCTCGCTGGTCGACCCGTGGGTGGGGGCCACGAGGCGCTACAGCGTCATCGAGCCGCTAAAACGTTAGAATGTGGCGGGATGGGGCGGGAATCGGTCGATCGGGTGAAGCGGCGGCTGCTCGCAGAGGCGGTCGCGGAGAACCTCGACACGATGCGGGGAGGGCCGCCGCGCGCGCTGCGCCCCGCCAACCGGATCCTCAAAATGTGGCTCCGCCGCGCGCCGCTGCTCCTCGTGCCGATCACCCTCGCCGCCTCCACTTACTTCAACGGCGGCCCTGCCGCCCAGCCGCACGACACCATCGCCAGCGCCGCCGTCCTTCCCGCTGATCCACGGCCGCGGCCGAATGCGCGGCCGACGGTCGACTCGCTGGCCCCGCTCGACACGCACGCCTTTTCGCTGGCCGTGAAGCGCGTGGTGATCGATGCCGGCCACGGCGGCGCCGACCCCGGCACCTCCATCGTCCGCCTGGCCGAGAAAGACATCACCCTCGACGTCGCCACGCGCCTGAAAGCCATGCTGGAGAAGAACGGCTTCCAGGTGGTGATCACGCGCGGCGGCGACAAGCTGATCCCCTTGCGCGACCGGGCCCGGCTGGCCAACGAGTCCTCCTCCGACATCTTCGTCTCCATCCACGTCAACTCCATCGTGGCCCACACCGCCAGCCACGGCGTGGAGACCTACTACCTCGGGCCCACCAGCGATCCCTCGCTGACCCGCCTCGCGGCGGATGAGAACCGCCTCTCCGGCTACTCGCTGGCCGACCTGCGCAAGCTGCTCGACGGCGTCTATGCCGACGCGCGGCGCAGCGAGTCGCAGCGGCTCGCCGCCGCCGTCCAGCAGCAGCTCTTCACGAAGCTGCGCAAGTCCGATCCGGGGCTGGAGAACTGGGGGGTGAAGCGCGCGCCGTTCATCGTCCTGGTGGCGACGGAGATGCCGGCCATCCTGGCCGAGGTGGGATGCCTTTCCAATGAGAAGGAAGCTTCCATGCTGGGAAGGGCCGAATATCGCCAGCAGATAGCGGAGGCGCTGTTTCACGGCATCCGGTCGTATGCGAATCAAGGATGAAGGGAAGTTTCGGAATGCTGAATGACTCCAATGAGCTCCTCCACGTCGGCATCGACCTCGGCACCTCGCGCAGCGCCATCTCCGGCTCGAACGGCGAGCGCTTCCTGGTGGACAGCTTCGTCGGCTGGCCGGTGGACATGGTGGCGCGCAAAGTCCTCAAGCGCAGCGTCCTGATCGGCCACGAGGCGGTGGCCAACCGCACCATGCTCGACCTCCACCGCCCGCTCGAGCGCGGCCTGCTCAAGGAAGGGTCGGAGAAGGACGTGGAAGCCGTCCGCGAGCTGCTCAAGCATCTCCTGGGGCTGGTCGGGGTGAGCACGAACGGGCGGGTGAGCAGCTCGCGGGTGCGCGCCGTGGTCGGCGTGCCGGCCGCCGCGCTGCGCACGAACAAGCAGTACCTGCGCAACGCCATGAAAGGCATCGTCGACAGCCTGCTGATCGTGACCGAGCCGTTCGCCGTCGCGTATGGACTCGACGCGCTGCTGCACACGATGATCATCGACATCGGCGCCGGCACGACCGACTTCTGCGTCATGAAGGGCCGCTACCCGACCGAGGAAGACCAGCGCACGCTGACGATCGCCGGCGACTCGATCGACGCGCAACTCCTGAAA